>CALGCG010000050.1 GCA_937884485.1 uncultured Bacteroidales bacterium
GGCGCTCCAGGGCGGGAGACGCGGCATGCCGCGTCTCTACATTAACTCTTAACTCTATTCGTAGTCGCCGATGATGACGTCGGTGTCGCCGTTGACGATGCCGGCGTTGCCGCCGCCATAGACGTTGCCTTCGATGGTGGTGCGGTTGCCGCGGATGTCGACGGTGGTCTTGCCGGTGCCGTAGCCGGGGGCTACGGCGGGCTTGGTGGGGTTGACCACGGCCGTGGGACCGTAGCCGCCGCCGTAGACGTTGCCGCTAACAGTGGTGACGCACTTGTTGCCCTCGCTGAGGGTCTGCACGAAGGGGTTGCCGTGGACGGGGGCAGCATTGCCGCCGCCGTAGACGTTGTTGCGTATGCGCACAGCGTAGGGCGTGGCCTTGGAGCAGGTGTCGGTGCCTATGACCACCAGGGGGTTGGCGCTGACGATGGCCGTCTCGCCGAGGCCGCCGCCGAAGACGTCCTTGGTGATGGTATCGTGGATGATGCGCACCACGGGCGAAGCGATGGTGGTGTCGGTGGGACGGTAGAAGGCGTCCTTGCCGCCGCCGTAGACGTAGTCGAGGCGCACGTCGGGGCAGGAGGGGTCGGGCTGGATGTTGACGTTGACGTTGATGGTGCCTTCGATGTTGCCGCCCTTGTTGGAGCCGCCGAAGAGGCACTTGGTCTGGCCACCGGTGAAGTTGACGGTGACGTTGCCGGTGATCCTGCCGCCGTCCTTGTTGCCGCCGAAGATGGTGTCGTATTCGCCGCCGCGGACGTTGAGGACGATGTTGCCGTTGATGATGGCGTTGCGGGCGCCGCCGTAGAAGTTCATGAAGGAGCTTCCGCAGGTGAGGTCGATGGTGCCGCCGTTGCCCATGGCCTCGTTGCCGCCGCCGAAGGTCTCGCCGTTGACGAGTTCGCAGGGGCTGACGGGGGTGAGGTTGATGGAGGTGGTGCCGTTGATGACACCGCTGGTGTTGGAGCCGCCGAAGACCTGGTAGACGATACCGCCCTGGACCTTGATGGCGACGTTGGTCTCGACGTCGGACTTGGTGCCGGGTTCGGAGCCGTCGCCGCCGGCGAAGGCGCGGTAGACGCGGCCGCCCTCGATGGTGACATCGTTCTCATAGGTGTTGGCAGCCTTGCCGCCGCCGTAGACATACTGCACGGTGTTCTCGTCGCAGTAGTGCACTATGACCTTGGAGAGGCGCGTGAGCGGGACGGGCCAGGCGGGGTTGGTGAGGCGCTGGGTGATATACTTGTCGTTGAGGACGTTGGCAGGGTTGCCGTTGCCGTCTTTGGTCTTGTCGCCGGTGAGGGTGCTGGCGCGGTTGCCGCCGCCGTAGACGGCCTTGAGGGCGTAGTTGGCAGCCGGCGAGGCGGCGCCTTCGTTGAGGTAGGCGGCCTTGGCAACGGAGTCGAGGCCCGTGACGGTGGGACAGGCGTTGGTGGCGTCGTGGGCCGTGCGCCAGATGTCGACCTGCATGGTGCCTAAGGGCGAGGAGCCGGCGTCGTTGCCGCCGAAGACATTGCCCGTGTTCTCGTCGCCGGCGGTGCCGATGACGACATTGTTGGAGCTCTGCGCCTCGAGGCCGATGTTGACCTGGGTGTTGCCGTCGACGATACCTGCCGTGGGCGAGGTGGAAGCGCCCATGCCGCCGCCGAAGACGTTGCCCTTGACGGTGCCGCTCTTGATGTTGACAGTGGTGCCGCCGTAGTCCACGTGGCCGGCTTCGCCGCCGCCGTAGACATTGCGGTAGATGGTGAGAGTCTCGTCGCCGGCATCGTTACCGATGTTGACCTGGGTCTTGAATGCATAGGCCATATCGGCGAAGTCGAAATCGGGGTTAGAGGGGTCGTTGGCGCGTCCGCGGCTCGAGCCGAAGACGTTGCCGCCGAAGCCCACGTTGTCGTCCGCGTCGCCCACAGAGGAGTGGATGTTGACGGTGGCCAAACCGGAGTTGGCGTTTTGGATGTGGTCTTCGGTGCCATTGAGGCCGTAGTCGCCCACAATGGCCATGGAGCCGCCGCCGTAGACGTTGCGGTGGATGGTGCCGCCGTTGACGGTGACCACGGTCTTGCCGCGCACGTAGCCGGCGCTCATGGAATAGGTTCCGTCATGAGCCAGGTCGCATCCGCGGCCGGCACCGTAGACGTTGCCGACGTTGGCCATACGGCTCTTCATGACCGGCACCATCGCGGGCTGACCCATGCCTTCAACAGCGGCATAGGAGGCATTCATGTTGTGGCCAATGGTGCCGCCGTTGACGGTGACGCGGGTGTCCTGCAGGACGTGGCCGTTCTCGCCGCCGCCGAAGACGGAGCCGTTGACCGTGCCGCCCTCGATGGTGACGACGGTGTTGAAGACGTTGGCGCGGGCGGCATATGCGCCGCCGGCCATACCGCGGCCGGCGCCGAAGACACGGCCGTTATTGAAGCCCTTGCGGTCGACGACATAGGTGCCGGCATTTCCGATGGTGGCACCATTACGGATGGTGACGATGGCCATACCGGTAATGGTGTCGGCGCCGACAGCGTCATAATAGGTTAAGCTCGTTTCGGTATAGTTGCCGGTAGTGGGATTCATCCAGCGGTATTTGATAGAGTCGTAATAGTCGCCGGTCGCGGGGTCCGCCACGCGCGTGTCGCTCGTGTAATCGATAGCATCGGCGCTGGTCTTATACTTGTAGGTACAGGGGGTCTCCACAGGGATGCGAGAGGTGTATTCGCCATAGGAGTCCTTGTAGCGGTGCGAGCGCTCCGGTTTGCCTACCGTGTCGTAAAAGACGGGGGGCTCCGATGTCCCGATGCGGACAGGTTCGTAGGAGGTGGTGTCGGTGCCGTTGAAATAGAGGGTGGAGCCCACCGAGGCCATCGAGCCGCCGCCGTAGACGTTGTGGGTGACGGTGCCGCCGCTGACTTCGACGTGGGTGTTGCCGTAGACGGTGCCGGCGCTGAGGCTGAGCTTGCCGTTGTGGCGGTCCACACCGCGGCCGCCGCCGTAGACGTTGCCGCGGAAGATGACGGACATGTCGTAGCCCGTCTCGTTGGTACAGGCTTCGCCGGTTTGCAATTCGGTGCCGTCGCCCAGCACGGTGTAGGCCACAGTGAGGGGGCGACCCACGGTGCCACCGGTCATGGTGACATAGGTGTTGTTGAGCACGTGGCCGTTCTCGCCCGAGCCGAAGACCGAGCCGCGGATGTCGGCGCCATTCTGGATGTTGACATAGGTGTCCTCGGTGAAGGCGAAGTGGGAGAATTCGCTGCCGGCCATACCACGGCTCGAGCCGAAGACGTGGCCGTTGTTGTGGCCCGTGGTGCCTATCTGGCCGCCACGGATGGTGACGGTGGCGATGCCGCCGCTAAGGATGGTGGAATGGGGGGTGATGGGCACCTCGTTATAGTAGCCCACCGAGGCCATCGAGCCGCCGCCGTAGACGTTGTGGTAGATGATGCCGCCGCTGACGTCGACATTGGTGTTGCCGTACACGCGGCCGGCGGTGGTGCTGAAGTTGCCGTCGTGGCGGTCCACACCGCGGCCGCCGCCGTAGACGTTGCCGTGGTAGTGGGTCACAGCGCTCTCGCCGAGCTGGGACATATAGTCGTTATAGTTGGGGTCGGAGGGATTGTTGGTGGGGTATATCACCCAGCCGAGGTTGGAACCGGCTGCACCGGTATAGGCATCTGCGTCGCCGGCGCCATAGGTGCTGCTGGTGTGGGCCACCTGCTGCGTCCAGTCGGTGCTGTTGATGGGCGAGCCGATGGTGCCACCGCTGATGTTCACCTTAGTGTCGGTCATCACGTGGCCGTTGGCGCCGCCGCCGAAGACCGAGCCACGCACATCGGCGCCATCCTGGATATTCACTTCGGTGTTGTTGACGAAGGCCTTGTGGGCAAAGTCGGAGCCGCTATAAGCCACACCGCGGCCCGAGCCGTAGACAAAGCCGTTGTTCATGCCGTCGGAGCCAATCACACCGCCGTGGATGGTGACGGTGGCCTTGCCGGTCAATACTTCGGCGTGGTCGCCCGGGACGATGGGGTAGGCGACGTAGGTGCCCACCGAGGCGATGGAGCCGCCGCCAAAGACGTGGTGGCGCACGGTGCCGCCGCTGATGTCGACATTGGTGTTGCCGAACACCTGGCCGGAAGCCTCACCCAAATAGCCGCCCTGGGTCATGTCGATACCGCGGCCTCCACCGTAGATGTTGCCGTGGTAGATATCCACACGGGCTTCGCCATTCGCGTCAAGTTCTTTTTCCCCTGCAGTGAGTTCCAGGCCCACGGTGCCGTCGGTCATGGTGACCGTGGCGTCGTAGCGTACGTGGCCGTTCTCGCCGCCGCCGAACACCGAGGCGGCAATCTGACCGCCGCTGATGATGACCTGGGTCTTGTCGACATAGGCCATGCGGGTGTAGTGGAAGCCGAGGTCTCCTTGCACGGGGTCATAATAGCCCGGACGACCCTTGCTGCCGCCGAAGACGGAGCCCTTGCGGCCAGGCGTGTGGCCCGCCACACGGTGGGTGCCAACGGTGACATTGTCCACCTCGCCCACCTTGCCGCCGCTGACGGTCACCTTGGTGTTACCCACATTGGCGCTGTAGCCGTAGGAGGTGTAGGTTACGCCGTTCACCTCGTAGTTGTAGGTCGCAGCCGTACCATCGTAGGGATGCTGGAATTTATAGGGGTCTGCGGGGTCGTAGGCATAGGTCATCTGCATCCAGCGGCGTCCCACGGAGGCCAGCTCGCCGCCACCGTAGATGTTGCCCAGGATGTGACCGTTCTTCAATTCCACCTCGGTGTTGCCGTAGACGCGGCCGGCATGCATGGCCGCCGAAACAAAGCCGGAGGTGGAGGTGATGCTCGCTGTGTCGTTGATGTGTGGGGTGATGTTGTCGCTGCCGTAGCCGCCGCCGTAGACGGAGCCCAGGTAGCAGGCGTCGGTGGTGCCGGTAGCCACACCGTGACCGATGGTCACCTGGCTGCCGTCGATGGTCACCTTGGTGTTCTTCATCACATAGCCCAGCTCGCCGCCGCCATAGACATTACTATAGATGGTGGCGTCGCCGCTGATGTTGATTTCGGTGTTCTTGCACTTGGCCATACCGGGCCAGATGCGCAGGAAGCTGGTGGGGTCGGTCTCATTGGTGGCGCCGAGCTTGAACAGGCGTCCCATGCTCGAGCCGAAGACGTTGCCGCCGGTGGTGTGAACAATGTCGGTGACATGGGCCGCATCCCATGCGCCGCTATGTGCGCTGGTGAAACGGTACATCTGGTTCTGATAGGCCACCACATCGCCCACGCTGTAACTCGTGGCGGGGTTGAAGACGGGGTGGTTGAACTCGCTGAGATTGCCGATGGTGCCGCCGGTGATGTTGATGGTGATATTGCCGTGGTCGTCGCCGTCCTGCAGCTGGCTATAATTGGGGTCACCAACGGCCACAAAGTAGGAACCCACAGAGGCCAGACGGCCGCCGCCGTAGACGGAGCCGAGCATGGTGGGTCTCACGGGAGTGGTCCCCACGGTGTCGTTGTTGATATTGACTTCGACGTTGCCGCCGATGGAGCCGGCCGTGTAGGCCGTGCCGCCGAATCCGCGGCCGCCGCCGAAGATATTGCCGTCGACATACGAGGTGCCCCAGGTGCCTACCCAGGCAGCGCTGTCGATGGTCACCTTGGCGTCGCCCAGCACGTGACCATCCTCGCCGCCGCCGAAGACGGAACCGAAGATGAGACCGCCGCTGACCTTCACGTTGACATTCTGCACATTGGTACGCATATTGAACTCGGTACGCTGGTCACCCTTACCGGCACCGAAGAGGTAGCTGGTGACGGGGTGGTCGGTGATGGAGTCGATGGTTCGCGGTAGGCCGAGGGTGCCGCCGGTCATCACCACGCGGCAGTCGCCCAACACGTCGGCATATTCGCAGCCGCCATAGACCGAGGTGAGGATATGTCCGCCGCTGATCTCCACATAGGTATTGCCGCGCACACGGCCTTGGAATTTGAAGAATTCGGTGGTGAACTCGCCGCCCGTGCCTCTATTGTCGGTGGCATAGGGATAGTAGCCCGAGCCGCCTCCGAAGACATTGCCGAAGAAGGTGTGGCCGTCGCCGGGGTTGTAGGAGGCTGTGGTGTCGCCGGTTTCATAGGCATAGCGGTCGTAGGGGAGGTAGTGCTTGGTGGAAGTGCCGTTGATGGTGGTATCACGGCCGTATTTCCAGTGGTAGCACTCGGGCATCTGGCCGGCAATGGTGTTGATGCGCGTAGCATCCTGGGCCTTGACGGCTGCAATGGCTTCGTCCCAGTTGGCAGCAGTATAGAGGCCTTTACCCTCTTCGTTCGTCCAGTCATAGCCGTTGCCAATCTGGCCGCCGCTGACGATGACGCCGCAGCTGTCGAGCACCTGTCCGTTCTCGCTGCCACCCCACACGGCACCCACGATGAAGGCCGAGCCGCTGACACGCACTTCGGCGGTGTTGACATAGCCGAAACGGGCGTTGTCGGCCGAGGGGACCGGTTCGTGCACAGCATGGGGGTCGGTGTAGACACCCATACCGGCACCGAAGACATAGCCGATATCCACGCGCAAGGTGGCATCCTTGTGGCCTATCTGGCCACCGCTGATCTCCACCAGGCTGCGGCCGGTACCACTGGCACAGTCGACGGGTTCGCCGACCACGATGTCGTTCGCGGCATCGGCAGATGCAGCCAAGGTAAAGGTGCCCACGGAGGCCAGCTCGCCACCGCCGAAGACGGTGTTGTGCACATAGCCGCCGCTGATAGTCACATGGGTGTTGCCCTTGACATTGGCATAGATGGGGTCAAAGATGGTACCGGAGCCGCCACCAAAGACAAAGCCTTTGTAACTGGTGAGGTCGTTGCCTCCCACATGGCCGCCACTGATGATCACTTCGGCGTTGCCGTTGACGGCGCCCAATTCGCCACCGCCGTAGACGCTGTTGTTCACGGTGCCGGTAGTCATCTCCACGGTGGAGTTACCTTGCACGCGGGCCACATCCACGCCGGGATATACACCCTTGCCGGCGCCGAACACACTTCCGTGCACCACCACCTGCGCCTGCGTGCTGCCGCACAGCAGCAGCGCCATCAGCACGATGGCCATCTTTCCCATTCTGCAGTTCTTCTGTAGCATTCTGTTATTCATTATGATATTATTTTTATGTTTCTCCATATATTCAATCCTTAACATTCACCCTCTCCAACCCTCAAAACTATTAACTATTATCTATAAACTATTAATTATCATCTCTATCTCAGTTCCACATTCGTATTTCCCTGGACGTCGGCCTGGTTGCCGCCGCCGTAGATGTTGCCCTTGACGGTGGCTTTGCCGGTGAGGGTGACGGTGGTGTTGCCGTTGCCCGGAACGGTCTTGAGGACGTCGGCCTGGGAGCCGCCGCCGTAGACGTTGCCGTCGCCCTTGGTGCCGTCGATGCGGGTGCCGCCAACGATGGCATGCTTGCCGCCCGTGCCGCCGATGGTGACGGAGGGGTTGGCCGTAATCTTGGCCGCCGCGCCGAGGCCGCCGCCGAAGACGGCGTTGCGCACCGTGCCGTTGACGACATTGACCACCGGGGTGGTGGCCGTGGCCGTGGTGGGCGCATAGGCTGCCTCGTTGCCGCCGCCGTAGACGTTGTCCACCTTCAGCGGGCATTCGTTGCCGGTGGAGTCCACAAGGACGGTGATGGTGCCGGAAATGGTACCACCCTGGTTGTTGCCGCCGAAGGCGTTGACCATGGTGCCGCCCTTGAGGGTGAGGGAGACATTGCCGACGATGTCGCCGCCAAGGTTGTTGCCGCCGAAGACGTTCTGGAACTGGCCCTGGGTGATGGTGAGGCTGATGTCGCCCTCGTAGTCGGCCTCCTTGGCGCCGCCGAAGAGGCTGGCTATCTTGGCGTCGCAGGAGGTGATGTTGATATTGATGTCGGAGCTGGCAATATAGTTGCCGTCATCTTTCTTGACAGGTGCTTTGTTGCCGCCGCCGTAGAGTTCGGTGATGTCGATGGGGCAGTTGGCGAAGGCGGTCCCGGTGCAGATGTTGGTGCCGGGCTCGACGGAGTCCCTCACACTGACGTTGATGCTGGCGTCGATGGTGCCCCACTGGTTGCTGCCGCCGAAGGCAGCCTTGACGGTGCCGCCGTGGATGGTGAGGTTGGTGCCGTCGGCGGTGATGTTGGCGCCGGGGTTATAGTGTAGTGCGGAGGGGTTGTCGTGGTTGCCGTCCTCGCTGTAGCCGTTGCCGCCGCCGAAGGCGTTGCCGATGTAGCCGCCCCAGATGGTGACATTGGTGCCGCGGACGTCGCTGGCGTTGCCGCCACCGTAGACATATTCGATGCGGTTGTCGCAGCCGTGGACTGCCACCTGGGGGACGCCGGTGTAGTGGGAGCGGTTGCCGCCACCGTAGACGGCGTAGAGGGCATATTCGTGGCCGGCCTCGGCGGGGTCGGTGCCGTAGATGTCCACGGTGACGGTGCTCATGGGTGTGCCGCTGACGTTGTTGCAGCCGAAGACGCCGCCGGAGCCGTTTTCGCCGCTGCCGTCGTTGGTGCGCACGCTGCCGCCGTAGACCTTGACGGCCACGGGGCCGTAGACGTAGGCGTGATTGGACGCGGTGCCGAGGCCGCCGCCGTAGAGGCCACCATAGATGGTGCCGCTGTAGAGGTTGACGTTGGTGACGGCGCTGCCGTTGCGGCTGTTGTCGCCGTTGGTGCGGCCTTCGGCGCTGCCGCCGTAGACGTCGCCGTAGATGACGGCGCCGGTAGTGGCGTGGCAGTCGGTACCCACATTGACGTTGACGCTGCCGAGGACACGGGTCTCATGGCCCAGACCACCGCCGTGGACGTTGGCACGCTGGCTGGAGGTACCCACCTGGCCGCCGTTGATATACATATTGACCTGGTCAGTCACAATGCCTCTGGTGTAGCTTCCGCCGTAGACACCGCCTTCCACCAGACCGCCGGTCATGATGACGTTCACATTGGGTATGCGTCGGGGTATCGAGGCGCTGACATCGCTGTTCTCGCTACCGCCGCCGTACACATTGCCGTGGACAGTGCCACCGAGGATGAAGACGTTGGAGGTGTCGGTGATGTAGCCGTGGAAGCCGCCGCCAAACACATTCTCCATGATGTCGGCATGGTCGGCCACAGCCACATGCGAGTTGGTGATAGAGGCCCGGTGGGTAGCATTGCCACGGCCGGCGCCATAGACGCTGCCGCCAGGGGTGCCGTTGTTGGATCGGGAGGCCGTATCGTTACCTATCTTTGTATTGCCACCCACATAGATGTATGAGTTGCCAGTGACGTAGGCGTTGTTGTCGTCACCTGTACCGTTGCATCCTGCCACGACCCATCCCTTTACCTCGCCGCCGGTGAAAATCATGCGGCGGCTGCCGAAGGTGGGGTTGTTAGAGGCAGCGCCATAGATGGAGTTCTCCACGATTCCGCCCTTGAAACGCATGGTGAAGGCCAACGAGTCGGGGGTGATGTGCCCTTCTGTATAGGTGCCGCGGCCGCCGTTGATGTTGGCAAAATGGCCTCCCTCGACGGTCATGCTTACCAAACCGGGATAAGAGGCGTTCTCTGTGCTGTGGCAATAGAACGACTGGTTGTAGGCCGATTCGTTGTTGTCGTACCAACGGTTTTTCTGGTAGTCTCCACTTTTCACCACGATATCAAGCACGGGCTTGTCCTTGTTGACCACGTCAATTTTCGGTGTGGCAAAGTGGATTTCAGTTGTTCCTGTCGGCGCCACGTCCAGCTTGGAGTTGTCTCCTCTGGCGCGGTCGTAGTCGCTGCCGAAGAAGAAGTGATTGTGGACCCTACCCTCCAAGGTGTTGCCGGCCGCCATGAGGTCGACATCGTGGTACACACCGCTTTCTATGCGTACGGTGAAGTCGAGGTCTTCTGAATGGTTGGCGTTGATGGCCGAGAAGGTGTAGCAAGAATAGGTGCCGCCTGTGGCGCCAATGCCGCGACCGAGGGTGAGGCTGTTGGCGTTGGCGCTCATGCTGTAGTTGTTGCCGTCGAGGAGCATGTACTCTATTCTGCTGTCGGCTGTGGCCGTGAAGGTTGCGCGGCGCGTGGCACGATCAGCAAGTGTGGCGGCCGTGGTGCCGTTGGTGCCGTTGGGGTAGAAGGAGGAGTAGGTGCAAGGGGTGGCTACCCTCACATTGTCCATGGTTCTACCTGCATCGCTTGAAACGATGATGAAGTTGCGCTCGCGGCCCACGGAGGCCTGCAGGCCGCTGCCCACATAGGCTCTGGCCCAGAGGGCTTCCAGCTCGACGGTCATGCCGTATTCCGCCGTGGGGATGAAGCTGACGGTGGCCTCGGCGTCGATGATGTCGCCCACGGCCTTGCCGCTGATGGTGCCGCCGTTGATGCTCTTGATGCGCCAGGCGTAGAAGCCGCGCCAGCGCGTGCCGCCCGTGCCGTAGGTGGGACGGATGCTGAAGGGGTTGGGGATGGTGGTGTAGTTGTAGGAGGCGCTGCCATAGGCGCTGCCGGAGGTGCGCTCCAGGGTCTTGTAGTAGACGAAGGTGCTCTCCGGCTCGCCGATGCCCACGGCCACGCTGTTGTCGGTAGAGGCCGTGAAGGTGCTGAGTGCGGGAGCGGCGTCGGAGCTGGTGGAGACGGTGCTGGTGCCGTTGCCGTAGTAGGTGATGACCACGTTGGCGGGATTTAGACTGCGCATGCGGGCGGGCAACGAGGCATCGCTGTAGTAGCTCCAGGAGTGGTCCTCGTAGTCGTTGAGGGTGACGATGCCGCCGGAGATGCCCTGCGTACCGCCGGCGACATTCTCACGCGCTTCTGCCGAGGCATAAATGTTCAGGGGCAGGGTGGCTGTGAAGCTGCCGGTGCCGTCGGTGCGGGTGGCGGTGAGGGTGACGGTGGTGGTGGCATAGGTGGCGGGCAGGGTGCTCCCAACGGTCACCACGCCGTTGTTGCTGATAGTGGCGTAGGTGTCGTCGCTGAGGCTCCAGCTGAGGTTCCATCCGCTGGCCAGACTGACTGCGGTGGGTGTGGGCACGGTGCCGGTGGTGGTGCTGCCCAACTCTTCCCCGCCGTTGTAGGTATAGGTGTTGACGTTGAGGGTATAGGCGGCGGTATGGGTGGCTGTGGGGGTGACGGTGCTGGTGGCACCGGCACCGGTAAGGGCGGTGGTGCCGCTAAGGGTGCCGCTGTAGGTGGCTGGCTGATTGACAACCACAGTCTCTTTTGTTACACGGTACAATCTCCCTCGCTGAGAGTTGTTGTTGGCTATTTGCCAGGCATTATTGGAACCGGACCACCGCAAATAACGGTTATAATACGGCTGTTCTCCGTCGGCTACGTCATACCACTCAGCATAATCGGTGGAAGTACTGGTGTTCAGGCTATAGTTGTTATTGTTTGCACGAGGTCTCAAATACAGAGAACCCAGCACGTTGCCATTCTCGTTCACAGGCCTTATATAATTGCCGCTGATGGACCACAGGCAGGTGGCCGGGGAGAACTCCGTGACACCCGCGGTGCTTACCACACCCGAGGTTGCATCGTGCGTGAGATAATAGGTCCCATTTGTTATGATGTACTGCTGCGCCACAGCGGGGCACGCTGCCAGCAGGGCAGTCAAAAGAAGCATGCTTCGTCCTAACTTCCTTAGTACGTTGGTACGGGTTGTTCGATTGTTGTTGACTGACATCTTTTTGTATCGTTATTGTATTGTTCTCGGTCGATTCACGAAGCTTTGCTCTTGGTAGTCATTTTTCTTTTGTGCGTGGTGCAGGGTGGTTACTGCACTGGCACGAGAGGGGGCTTTTCTTTCAGCGGGTGGAGTTGTTTGGTGGTTGCTTGTGGTTTTTGGGGGTTAATATATTATTATTATATTATTATATTGTACCTATTGTAATTTAACATCTGTGTCGCCCTCGACGTCGGCCTGGTTGCCGCCGCCGTAGACGTTGCCTTTGACTTCGACGTTGCCGCTGAGGGTTACGCTGGTGTTGCCGGTGCCAGCGCCGTCCTTGAGCACATTGGCCTGGTTGCCGCCGCCGAAGACGTTGCCGTCGCCCTGGCCGCCATTGATTTTCTCGGCGCCGACGATGGCTTTGTCGGAGCCGGTGCCGCCGATGGTGACGGTGGGGTTGGCGGTAATCTTGGCGTTCTCACCCAGGCCGCCGCCGAAGACGGCGTTGCGCACCGTGCCGTTGACGAAGTTGACCAGAGGCGTCGCCGCCGTGGCGTCGGTGGGGTTGTAGGCAGCCTGGTTGCCGCCGCCGTAGACGTTGTCCACCTTCAGCGGGCACCCGGTGCCCGTGGAGTCCACCAGCACCGTGATGGTGCCCGTGATGGAGCCGCCCTGGTTGTTGCCGCCGAAGGCGTTGACCATGGTGCCGCCATTGAGGGTGAGGGAGACGTTGCCGGTGATGGTGCCGCCCAGGTTGTTGCCGCCAAAGACATTCTCGAACTGGCCTCTTTCGACCACGAGGTTGATGTCGGTGCCGTGGTTGGCGTTCTTGGCGCCGCCGAAGAGGTTGGTGATCTTCATGTCGCACGAGCTGATGGTGACGTCGGGGCTGATGTACACATTGCTTTCGTCCACGGCCGGGGCCTCGTTGCCGCCGCCGTAGAGCTCGACGATGAGGTTGCTGCAAGGGGCGTAGGCTGCGCCCGTGCAGGGGTCGTTGGCGGACTCGGTCAGCTCCTCGACGGTAACGTTGATGCCGCCGTTGATGTAGCCCCACTGGTTGCTGCCGCCGAAGGCAGCGTCGATGGTGCCGCCGTGGATGGTGAGGTGGGCGCCGGAGGAGGTGATTTTGGCACCGGGGTTGTAGTGGAGGGCCGAGGCGTCGCCGTGGTTGCCAGTGACGCTGTAGCCGTTGCCGCCGCCGAAGGCGTTGCCTATGTGGCCGCCCCAGATGGTGACGTTGGTGCCGGGGACGTTGCTGGCGTTGCCGCCGCCGTAGACGTATTCGATGCTGTTGTTGCAGCCGTGGATGGTGACGATGGGGACGCCGGCGGTGTAGTGTGAGCGGTTGCCGCCGCCGTAGACGGCGTAGAGGGCGAAGCTGTTGGCGTCGGGAGCGGGGTCGGTGCCGTAGATGTCCACGGTGACGGTGCTCATGGGTGTGCCGCTGACGTTGTTGCAACCGAAGACGCCGCCGGAGCCGTTCTCGCCGCTGCCGTCGTTGGTGCGCACGCTGCCGCCGTAGACCTTCACGGCGACGGGGCCGTAGACGATGGCGGGGTTGGAGTTGGAGCCCAGGCCGCCACCGTAGAGGCCGCCGTAGATGGTACCGTGGTAGAGGGTGACGTTGGTGACGGCGCTGCCGTTGCGGCTGTTGTCGCCGTTGGTGCGGCCCTCGGCGGAGCCGCCGTAGACGTCGCCGTAGACGGTGACGCCGTCCATGACGGTGCTGCAGTCCTCCTTGCCCAACGTGAGGTTGACGCTGCCGAGCACACGCGTGGCGGAGCCGTAGCCGCCGCCGTGGATATTGGCATGCTGCGTGGTGGTGCCCACCTGGCCGCCGTCGATGTGCATGGTGACGTTGTTCTGTATATTGCCCGAGGCGTTGCTGCCGCCGTAGAGGCCGCCTTCGACCAAACCACCGTTCATGTAGATGTTGACTGTGCCGCCGCGGTTCTGGCAGGCGCCGCCGAAGACGCCGCCAGTGATGTCGGCGTTGTAGGTTGTTCCGTTGACGCCGCCCGACTTGCCGCCAACGGCACCGCCCGTGATGAAGATGTTGGCTGTCTGGTCTGTCGAGCAGTAACCATAGGAGCCGCCGCCATAAACACCGCGCTCCACATAAGCGTTGTCGGCCAACACAAGGTTGGTTCCCAGAGTCACCTGACCGGAGGAACTGGTTATGCTATATCCGCAACCAGCAGCAAACACATTACCGCCCACAGCGCGGTTCAGCACATTTGTCGATGATTCGCTGTCCACTCTGCATTTTCCACCGACATATACATAGGTGGCGCCTTCCAACTCTCCATCAGCCGCGGTGGTACCGTTGGCGCCACCAGCAATCCATCCCTTGATGTTTCCGCCGGTAAACACCATTGTACGTATTCCCCTACTTGGAGACTTATTGGCAGCCCCATGCACGAAACCATCTATCAGTGCATTCCCTTTTACTCGTAGGTCGAATCCGCGTCCGGTAGTTTGTTGTGTATTTGTTTGGTCAATTCCTCCGCCAATAGATCTGAAATGGCCTCCTTCCACAACCAAATAACGCCAACCAGCATTCTGCGTACCGGCAACGGAGAAATAATACAACTCACCGGCAGTTTCCTCAAATTGGCCAGTATAACCATTGGAAACGGTCACATGCGTGTTGAAGTCTCCACTTTTCACGATGCCACGGGCATACAGGTCGTTGTTACCTCTATTTAAGCTATTGTTGTAACCAACCCACATACCATTGACAAATTCCAACTTGTCATTATCATTTTTTGCTCTGTCATAGTCACAGCCAAGAATCATAAGTTGGTCAATTTCATTGCCCGCACTGAAGTCGGCTTTGAGATGGTAGAGTCTGCTGTATCTTCCGCTCTCTATTTTGACGGTATGAATGCATTGCTTGTTTGTTTGGCACCCATAGACATATCCTCCGTTCCCGGAGTTGACGATGCCGCGGCCCATGGTGAACGTAAAGCCCGCAGCATTAATGTTCTGTGTGCTGTTCATATTGACCCATTCGACTTTGGCGTTGTTGCCGCCGGCGGTGATGGCGCGGGTAAAATTGCCATCCCAGCTGGAAGTACCGTCGGGATAGCGAGCCGTCATGGTGCTGTTGGCCGGGACGGTGACAGCGCCAGTGGGATTTCCCGACAAGACCCAGAAGTTGGTCTCGTAGGTGCCGCCGGAGAAGGTCGGGGCCGATGCGCTTCTCGTGACGGTGGCTGGAGTCCAGGTGGCCTGCAGGACGATGTCGGCCGAAATGGCGTTGGTGTCGTAGGTGTCGAAGTTGGTGAAGTGGATGGTGGCATCGAGGGGGAGTGTCTGGCCGTCACCATATTCAGCGATGTATTCGCCGCCGGAAATAACCTTCCAACCGGCAAAGCCGTAGAAGCCGTTGGTGCCGGTAGCGCCTGTTGTTCTGGGGCGTTTGCTGTAGGGGTTGCTGATAACGGTGTAGGGATAGTCGCCAGTCATGCCGGGGACCGATTTCTCTCTAGTCATATAGTACACCATCATGGTGTCGCTTTCGATGGCCGAGATGGCCACCTCGCTGGCTCCGGACACTTTGCCACGCATGTAGGTGAGCTTCACGTTGCGGGGGTCGGGCGAAGAGAGGTAGGCGGCCGGGTAGCCGTCGGGCAACTTAGAGGCCGGCTGGTAGTAGGTCCAGCGGTGGTCCTCCAGGTCGTTGAGGGTGACGATGCCGCCGCTGACGCCGGAGGGGGTGTAGTAGACACTGCTGGCCACGGCAGAGTTATTCATGCCAGCCACGACAGCGATGACCTTAATGACGGCACCGTCGGCGAGGCCGGTGATGGGGGTGCCGTCCCACGGGGTGAGCGACGTAGTGGGGGTGTCACCATTGGTGGTATAGTAGAATTCTGCTCCCGTGGTGCTGCAGCTGAAGGTGACACCCGTGGAGGAAATCTCTATCGTGGGTGTCGCCACCTGGTCGACAGTGTATGATACCACCTCCGAGGGGCAGTATCCGTCGCGGTAGGCCACGGCCTTGACGGTGGTGGCGGAAGAGCCCACGGAGAAAGCGTCGCTATAGGGCGTCGACGCATCAGTCGGGGTGCTGCCGTTGGTGGTATAGTAGACCGACGTGCCCGCAGCCGGAGTGATGGTCACTTTGCCTGTGGTATTGTTATAACTGATAGTCGGCGCAGCGCAAATGGCACGGACAGTGACATCAACCGTTGCTGTCAAGGGCGATGCCGCATCCATACGGGCCGCCGAGAGGGTGATGCTCGTCGTACCCACAGCCACACCCGTCACAGTGACATTGTTGCCATCCTGGCTCACCGTGGCAATGCCGGTGTTGCCCGATGTCGCAGTGACTCTGTTGTAGGCCTTTGCCGGCGCCAAAGTGTAAGTGACTGGCGTCGAACTGCCAATACATAATTCAATATTTCCGACACTGGGCGTGATGGAAGTGGGGTCGAGCAACTTGTCAAACTTGGCGTAGAGGGTCGTTCTGTCAGGATTGCCGCTATTGGTCGAGGTGGAGGTGAGGGTGGCACCATAGGACGTGGAGGTGCTCACCTGCGTGCTGAGGCCTGCGTCGCTATACCATGCGACGAACTCATAGCCCTCTGCCGCCGAGGCCGAGAATGTGACGGTGGCGGTGGCCGACGTGCTGTTCCATCGGTCGCCATAGGCACTGGTGGTAGCCGGGGTGGCAGTGGCCGTACCGCCAGCGGCAGGGCTGGCAGTGGCCGTGGCGGCAAAATAGAAAGTAGGCTTCGCAGCGAAGATGGCGAAAATGTTGTAGTCAGGGACATTGCCATCTCCCTCAGTGTTGGAAGCATTATAACTCCTTGTGTATGGGTTTTCTTCCGATACCAGAGTGGCATTCACATCGTTTGTCTCGGACCATCCCATAAAGTCATAGCCCTCGTTGGAGGAAGCAGTAAAACTAAAACTAATTGGCCCGCTTTGTGTGGTGGTACTGCCCACAGCGGTACTGGTGGTACCCGGCGTGCCGTTCTGATTGTTCCCCTCAGCATAGACCGTACCCGCGCCGGTGGGGCCTATGGCGGTGGCAGTGGCCCTCGCATAGTAATTTTGTTGGTATGCATACACGGAAGAAGATGCAAGACCCAAGAATAGAATCAGAATGGAAAGTTTCTTTTGGAAGTTCATATCTTTGTCGTTTTTTTAGCTAAATAAATATGGATATAAGACACCACAAGTGCCAATGTCAAAACAATATACGCGCTGTCGGTCAGCGAATGCGGCCAGGCCAGCATGGCAACAACCCACACGACGAGCATCCCGGCATAGGGCAGCGCCCAATGGCGACGCCAATGCCAGGCCAGCAACGGCAGGGGGTTGAAGGGGACAATGAGCCAGCTCCACTCTGTGCAGCAGAGCGACGAGAAGAAAACGAGGTATACGGTAACAACACCCAGCAACGTCTGCACGGCCAGGAGCACATAGTCCATCCAGTTCTTCTTCCAGAACAGGCACACCAGTGTCAGCGCCAGCACAACCAGCGCCACCGCCAAGGGCGTGACGAACCCCTTCTCCTGCATCGGAGCCCCGTCGAGCAAAAGGTGCTCCTGGCTGTCGAGCAGCGGGCGTCCAAGCACCCGGGCCCCCTGCAGCACCTCCACCAGGTCGAGCGGCATGATCAGCTTGTCCTCCAGCGGACAGTCGCTGTTGATGGACCCGTTGGAAATGAGATTCAGGAAACACCACGACCACGGCGAACTGTCGGCCATATAGCGTGCCGTCAGCTCACGGCGGTTGAGGCGGTGGAAGCGCTCAGGCCACTCACCATAGTCGATGGGGATGGTGTCCAACGCCTCCTTTATCATCATCAGCGCACTGTGGGCGCAACCGTATGTGATGTAGTCGTAGGGGAGGTTGGGACCCTCGAGCATGTGATTGTCCAGCACACGCCACAGCTCCTGCTTGACCTTGACGGGCAGGTTGAGCCTGTACTCGCGCACCCCGCGACCCTCCCTGCGGTATTCTTCCAGATACTCCTCCGTAGGGATGGCGAACATGCCCATCTTCAACTTACCCGCCAGGAACGCCGGCACCTTGCGGCGCACATCCTCCGACTCATAGCTGAACACATAGTCGAGACGATGCTTGGGGCACTGCATGTGCAACCCGATGTGGCCCACACGGGAATACAAGACCTGTCCAGGGTCGGCGACAACGACGGAGGCAATGACAAAATCCTCGTCGAGGGTGTCGGCAACGGCTTCCTGCGCCCTGAGGGGGGCTGACAGGAAAAGCAGCGAACACAACACCACGGCACGAAACAGCCACCTGCCCGCCCGGCCACAGCGCAATCGTGCCCTGTCGGTCGTCATGACATGCCGGTTCATATTTCGTGTGACTTTGCCCATCTGTATGTCGTCTTTTTTTAGACTGGTTTTTATTAGTATTTTATTTTTTTACACAAATTTATATATCACATTCATTATCTATCGCGCTGAATATTATCCCAATAGACAACACTTCAACTGACAGATTAAAGAGCAAATATACAAAAAAAAACCGACACTACAAATTTTTAACTCTTTTTATCGATATCCTCCCTCTCATCCCACCCCCGGATACCCCCTCATCCCACCCCCTCGCCACCCCTCACAACACCCCTCGCCCACTCCCTGAGCCACCCCCTCGCCCCCCGCCCTGCCCCCCGGAATGACTCCCGAATGACTCCCGAATGACTCCGTAATGACCCCGCAACCAAATGTTAATTTCTCTTAAATCCCGCCTTACCCTCCCCTACCCAACTCTTTCAAAACCAAGGGGGTATAAAGAGAGGGGATAGAGAGGAGTAAGAGGGGAGTAAGAGGGGGTGCCTTAAAAAGCTGAAAATCAGGCATGATTTTTCTGGTTATGTTAAGCAGGATTGCCTGCCCGGGTGGGTCGGTAGATCTGTGAATCTTTTCGCCTGCTCGCCTGCGGCTCGCGAGATCTTGTAAATCTTATAAATTATTCCGCCTCCGGCGGTTACGCGAAGCGAATTAATTTACAAGATCTACGAGATCTCTGCCCGCAGGGCAAGGATGCCAATGTGTTAAATTTTTGTTAAATTTTGCATGTACGGATTTTTTTTGTATCTTTGCAGCCGAAGTATGACTATGTACAATCCTCATATGACCCTTCACAAACTCTTCTTAAACATCAAGAAGAGAGACATCTACTTTATTTGAAAATGGGAAATTGAAAACAGGAAATTGCGCTGCAATTCTCTCTTTTTTCAATTCGGGGCGAGCCAGAAGTGGCTGTCGTTGGATGTATTCACGAATTTTTAACATAATAACAATTTAAAACATTTATTTTATGGAACTTCCATTTGCAGAAGCTTGGAAAATCAAGATGGTTGAGCCCATCAAGAAGAGCACTCGCGAGCAGCGCGAGCAGTGGCTGAAAGAGGCCCACAACAACGTCTTCATGCTGAAGAGCGACTACGTCTACATCGACCTGCTGACCGACAGCGGCACGGGCGCCATGAGCGACCGCCAGTGGGCCGCCATGATGCAGGGCGACGAGAGCTACGGCGGCGCCCGCTCGTTCTACCACATGAAGGACACCATCACGGAGCTCACGGGCTTCGAGTACGTCATCCCCACCCATCAGGGCCGCGCCGCCGAGAACGTGCTGTTCTCCTACCTGGTGAAGCCCGGCATGGTGGTGCCCGGCAACGCCCACTTCGACACCACCAAGGGCCACATCGAGAGCCGCAAGGCCTTCGCCATCGACGTGACCGTCAAGGAGGCTTACGACACCCAGCTCGAGGTGCCCTTCAAGGGCAATGTCGACCTGGCCAAGCTGGAGAAGGTGCTGCAGGAGAACAAGGGCAATGTGCCCTTCATGGTGCTCACGGTGACCAACAACACCGTCGGCGGCCAGCCCGTCAGCATGCAGAACATCCGCGAGACCTGCGAACTCTGCCACAAATACGGCGTGCCCGTCAACGTGGACAGCGCCCGCTTCATCGAGAACGCCTACTTCATCAAGACCCGCGAGAAAGGCTACGAGAACAAGACCCTGCGCGAGATCGCCCTGGAGATGTTCAGCTATGCCGACAGCATGACCATGAGCGCCAAGAAAGACGGTCTGGTGAACATGGGCGGCTTCATCGCCACCAACAAGAAGGAGTGGTACGAGGGCGCCAAGCTCTTCTGCATCCCCTTCGAGGGCTTCCTGACCTACGGCGGTATGAACGGCCGCGACATGGACGCCCTGGCCGTGGGCCTGAAGGAGAACATCGAGTTCGAGATGGTCGAGACCCGCATCAAGCAGGTGCAGTATCTGGCCGACAAGCTTGACGAGTACGGCATCCCCTACCAGCGTCCCGCCGGTGGCCACGCCATCTTCGTCGACGGCGACAAGGTGCTGACCAACATCCCGAAGGAGGAGTTCCCCGCCCAGACGCTGACCTGCGAGCTGTACCTCGAGGCCGGTATCCGCGCCTGCGAGATTGGCTACGTGCTGGCCGACCGCGACCCTGTGACACGCCAGAACCGCTTCGGCGGCAACGACTTCGTGCGCCTCTGCATCCCGCGCCGCGTGTACACCAACAACCACATGGACGTCATCGCAGCCGCCCTGAAGAACGTCTACGACCGTCGCGACAGCATCAAACGCGGTCTGGAGATCACCTGGGAGGCCGAGCTCATGCGCCACTTCACCTGCCAGTTCAAGCGCCTCGGCTAAAGGCCTGGTTTTTCCGGAGAATCCGGGTTTTCCGGATTTTCCGGGATTGGACACAATATTTTTGCAATATGCGCGTTACCCTTTTTGTAATGCGCATATTGCGTTTTATAATAATGGTCCTTTTGGCGGGGGTGGCCGGCACGGCTGCAGCCCAGACGGGCTGTGGCCCTGTGGCGTTGCCGTGGAGTGAGACCTTCGACGGCTACGGCAGCGGCGCCACGCTGATGCCGCCCTGCTGGGCGGCGACGCACAACTATGACCTCGGCCCACGGCCGCACCTCGACGGCGCACAGCACCGCAGCGGCACGGCGTCGCTGATGCTCTACAGCGGCACCCTCACGGGGAGCCACTACAGCATTGCCATCGCCCCCGAGGCCGGGGCATCCCTTGCCGACGGCTACTATGCCCGTTTCCAGTACTTCGCTCCGTCGACCGCCGTGGCTTTGGAGGTGGGCGTGTGCGACGACACGGGGCGCTACACGCGCAACTTCGTGCCGCTGGACACGATACACGCCCCGCAGTCGAACCGGTGGGTGGAGATGGTGGTGGACCTCGGCGCCTACAACGGCTCGGGACGCCGCCTGGCCTTCCGCCTGCAGCGCAGCCTGCAGAGCGAGGCCTGCGCCTGCTACGTCGACGACCTGCGCATCGAAGGCTGCGGCACCACGGCACCCGTGGCAACCCATATCGCCCACAACGCACTCACGCTGTCATGGGAGCGCTTCGGCATTGGCGACATCGAGCTGACATACAACGGCACCACGGTGGCCTCCGCCGTGTCGCCGCTGACACTCAGCGGCCTGCAGCCACAGACGCCCTACACCATACGCATAGGCTGCCCCGGCGACACCATGCAGGAGCTGCAGGTGACCACCCTGCCGGCACCGAGCCTGACGACGGCCTGGCACGAGCCCTTCGGCGGCGCCACGCTGCCGGCGGGATGGCTCACGCCCACAGCCGTGAAGCCCACCGTAGCACAAGGAAGCCTGACCCTCCAGCCCACCGCCGTAGACAGCTGTCTGGCGGTGCTGCCCCTGCTGGCCGACGGCCTGACGGCCAGCCAGATGACCCTCGCCCTGCGCATGAACGGCGCCGTGGGCACACGGCTGCTGGTGGGGGTGATGGACTATGGCCTCGAGGCGGAGAGCTTCAGCGTCGTGGACAGTCTCGAGGGCAACGGCACATGGCAGCGCCACACGGTGACGCTGCACGACTATGACGGCACAGGGCGCTATGTGGCCCTGCTGGCCGTGGGAGCGGGCACGGTGAAGGTGGACGACGTGAGGATGGCGCGGTGCCTGCTGGACAGCGTGCGCCTGTACGACCTCACCAACGGCAGCGTCACCGTGGCCTGGGACACCCTGGCCCTGGCCGACGGGGCAGCGGTGAACATAGAATACGGCCCCCGCGGCTTTGCCCCGGGCAGCGGCACCGTGGCAACGGCCACGGAGAACCCCTTTGTGCTCGACGGGCTGACGGCCTCGACCGAATATGACCTGGTGGTGACGCCCGCCTGTGGCGACAGCCCCTGCAGCTACGACCGCCACAGCATCGTCACCTTCGCCCACGAGGTGTCGGCACCCTACTGCGTGGACTTCGAGGAGGGCAGCACCCTGCCCCAGGGATGGGTCTGCGGACAGGGTACGGCAAACGTGGGCACCACCTCGTATGAGGGCAACCGAGGGCTGCACCTGGGCGCCCAGGCATTGGTGGCACTGCCACGCATAGCCACCACCGACAGCCTGCTGCTGGAATGCTACGGCTATGGCTATGGCACACTGGAGGTGGGATTCATGGCCAACCCCTACAGCACCTTCGAGCCCGCCGACACCCTCGTTGGCGGCAGCGGCTGGCGTCGCCACCTGACGATGCTGTCCGTTCCCGAGGGCAAGGTGATAGCCCTGAGGAGCTCCAACGCCTGGGACCTCGATGCACTGGCGGTGCACGGCGACGCTGTGACGACGGCAACGGTGAGGGCCATAGGACAGACCTCGGCCCTCGTGGCCTGGCAGACCCTCCGGGGCGACAGCGCGGAGGTGGAATACCGCGCCGTGGCCTCCTCCACGGCCGACTTTGCCCCCGGCACAGGCACACGCCTCAGGGGCCTCGACAGCCTGACCCTCACGGGTCTGTCGCCCGACACCTACTATGCGCTGCACCTGCGTCCCACGGGCGACGGCGACGGATGCCTCTACCAGACGGTGCACATGCAGACCGCCGCCGGAGCCAAGGCAATACCATACTGCGAAAACTTCGACGCACTGAACAACATACCCTCGTCGTGGCGCCGCCGCTCGGACATGGGAGAATATCCCATAGTGAGCACCGAGCGCAACAGGTCGCCGGGCAAGTCGCTGCGCTTCTCGGCCACATCCACGCGCCGCACCGTGGCCCTGCTGCCCGAGTTCAGCACCGGGAGCGAGCACCTGATGATGGCCTTCTGGTACAACACCATGCTGCGCCCGGCAGGGGCCATGCTGATGGTGGGCCACATGGACGACATTGCCGACATAAACTCCTTCGAGCCCTGCGACACCATCTTCCTCACGCAGACCAACACATGGAAGCACCACGTGGTGGACCTCGGCGAGATGCGGCAGGGCGTGGCGCTGATGCTGGTGGGCGGCAGCAGCAGTGAGACGAGACTCTTCATCGACGACATCTGTCTGGAACCCTGCCTGGCGGAGCAGGTGAGGCTGGCACGGCTGGACAGCACGGAGGCCACGTTCACCTGGGAGAGCTACGGCATGGCAGGCCTGGACATAGCGGTGAGCGGCAACAACTTCTACCTGCGTAACGGGGCTTGTTACGTTCCCTACGGTCTCTACTTGGAGCGTGTTTGGTCAGATAATAATATTAATTTTGATACAGATTGGTGGACTTGGTATCATCACTATTATGTCGGGGTTAATGCTTCTTTTGAACAAAAAAATGGGTATTGGTGACCGTTTGCTCATTCAAGATGCCTTCAATCTCAATACGATGTCGGGGCTTGCCAAGTTTGTTAAGAACGTACTGTTCGGCACGCTGATCATTGAAGGAGTCGGTGCTGTCCTGTATATGCTTGTGTTCGTTCCCGAGTTCGGCGCAAAAGGCATCTGGATATCGGTATTCAATTCGGTTTCTGCCTTCTGTAACGCAGGTATTGACATTATTGCGGAAAACAGCCTTTGTAATTACGCCGCAAATCCCTTAATTAACATCGTAACTTCTGCACTGATAATTCTCG
>CALGCG010000051.1 GCA_937884485.1 uncultured Bacteroidales bacterium
TTACTGGTGTAGGATTAATTTGTGGCATAATTGGTTCTACACTTACTGGTGCTGCCTCAACTGGAGCCATTATTTCTGGAGTTGGAGCTACAGGTTCTACTGTAACAGGAGCTACTTCAACTGGTGCTATAGCTACTTCTGGCATAACAGGAGCAGCAGCAACAGGAGCTACAGCTACTTCTGGCATTACAGGAGTAACAGCAACAGGAGCTACTTCAACTGGTGCTACAGCTACTTCTGGTGTAACAGGAGCAACAGCAACTGGTTGAACAGCATTCATATCTGGTTGAGCTACAACAGGTTGTTGTGGCATTTGTTGTTCATTAGCTTGAGCTTCTAATTGTTTTTGTTTTTCCTTCTTAGATTTTTTACCTGTAATAACTAAAATTATTAAAGCAATAAGTAATAATACAACTCCTCCTGTAATAAACATACCTGGAACAGTTGTAAACCATGTGAAATCGTAAAATTCTTCCATAAATCATACTCCCTTTATTCTATAATCTATATAATCTATTACAATGATAACAAAAAAAGTTTGCAAATGCAAACATTTTATTTTTTATACATTTTTTTACACTGTAAAGATGTCTAATTTTACAGTTTTGCTTTTTCCAAAAAATCATTATTCAAAATTGAATAATGACCAATCTAATTCTTTTTCTGGATAATACTTAAATGTTAGAATTTCTTTTGTTGTGGGGTGTGGAAATGATAATGAGTAAGCAAATAGGTGAATTTGTTTTTTGTCTAATATTCCATATCTTTGATCTCCTATTAAATAATGCCCACGAGATGAAAACTGTACTCTTATTTGATGATGCCTTCCTGTTTTTAATATTATTGATATAAGACTACAATCATGTTCCTGATTATAATCAAGTACTTGATATTCTAAAATAGCATCTTTTCCATCCTCTGATATAAAACTCTTTCCATCTTTTCCTTTTTCAATTTTATCTTTTAGTTCTCCTGAAGTTTTTTCCATCTTTCCATGAACAATTGCTAGATATTTTTTTTCCACAGTATGTTGTTGAAATGCTTTTGTAAGTCTTGCTGCTGCTTTACTGCTTCTTGCAAAAACCATTATTCCTCCTACTGGTCTATCTAATCGATGAACTAGTCCCAAATATACATTTCCTGGCTTATGATATTTTATTTTAATATAGGTTTTTATTTCATCCATAATAGAAGGGTCTTTTGTACTATCTCCTTGACTCAAAACATTATATGGTTTTATTACTACAATGATATGATTATCTTCATATAAAACTTTTAACTTACTCATTATTTTCCCATCTTCCATAGATACCACATGGTAATACTAAATCATTTTCTTTGATTGGTAATCCGACTTCACCACAAGAAATTACTCCAGAATATTTGTCTTTAAAATTCATCTTTAAAAGATTTTCTAATACGGTAGATGACATGCCTGTTGTATATGAATTGATAATAAAAAACAAAGGATTATCCGATAATAATTCCATACAAAGTGATATTAAGTTTCTTAAATCTTTTTCAATATCCCATACTTCTCCATTACTACCTCTTCCATAACTTGGTGGATCCATAATAATAGCATCATAATGTTTTCCTCTTCTTATTTCTCTCTTTACAAATTTTACAACATCGTCAACAATATAGCGAATATGGTCTCCTTGATATCCTGAACTATTTACATTTTCTTTACACCAATCTACCATACCACGAGAAGAATCTACATGAGTAACATATGCTCCGGCAGAAAGGCAAGCAACGGTTGCTCCTCCGGTGTAAGCAAATAGATTCAAGACGTGTATTTCTCGTTTACTATTTTCTATTTTTTTTATCATATACTTCCAATTAGCGGCTTGTTCTGGAAACAATCCCGTATGTTTAAATCCCATTTGTTTAATATGAAAAGTAAGATTTTCATAATTGATTTTCCATGACGTTGGTACAGAATGCAGGTTTTCCCATTGTCCACCACCTTTTGAACTTCTATGATAAATAGCATCTATCTTTCCTTGATATTTTTCTCTCAAATTTCCATTATCCCATACTACTTGCGGATCAGGCCTTAGTAAAAAAACGTTCCCCCATCTTTCATACTTTTCTCCGCATGATGCATCAATACATTCATAATCTTTCCAATCACCAGCTACATTCACATATATCCCTCATTTCGCAAATAGTATACCATATAAAAAAAAAGAAGGGAACCTTGAATCCTTCTTCCTTATGAATTTACAGTAAAAATTTGCTTGTAATTTGTAATTAATATACTTCCATTATATGAAATAATAGAATCTTGGTATTTTATAAAGAGTGGGTCTTCTTGTAAAGAATATTTACATTCTACATCAGCAAATTTTCCACATTCTTTTTGATTAGTAACTTTCATACGAATCATTTTGTCCTCTGTTTTAATAAATGTGTTTAAACTATTTCCTGCATAATTAAAATCAATAATACTAGAACCATATTCTGTCTTATCACTTACAATTGTAATTGTTGTTACAATGGGATCTGAATTATAATTTTCTTTTGTTATTTCATAGGAATAAATATTACCATCTTTTTTTAGTATATAATAAATTCCTTTATTACTATCTACTTGCATCACTTTTACAATATCATCATCTTTTAAAAGTAAATCATATATTTTATAGTTGTTATCAGTTTCTGGAATTTCTGAATAGCTTGGGTGACTATTATCACCTACTAAATAATAGTATTTATTATCCATTCCCTTTACAATTGAATTATTTAAAATAGCTTTTACTCTAATTTCGGTATCTGCTATTTTACAATTTTGATTGTTTGCATATTTTTGTGATAAAGATAACTCATATATTTTTCCTTCTGTATTTATTAATCTTGAATCTGTCATATATAATATTTTTTCATAGTATATATCTTCTTTATCTTTTGGATAAAAGTTACTACATTCGAATGTTGAGGATACCGAAAAACCTGCATGTCGAATATCTCTTGTAATTGTTCCATTACATCCACTACAACTTATACAGATTATCAATAATAGTAGCGCTAACTGAATTTTATTTTTCATACTCATACCTTCCTTATAATATGAATATACCATATTTTAAGTAGAAAGAAAACTAGAATTTTTGAATAATATCAAATAGAGATTGAATCTTTGAAGCATCTTCCTTACAATAATCCTCTATTAATTCTTTTATTTTTTTTGCAACAAATTTTGCTTCTAATACTGAATTTTCTATTTGTTCTACTTCACTTTCTTCCTCTTCTTCCCACTTGATATAAAGGAGTATCAGTTGGTGGAGGCCGAACGCTTTCATGTCCTTGTGGTAGATAACATCGATGCAAAGGTCGAGCAGATCCTTGCAATCGGCCTCTTGTGCAGCAATGAGCGAACGGATGTTGAGACGCAATTTTTCCAACACACTTTCGTCCACAATGCCGTTACTGTCAATCAGATGTTGGAAAAGTGCATATTTTTCGATGGTCTGTAGGTCTTTCTCTGTCACCTGTATGCTTCGTGTCCCTGTAGGGTTGGCTTGAATCGTGTACATATTCTTAGTCTTTAAGTCAATCAAATGAATTCTTTTGGAAGCGCAAAGATAGTGTAAGCTTTGGGAAGGACAAAATAAATTCGTCGAATTTTCGTTATAATGGGAAAACTATGAATGATGCGTAAAAGAATTCGTATATCATATCTGATAACAGTGTGGATGCTGACTTTGGTGAACTCAGCCCTGTTCACGTCGTGTGATGACGAGGAGGCCTACACCACCTCCCCTTCGGCTCTGTTGGAGTTTTCGGCTGACACGGTGAGGTTCGACACCGTATTTACCACCATCGGCTCCAGCACCCAATTGTTCAAGGTCTATAATCGGGGAGGCGAGTCGCTGATGCTTCCCTCTATCCGTCTGGCTAGTGGCGGACGGTCGGGCTTCCGCGTGAATGTCGATGGCATGAGTGGCACCGAGTTTGCAGATGTCGAGGTGCGCGATGGCGATAGTCTCTACGTCTTTGTCGAAGTCACCGTTGACCCGCGCAACGAGGACAATCCCTTCTTGCTTCGCGATTCGCTCCAATTCCTTTTGCAGAGCGGCCTTTACCAGCAGGTGCAACTCGAAGCTTATGGGCAGGACATGATTGTGCTTCGTGGCGTCTCCTTTGCCACCGACACAACCTTGACCGGCGAGCGCCCTTACGTGGTGTACGATAGCTTGTGCGTGGATAGCGGCGCCATTTTGCGCCTCTCCGAAGGCGTGCGCCTCCATTTCCATAGCGAAGCCTTCATGCGGGTGGATGGCACGTTGAAGGCCGAGGGTTCGGTGGAGCACCCCATCGTTTTCCGTGGCGACAGGCTTGACAATCTCTTTGACTATCTTCCTTATGACCGGTTGGACAACCAATGGGGAGGCATCACCTTAGGAACATCCAGCTACGACAACCATCTGAACTTTGTCGATATCCATAGCGGAGGGTGGGGCATACGGTGCGACTCTGCCGATGCTGCTCTGAACAAACTCACCATCGAAAACTCTGTCATCCACAATGTGGCGGGCGATGCCCTCAGTGCCGTGAACGGACGCTTGTGGGTGGGAAACACCGAACTCACCAATGCCGGTGGCCATTGCCTCCGCGTGCGTGGTGGCGATGTGCAGGTGGTGTACTCGACGCTTGCCAACTTCTACCCTTGGGCCTATCGCGGTGCTGCCCTCAGTTTGAGCAACGAGTGGTGTCCGCTCACCCGTGCCGATTTCCGTAGTTGCATCATCACTGGCTATTCTTCCAACGAACTGATGTTGTGGCCCACCTCTGCGCCCGATTCGCTCACCTTCAACTACCGCTTCGACCATTGCCTGCTGAATGTCCCTGCCGATAGCATTCAGGGCGACCGATACGTGGAGGTCCGTTGCGACTCGGTAGAACACGACGTGAGCCGCATCACCAACTTCCCCTTTATCGACACCGACATTTTCTTCTACGACTTCTCCCTCGACTCCCTGTCGCAAGCCATTGGTGCAGGTCATAGGGACGATGCGCTCAACCTCTATCCCCTCGATCGCCTTGGTCGTAGCCGACTGGAGGACGAAGCACCCGATGCAGGAGCGCAAGAACGCTTGCCATCCGAATGATGATCGTTTATGTCTTGTAAATATTTTGCTACGCATCTTGTAAGGAAATCGAAAAAACGTCTTCTTGCATCCGCATCATCCCATGGCTAAGCCTACATCATCCCTAGGCTGATGTTACCTCATCCTAGGGTTGAGCATCAGTCATTTACGGGCTGATTGAAATTTTTGCATATTTTCGTTCGAAAGAAAAGTCGTGTGCATATACGCGATTCTCGTGCGGTCAATTTTGTATATTTATGCACGACCGATGTATAATTATACATTTTGTTTGCTTGTGAGCACCTTTTCACCCGTCCGTGTGCACACCCTCTATTGACCATGTGCACACCCTATAGTGCTATGTCTGAAGAAACTCGGCCGGCCGTGTGCACACGGCTGGCGGTATGTGTGCACACGCACTTCCCGTTTTCACTCTTCCAGCCTTTGTCTATTGTATATATATACAAAAAACGACCCGTTACGAAGCATCATCCTCTGATGAAATAGAAACGAAATAGGAATGCGGGAATTATTACTGTAAGGTGTAAGGAAAGGAGAAAAGGACAGCCCCCCTCCAACTCCCCCCAAAAAAGGGGAGAGAACGAAGCTGTCAATGATATGACCTGCACCCTTTGGGAGGATTGAGGAGGGTTACTCTCCACTTACCAATACCGCTGTACTCCCTCGTGATAGTCAAAGATTCGTTCATCCACACCGCCCGAATGGTTCTTCAGGTAGAGGATAGCATCTTTGGGGACAGTGTACATAAGTGAATCACTGTCCGGGACTTGGCGACCTACAGAGTGCCATGTTCCTTGGGACCAATAGAACAGTTCGTAGGTATCGCCCTTGCGAATATAGTTCTCGCGGTTGCGTGCCGTATAGACAATACGTCGGATGGGATAACTGCGTCCCAAGTCCAGTCCCGCCCAACCTCCGTCGGGATGGTCATAGTTGAACGAGGTGGAGGGATTGCCGTCATAGACATTGGTATAGTCGTGTTCCTTATCGCCTTTCTCTCCATTGGGTGTACCGATGATACGTCCCTTCAAACCTGTGGAATCAGTAGGAGCGGGATAGAACGTGACTTCGGAAACATTGCAATAGGAACCAGCCGGACCGTGATAG
>CALGCG010000052.1 GCA_937884485.1 uncultured Bacteroidales bacterium
ATACAGTATATAAGAACTATATAAGAACGATATAAGAACGATATAGGAACTATATAAGAACGGCCGAACAAGGGGCGAACCGGGGACGAATCGGGGGCGAACCGGGGAGGACCGAGGCGGGAGGTTTTTGTGGGGGCGAAAATATTGATTTAGTAAACGTTTTTGTTTGAAAGGTAAGGGGTTAACATTATTTAACAGCAAAGGGGGTGAAAGGATGATTTTTATTTAGTATTTTTGCAAACTCTTTTGAAACGACAAGAAAAGTAAGAAATGGGTAAAAAACTATTGATTGTAAGTTTTTTGGTATCGCTGGTCGGTGGCCACTGGTCGGTGGCCAAGGGCCAGGACACGGTGTGGACCCTCGAAGGGTGCCGCGCACATGCGCTGGAGGCCAACAAGGGGCTGAAGGTGGCCGGCGAGAAACGCACCGAGGCCGACGCCCTGGAGAAGGTGGCCCTCTGGCAGATGCTGCCCAAGGTGAGCGCCAACGGCGCCTACCTGTGGATGGAGAAGAGCGTGGACCTGCTGAGCAGCGAGGAGCAAGGCCGCATCGAAGGGGTGCCCCTGGTGGGCAACCTCATCGCCGAACGGCTGGCCAACGTGCTGGCGACGGACACGAGGAACGTGACCGCCGGGGCCGTCACGGTGACGCAGCCCGTCTTCATGGGCGGCAAGCTGTGGGCGCTGCACAAGAGCGCCGCGCTGCTCAAAGAGCTGGCGGGCATGGAATACGACAAGAAGAAGGAAGAGATACTGACGGGCGTCGACGAGGCCTACTGGCAGGTGGTGAGCGTGAAGCACAAAAAGGAGCTTGCCGAGCAGTATGCCGCCCTGCTGGACACGCTGACCCACGACGTGGAGGAGATGGTGGCCGCCGAGGTGGCCACGCGGGGCGACCTGACCAAGGTGAGCGTGAAGCGCAACGAGGCCCAGATGGACCTCACCAAGGCCCGCAACGGCCTCGTGCTGGCCAAGATGCTGCTGGCACAGCGCTGCGGCATGCCGCTGGAGAGCGAATACGACGTTCAAGATGTAGAGACGCAGCGAGCTGCGTCTCCGGCCAATGGTTCCGTCGACATGGAGACGCAGCATGCTGCATCTCTACAGATGGACAGCGTGTGGGCCCGTCGCCGCGAACTGCGCATGCTGGGCATTGCCGACAGCGTGGCCATGCAGGGCGTGACCATAGCGCGCAGCACCCTGCTGCCCAACATCGCCGTCACCGGCGGCTACCTGATGAGCAACCCCCATGTGACGGACGGCTTCCAGAACGAGTTCAAAGGCATGTTCTTCGCCGGCGTGGTGGTGAATGTGCCCATACTGCACCCCGGCGGATTCTACAGCCTGAAGGCCGCCAAGGCCAAGCGCCGCGAGACGCAGTGGCAGATGGAGGAGGCCAAGGAGATGATCGAGCTGCAGGTGAAGAAGGTGAGCTACGAGCTGGAACTGGCCGAACGCAAGCTGGTGGAGGCACAGAGCAACCTGGCAAATGCCGAGGAGAACCTGCGCCTGGCCAACGAGAGCTTCCACGCCGGCATGGTGAGCAGCAGCGACCTCATGGCCGCACAGACGGCCTGGATGCAGGCCAAGAGCGAGGTGGTGGACGCCGAGATAGAGATAGAGATGAGCAAGGTCTACCTCCGCCAGGCGCTGGGGGAAGGAATTGAAAATTGAAAATTGAAAATTGAAATATGAAAGAGAACAACAAGACATTGTTTGCGGGACTGGCGGTGGTGATTGCCGCCGTGGGCATCGTGGCCCTGGTGGGCATCTTTGCCATCCACGAGCCCAAGGAGATGATCATGGGCGAGGTGGACGCCACGGAGTACCGCGTGAGCAACAAGGTGCCGGGCCGTATCGACAGCCTGTATGTGAAAGAGGGCGACCGCGTGAAGGCCGGCGACACGCTGGCACACATCAGCAGTCCGCAGGTGGAGGCCAAGATGATGCAGGCCGAAGCCGTGAAGAACGCCGCCAGCGCGCAGAGCCGCAAGGCCAAGGGCGGCGCCCGCGAGCAGCAGAAGCAGATGGCCTACCAGGTGTGGCAGAAGGCCAAAGCCGCCGTGGAGGTGTACAAGAAGAGCTACGACCGCGTGAAAGGCCTCTACGAGAAGGGCGTGGTGAGCGCGCAGAAATTCGACGAGGTGGAGGCGCAGTACAAGGTGGCCCAGGCCGACTGTGCCGCCGCCGAGCAGCAGTACCTCATGGCCAAAGAGGGCGCGCAGCAGGAGGACATCCAGGCTGCGGCAGCCCTGGTGAACCAGGCCGGCGGCGCCGTGGCCGAGGTGCAGAGCTACCTCGACGACAGCTACCTCATCGCCCCCAGCGACGGCGAGGTGGTGGAGATTTTCGCCAAGCTGGGCGACCTCATCGGTACGGGCAGCCCCGTGATGAGCATCCTCAACATGGACGACAGCTGGATGTTCTTCGCCGTGCGCGAGGACCTGCTGCAGGGCATCAACCCCGGCGACACCCTGCAGGTGCGCCTGCCGGCCCTCGGCAAGGAGACCCACCCCTGCGAGGTGCGGAGGGTGCAGGCCATGGCCAGCTACGCCACATGGCGCGCCACCAAGACCAACGGCCAGTACGACGTGAAGAGCTTCGACGTCAAGGTGGTGCCCCTGCAGCACATCGAGGGCATGCGCCCGGGGATGACAGCGATAGTGGAGGATTAGTGTTAAGTGTTTAGTTTTTAGTTTTAAGTTTTAAGTGGACAGGAAGAATTCCATAATGAGGGTGTTCCAGAGGGAATGCAGGCGGGTGATCAACCAGCCGAGCTACCTGGTGATTCTGACACTGGGAGCGGTGCTGACGTTCGTCATCTTCGCCTCGATGACCAGCGCCGGCCAGCCGCAGCGGCTGCCGGTGGGCGTGGTGGACCTGGACGGGAGCTACCTGTCGCGCAGGATATGCCACGAGCTGGACGCCACGTCGGGCGTGCAGGTGCACGCCGTATACACCAACCACATGGAGGCACGCCGCGCCATGCAGCGGGGCGAGATCTTCGCCTTCTACGAGATACCCAAGGGCACGTACAACCAGGTGCTGCAGTTCAAGGCGCCGAAGTTCGTGCTCTACAACAACTCGGCCTACCTGCTGGCAGGCACGCTGTGCTACAAGCAGTTGGCCACCATGGGCATGCTGGCCACGGGAGCCGTACAGCGCGAGGTGCTGAGGAAGAAAGGCTTCGACGAGGACCAGATCATGGGCCTCATACAACCCGTGGCCTTCGAGACACGCAACATCAGCAATCCCTGGATCAACTACGGCATCTACCTCATGACGACGCTCATCCCGGCGGTGATGGCCTTCATCGCCCTGATGCATACCGCCTTTGCCATCTCGACGGAACGCCGTCAGAAGAGCATCAAACGGTGGATGCAGAAGGCCGGCGGCAACGGCCTCTACGCCCTGCTGGGCAAGATGCTGCCCTACACACTGTGGTACAGCCTGCTGGCGCTGATAGCCAACGTCATCATGTTCGGCTTCATGGGCTTCCCCATGGAGGGCAGCTGGGGCCTGATGGTGCTGAGCACGGTGCTGCTCATCTTCGGCGCGCAATGCGCCGGGAGCTTCATCTGCTCCTGCATCAACGAGCCGTCGCTGGCCATGAGCGTATGCACACTCTACAGCGCCATGAGCTTCTCGCTCAGCGGCTTCTCCTACCCCATCGAGAGCATGCCGCCGCTGTTCCAGAGTTTCTGCTGGCTCTATCCGATACGTCACTACTTCCTGAACTACCGCGAGATAGCCATCTACGGCAACGGCTTCGGCGACTGCTGGCCGCACTTCTGCGCCCTGCTGGCCTTCGGACTGCTGATGGTGGTCGGCGCGGCGATGTTGAATTGGCAAACCCGTAAAAACACATCGCAATGAAGAAACTGAGAATGAACCTCTACGACATCTGGACGGCGCTGAGCGCCGAGGTGAGGCATGTGTTCTCCGACAGCACGGTGCTGCTCATCTTCTTCATCGCCCCCCTACTCTACCCGCTCATCTTCTGCTACATGTACAAGACCGAGAACGTGGAGAACCTGCCTGTGGCGGTGGTCGACGAGGCGGTGTGCTCGGAGAGCAAACGCTTCATCCACAAGCTTGACGCCACGCCGGAAATCAACGTCGAATACAAGTGCTGCAACATGCACGAAGCCCAGGAGCTGCTGAAGGACAACGAGATACATGCCATCTTCTACTTTCCCAAGGACTTCTCGCAGCGGCTGGCGAGCATGCAGACGGCCCGCATCGGCGTCTTTGCCGACATGAGCTCGTTCTACTACTACAAGGCCGCCCTGCTGGGCTCCAACGCCGTGCTCATCGACGAGATGCACACCATCGAGCTGCAACGCTACGCCATGGAGGGTCTCACCGGCGAGGACGCCCACATACAGATGCAACCCATCTCCGACGAGGAGATTACGGCCTTCAACCCCACGGGAGGCTACGGCAGCTTCTTCCTGCCGGCGCTGTTCGTGCTGGTGGTGCACCAGACGCTGTTCCTCGGCATCTGCCTGCTCTGCGGCGACGCCCGCGAGAACAAACGGTCGCTGAAGGCCATACCCGCGCGCCTGCGCACCCGCAGCATCCACCGCGTGGCCATCGGACGCTCGCTGTGCTACCTGCTCATCTACACCCCCATCATCATCATGACCATGTGGTTCATTCCCCGATGGTTCCAGCTGCCCCAGCTGGGCAACCTCTACACCATCCTGGTCTTCATGCTGCCGTTCCTGCTGGCGGTCATCTTCTTCGGCATGACGATGGGCAACCTCTTCGTCCGCCAGAAGCTGTCGCCCATGCTCTGCTTCGCCTTCTTCAGCCTGGTGCTCTTTTTCCTGACGGGCATGGTGTGGCCGCAATGCAGCATGCCGAAGCTGTGCCTGTGGTTCAGCTACCTCTTCCCCTCCACGCCCGGCGTGCAGGGCTTTGTCAAGATATCCTCCATGGGAGCGTCGCTGGCCGACGTGCGCAGCGAGTACCTGGCCCTCTGGATCCAGGCCGCCGCCTACTTCGCCACCACCGTCTTCTCCCTCATCCTCATCAAGAAGTACAAGATTTTCAATATGGAATAAACCTAAACAAAGAGAATATGATAAACATCGTTATCTTCGGTGCCCCCGGCGCCGGCAAAGGCACCCAGGCACAGCTCCTGGCCGAGAAGTTCGACTTCCTCCACATCTCCACCGGCGACCTGCTGCGCCAGGAAGTGGCAGCCAACACCCCCCTGGGCCAGCGCGCACAGGCCATCATGAACCGCGGCGACCTCGTGGGCGACGACATCGTCGTGGCACTCCTCGCCCGCGCCCTGCAGAACCGCTCCCCCCTCCCCGACCCCGACGCCGCCGTCGACCCCTGGGACCGCGAGCGCAAGGGCGAACCCCACCGCCCCGAAGGCTGCATCATCGACGGCTTCCCCCGCACCGTGCAGCAGGCGCAGACCCTGGAGTTCCTCTTCTCGAAACTGAAACGCAAAATCGACTGCATCATAGCCATCGACGTGCCGCGCGACGAACTGGTGCGACGCATCCACGAACGCGCAGCCATCTCCGGCCGCGCCGACGACACCGAGGAGGTCATCCGCCACCGCATAGAGCTCTACGACGAGCAGACACAGCCCGTGCTCGACTACTACCGCGTCAGCGGCATGCTCATCACCGTCGACGGCTCAGGCGAGATAGCCGAAACCAACGCCCGCATCTGCCAGACCCTCGAACGGGTGATGTCCTTGAAATAGCATCTACAAATTTTTATAACGGCGAATTACTCTTATTAAGCGAATAGCTTGCACATATTAATTAAAAGCGAATTACTCGAATGTTTTTTTGACTCAAACATTCGAGTAATTCGCCTATTATTGGCCCGCGTAGCTTTCGTAAAATCCGATTAATTCGCCGTCACATCATGCACGGTTTTCCGCCGTTGGTTTCTTGATGAGCATCGACAGCACCACGCTCACCACGAGGATGCCGAGGATGACCGCCAGCGAGGCCAGCGTGGGTATGTGCCAGCCAAAGAACTGGCCGCCAATCATCTTCACTCCGATGAAGGTCAGCAGCACGCCCAGGCCGTAGTGCAGCAGCCAGAAACGGTCGGCCACATCGCTCAGCAGGAAGAAGAGGCTGCGCAAACCCATGATGGCGAAGATGTTGGACGTGTAGACAATCACGGGGTTCTTGGTCACCGAGAAGACGGCGGGGATGGAGTCGACAGCAAAGACAATGTCGGAGAACTCGATGACAAGCAGCACGAGGAACAGCGGCGTCATCTTGCCGGCATGGAAGAAGTCGTGGCCGTGGTTCTCCTGCGTCACGGGGAAGTGCTTCGAGGCGAACTTCACCACAGGATGGTTGGCCGTGTCCACCTCCTCGTTGCCCTTGTCGCGGAACATCTTGATACCGCTGTAGATCAGCACCGCGCCGAACACCGCCAGCACCCACGAGAACTTGGTCACCAGGGCGCCTAAGGCGAAGATGAAGATGAACCTCAGCACAATGGCGCCGAAGATGCCCCAGAAGAGCACCCTGTGGTAGTACTCCTTCTTGATGCCGAAGCTGACGAAAATCATGATCATCACGAAGATATTGTCTATCGACAGACTCTCCTCAAGGAAATAACCCGCCAGGAACTCCTGCGTCATCTCGCTGCGGTAGCCCTGCACGCTGCCTCCGAACTCCGCGGCCAGCATCTCGGCGTCGGGCGGCATCATCCAGTCTCCAAAGAAATACACCAGCACGGCAAAAGCCATCGCCAGGCCGACCCATACGCCGGTCCATGCCGCAGCCTCCTTCACACCCACCACCTTGTCCTTCTTGTGGAACACAAAGAGGTCAAGCACGAGCATGACGACCACGAAGACCATGAAAATACTAAAAAACAATACGTTCATATACAATATTTTTATTCGTTACACGTTTTGTTTATTTGAAGCATCGGACTACCCCGAAACCTCAAAAACCACATAAGAACGGCAAACATGACAAAATATTGTGAACTTTTTGCAACTTTTTTCAAAATCGGCACCTTCACCATCGGTGGCGGCTATGCCATGATACCCCTCATCCAGCGCGAAGTCGTCGAACGGCGGCGGTGGCTCAGCGAGACCGAGATGCTCGACGCCATAGCCCTCTCGCAGACCATGCCGGGCATCCTGGCCGCCAACATCGCCGCCCTCGTGGGCCAACGGCTCCGCGGCGTCAAAGGGGCGCTGGTGGCCGTGGCGGGCAACATCGTGATGCCCATCGTCTTCATCATCCTCATCGCCGCCCTCTTCCACCATTTCAAGGACATCCCCGCCGTGCAGCACGCCTTCATGGCCCTGCGTCCTGCCGTCGTGGCCCTCATCGCCGCACCCGTCTTCACCCTCGCCCGCAAAGCCGGCGTCACCCTCCGCACCGCCTGGATCCCCCTCCTCGCCGCACTCCTCATCTGGCTCCTCGGCGTCAGCCCCGTCCTCGTCATCCTCGCCGCCCTCGCCGCCGGCTACCTCTACGCCAAACTCCACCCCACCCATAACTCCTAAACTGGAGCGCCGGCGTCCCGCCGGCTACCTCTATGCCAAACTCTACCCCACTCATAACTCCTAAACTGGAGCGCCGGCGTCCCGCCGGCATACTAAAAATAAAAATAGAAATCAGCATTTAGAATTTAGAAATTAGAATTTAGAATTTAGAAATCAGAATTTAGAATTTAGAAATCAGAAATTAGAAAAAAAACTCTTAACTCATAACTATTAACTCATAACTGAAATAAGATGCTCCTCCTCACCCTCTTCTACACCTTCCTGCTCATCGGCCTCTTCACCTTCGGCGGAGGCTATTCGATGATTGCCCTCATCCAGAACGCCGTCGTCGACGACCATGCCTGGCTCACCGCCGAGGAGTTCGCCGACATCCTGGCCATCAGCCAGATCACCCCCGGTCCCGTGGGCATCAACACCGCCACCTATGCCGGCTACTCCGCCGCCATCGCCGAAGGCTACCCCACCGCCCTCGCCATCGCCGCCGCCGTTGTGGCCTCCCTGGCCGTGCTCATCCTCCCCCTGACACTCATCCTCGTCGTGGGACGCTGGCTCCTGCGCCACAAGGACCAGGCCCCCTTCGACACCATCTTCCGCCTCCTCCGCCTCACCGTCATCGGACTCATCGCCGCCGCCGCCCTCTCCCTCTTCCCCGCCGCCTTCGCACCAACGCCCACTGGCACCGTCACCCTTTTCAATTCACAATTCTCAGTTTTCAATCTTCTCATCTTCGCCGTCGTCTTCACCCTCTCCGTCCTGCGCAGGAAAAAAGTTTCAATTTTCAATTTTCAATTTTCACTCCCCCAATCCCCCATCACCCTTATCCTCCTCTCCGCCCTCGTCGGCCTCATCATCTACTGACCACCACGGCACACAACAAACATATACAAAAATCTGTGCTATCCGTGCCCCGCACCTCGGATTTTTTTTGTCATCTCAAAAAAAGTTCATATCTTTGCACGCAAATAGACTTCGCCACCCCAACGTACTTTTGCTGCCGAAAAGAAAAAAAACTAACGCAATAACACATTCACACATTAACACATTCCCATCATGCCAGCAAACAAAAACGCCGAGACACGATACAAGATACTTGACAAACTCCTTGCCAGAAGATATGCGAATTACACCTCCGAGGACCTGCGCCGCCTGGTCAACGAGGCGCTGGAGGAGCTGGACCAACCCACCGTCAGCATCCGCACCATACAGGGTGACCTGAAGTACCTCCAGGGCGAGCCGTTCCTGGCCGACATCGAAATATACCAGCATTCCGACGTCAGTCAGACCAACCCCAACAAGACGGTGCTGAAGACCTGCTACCGCTATCGCGACCGTTCCTTCTCCATCTACCAGCAGAAGATGAACGACGACGAGAAGCAGATTCTTGGCGAAGCCATGAAGCTGCTCGGCCAGTTCGACGGGCTACCCAACATGGATGGGTTGGAGAAGCTGCGTGCAGGACTCAATATCAAGTCCGACAGGCAAATTATCTCATTCTCCAAGAATCCACTTGAAAACAGCAATCTTCTTGGCGAGCTCTTCACCGCCATCTCGCAGAAGCAGGTGATAGAAATACATTACCATACATTTGCCGCTCCCGAGGAAGACCGGCATACGGTGCTCATTCCTTACCTGCTCAGGGAATACAATCGACGCTGGTACTTGATTGCTGCTGCGGAAGATACCGGCAAGATATTGAACTTCGCGCTCGACCGCATCGACCGTGTCGTTCCACTTCCTGACCGTCGCTATGTGGAATACAAGGGCGACCTGAATGAGCGCTTTGAGGACATTGTCGGAGTGACGCTCTATGACGACCGCCCCGTGCAGACCATCCTCTTCTGGGTCAGCGACCGCTCGAAGGACTATGTGGCCACCAAGCCCATCCACGATTCGCAGAAGCACTATCGAAATGAAAAAGAAGCCGAACTGCGTAGGCAGTATCCCACATTGGAAGGGGGCGCCTTTTTCTCCATCGACTGCATTGAGAACTATGAGCTCATCCGCGAGCTGACCTCATTTGGTGCCGACCTTGTGGTGTTGTCGCCAGAAGAGGTGAGATACAGTGTAATTCTGCGAATTGAAGAAATTTATCAAGCCTATCATGTGTAAGGAAAACAACCATTATGCAAGGTGAATTATGTGTTTTTCATAATTTATTTTGCATAATGAGAAAAAAGTTGTAATTTTGCAATCGAAATTATCTTAATGCACATTAAATTAATTGACATTATATGAGATTCTACGACAGGGACAAAGAGCTGAATATACTCAATACAAATTGGAATCAGACAACAGAACGGGGGCGATTGACGGTAGTCACAGGCCGCCGTCGAATCGGCAAAACCACCATGCTGAGGAAGAGTGCCGAAGAGGGCAATCAGCCGCTCCTCTACCTCTATGTTTCGAAAGACAACGAGCGTGTACTGACAGGCAAGTTTCAGGAGGCTGCCGAGCAGGCACTGGGGCTCCAGATTTTCGGTCGGTTGGAGACATTTGCCCAGTTTTTTGAACAGTTGATGCGTTATGGCCAGCAGAATCATTTCACCCTGATTTTTGACGAATTCCAGAATTTCATCAAAGTCAACCCTGCGATTCCCAGCCACATTCAGGACATTTGGGACAAAAACCACGAGAAGGTGAAAGTCAATATGGTGGCTTGCGGAAGTATCTATAGTATGATGCACAAGATTTTCGACAATGAGGACGAGCCGCTCTATGGACGGCAGGATTGCCGCATCAACATGCAGCCCTTCCGCATAAGTGTGCTCAAGGAGGTTCTGCACGACCACAACCCCAAGTATACCTCTGAAGATCTACTCTGTCTCTATATGCTTACCGGCGGTGTGGCCAAATATGTTGCCTGGCTGATGGACGCAAAAGCCGTCACAAAAGCCAAGATGCTCCGCTGGGTTACACAGACGGGTTCACCCTATCTCTCCGAAGGCACAGAACTCATCATGTCGGAGTTCGGCAAAGACTATACCAATTACCTGAGTATTCTCCAGCTGATAGCTTCGGGGCTTACCACGCAGAGTGAGATTGACGGAGCCATTGGCAAGAACACGGGAGCCTATCTTGACAACCTGGAGGTGGAGTACAGCTACATCCACCACCGTCAACCGATGTTCAGCAAGCCCGGTGGGCGCAACTCACGCTGGCAACTCGACGACTGTTTCCTGCGCTTCTGGTTCCGCTTCATCCTGCGCAACCAAGCTCTTGTTGAGATGGAGCGTAACGACCTGCTGCTCGAAATCGTCGAGCGGGGCTATGAGCAATATTCGGGACTTGTGCTCGAACAGTATTTCCGTCAGAAATGGATGGAAGAAGAGCGAGTGACGCAAGTGGGCAACTATTGGGACCGCAAGGGTGTAAACGAGATAGACATGATAGCCATCAATGAGATTGACAAGAAGGCGGTAGTGGCCGAGGTCAAGCGTCAACGAAAGAAGCTCAATTCTTCGGAGTTGGCCGGTAAAGTGTCCACCATCAGCAAAAAGCTGGCAAAATATGAAGTCCGCCAGATAGGATTGACGATGGAAGATATGTAACTAAGATGTTACGCAGATAAGTTGCGTAGGGAGGTTGTACTTTTGCAAATGAAAACGAGAGAAGAAAAATTTGCATGGATGTGATAAAAATCGTATCTTTGCAAAATCAAAAGAAAACAATATGAGTAAGACAAATATGAACCCAATATTCAGTTTGAAAAACTTCCGTTCCTTCGGCGAAGACGGTGCCGATTTTGAACTGGCACCCATCACAGTGCTGACCGGCTGTAATAGTGCCGGGAAAAGTTCGCTGGTGAAAGCACTACTACTTTTATCAAGGCAATTGAATGATTCTTTTTACACAAAAGAGATACAAACACGCTTACCCTCTACTAGTCTTAATGTATCATCCAGTGACTTATCTCTTGGAAAATTTGACAAAGTCCTCAACACAGACGCAAGCAATAGGTCCATAGAGTTTTCCTATGTAATATGGTCTGTTTTTCTCCAAGAGATGGTAAAAGTGAAACGAGTGTTTCGAGCAAAAAACAATGATCCCCTTAACAATGGAGAATTAGTATTTTTTTCAATTGAAAAGACAGATGGTACAATGATTTTTCAATACAAGGGGCAATATGATAACTCCAACGGAATAATATCCTATGATTCTATTGACAAAAACTTAAATAATTTTATTTTGGAAAACGAATACGACCAAGTTTCGTCTTTATTGACATTACTCAAAGAGATAAAAGCATTCGAATCTGACGAAGAAAAAGAACAAATAAAGAAATTAGAAAAAGAAAAAAAGGAGCTTGAGGAGCAGATTTCCACAAAAACAAAAGGAAGCTATAGTAAACAAGTATTTGAAAAATGGAATGAAGTCCAGAAAAAAAGACATGAAAAAGAAGAACTGCTTTTACTTAAATTCAGAGAGCACCCAGGCATAGAAAACTATAAGAGAAAAATAGAAGCAGACGAGTCTGAAAGAGATAAGGAACTCTTTTTTTCATTTGTCAATAACGAGGTCATCCATCCAGATTTCATCTATAGTATTCAATATTTAGGCTCTTCTACCGCAAGCGTAGAGCGCCTATATCTTATTGATAAAAGCAATAATAAAAATAACAATATGAGCATTGCCTTGCGGAGACAAATTGAACGTCACATTGCAGACAAAGACTCTTTAAATATGGGTGTTATTAGCATAAATTATGCAGGAGATTTCTTAAATAAATGGATTCAAAAATTTGGTATTGGCGATGGAATCGTTGTGGAAGGCACAGACCAAGGACTTGGAATCATGGTCTTTTTAAGAAAAGATAATGAAAAACGACTTTTAGCAGATGAAGGATATGGAATCACACAATTGACGCTGTTACTTCTTCGTATAGATAATTTTATTCCAAGCACACCTGACGAATACCAAACGTATAATCCACGATATTTCTTCGTGGAGGAGCCCGAGATACATCTTCATCCCAAATACCAATCCCTACTGGCGGAGATGTTTGTCGAGGCATACCAGAAATACAACATCCACTTCATCATCGAAACCCACAGTGAATACCTTATCCGAAAACTCCAGGTAATGGTGGCTGACAAGGAGAATGCCCTTACCTCAAACGATGTATCCCTCAACTATGTTGAGAAGAACGAAGAGGGCGTTTCGCATAACCGCCAAATAAAGATCTTAGAAGATGGACGATTAAGCGAGCCTTTTGGGTCGGGATTCTATGACGAAGCGGACACATTGGCAATGGAACTCATGAAATATAAAGCTCGGAAGAAATGAAGGGAGATGTAATATACCTACAGGCTTCCTTTTGGAAGAAATTACGAGATGATACTTCCATTGCTGGACTTGGTTGTTTACTAAACGTATATCAAGCAATATCTGAAGCCGAATTACGAACAGATATTAGCGACGAAGATTGGAATACAGACCCGTATTTGATTCTGCTATGGAAAAGATACCTTTCAGGATTATCAAATATTGACTTATACGAGAGCGTAGAAATTGACACACCAATAGAAGACACTGAAGACTTATGTGCCATCTATCTAACTGATGATAGCGACTTTTCGTGCTCTGAACTTGGAATTAAATATGGGATTAAAGTCATCAACAATATTGATTTACCAAAGAAAGAGTATCTTTTCAAGGGCGACGGTTTCTCATTGAACAGAAAGAAACAATATGAAGACCGATTTATACAATTCAAAGCAAAAATATTTCACCCATGTAACGCAGCCATATTAATCGACCCCTATATTCTTTGCAAGCCATTAAACATCGAGAATAATCTCCCCTATCTGCTTGATGCAATTTTGCCATCAAAAAAACTGACGGTCCCCTTTCATTTCACTATCTACAGTATGACAGATGAGCGCGGTACCACAAACAACATTGAATCTGTCTTTGACAAGGTATCTGGGTTGTTTGCAGCAATAAGAAAGGATTTGTCATATCGTTTAACAATTTGTGCAATTAGCCGTAAGGGGGATTTCCATCGCAGAATGATTATAACAAACAACATATTATTTGATGCACCTGATGGTTTTAACGTTTTTAACGAAAGCGGTATTGCAGACAAAAATGCAAAATACGACATCGTCTTTCCACGTCTTATTAGAGACAGTCGACAGGATCTAAGTGAATATTATCGATGGGTGAATATAGCAAAAAGAAATCTTCAGTTTAATTATAATACAATATGGGGTTCAAAGGAAAATCGATTGTTTGATTTGGTATAAAGTAAATAAATAGAATATGAAACGGATGACTTTAAAAGCCATCCGTTTTCATTTCATCACAACAGTAACGCAAATAGATTGCGGCATACGGTTGTACTTTTGCACTCGAAAACAGAGACAAAGTATAACCATTGATGAGCAACTTCCATCTTGACAAAGACAACCTCGAGCAGCAGTTAGCGTTCGAGATGATTGAGAAAACAAACACCAGCCTCTTCATCACCGGCAAGGCGGGGACAGGCAAGACGACATTCATCAAGAACATACAGGAGAAGATTGACAAGAACTTCCTGGTGTTAGCTCCGACAGGTATCGCGGCGCTGAACGTGGGCGGACAGACGATGCACTCTTTCTTCGGCTTCCCCTTCGATGCCATGGGGCCAAGTCTGGACCTGCGCGAGATCAAAACCTCCCTCGACAACACCAATCTCCTCAATCACACGGACACCATCATCGTGGACGAGGCGTCGATGGTACGGGCCGACCTTGTAGACGCTATGGACCGCGTGTTGCGCTCACTCAGCAAGACACACCTTCCCTTCGGCGGCAAGCAAATGCTTTTCGTCGGCGACCTGTTCCAACTACCGCCTGTGATGAAGGAAGGCAGCGCCGACGCCGAGTTGCTCCACGCCCTCTACGGTGCCGGTATGCCTTACTTCTACAAGGCCCACGTGCTGAAGCGGATGAACCTGCCCAAAATCGAGTTCCAGAAGGTATACCGGCAGCAGGACCAGGAGTTTCTCGGCATACTGGACCGCATGCGTATGGGAAAGAACACCCCACAGGACCTGTCCGTCATCAACCAGCAGGTGAGCACGGACGACCGCGTGGGCGACTTCTCCGTCATACTGGCTGCCTACAACAGCACGGCCGAGAGCACCAACATCATGCGGTTGGAGGAGCTGGACACCGAAGAGTTCTGCTACGAGGGCGTCATCGAGGGGAAATTCAAGTCCTCGGACACACCTGCACCGGTGAAGCTCAACCTGAAGGTGGGCGCGCAGGTCATCTTCTGCCGCAACGACTTCCCACGCCAGGTGGTGAACGGCACCATCGCCAAGGTGAAGGAACTGAAGGAAGACAAGATAACGGTGGAATTGGAGAGCGGCCGCGAGGTGGTCGTGGAGCAGACGGTGTGGGAGAGCCGCGAGAGCGAATACAACGAGGCCACTGGCAAGGTGGAGTCCGTTGTGGTGGGCACCTTCACGCAGTACCCCCTGAAACTGGCGTGGGCCATCACCATCCACAAGTCGCAGGGCATGACATTCGACCGCATGCACCTCGACCTATCGCGAGGGGTCTTCGCCGCTGGGCAGGCCTACGTGGCCATCAGCCGCATGCGCTCGCTCGAAGGACTGACGGTGAGCCATCCGCTACGACCCGACCACATACGCCTGGATGCCGAGGTGAAGGCTTTCGCCAACTCGTTCAACGATCTGATGCTCATCAATCATGAGCTGGAACTGGGCAAGCAGTTCACCTCCTGCTACCAGAAGCACGACTACGACGGCGCCGCCAAAGTATGCCTCGCCGACGCAATAGAGCGAATGAAGCATGGCGACTACCGTAACGCCGCCCTGATGATGAAACGAATGTTCGACGTGATGTTCAACGACGAATGCCTAACGGGGGCCACCATAGGTAAAAACCTACTGAAAGACTGCAGCATGACCTGCAATTTCATCAACGCCGTACTCTGCCTGTACAGCGGCCGCTACGACGAAGCCATCGGCTACGCCGACCTGGTGCTGAGCCGTAGGGCATGTCTGGAAGCCATGTTCGTCAAGGGCCGTGCATTGTACCGCCTGGAGCGATACGAGGAGGCAATGGAGATGCACGAACAGATCGTGACCACGTCGAAGAAAGGTGACGAGAAGGTGGCCATCGACAAAAAGGAATACCTCTTCGAAGCGCAGCTGAACAAAGCCCTGGGTCGTCCCAACTTCAAAACCTGCAAACGCCTGCTTCGCATGTGCCCTGAACTGCGGAAAAGGAGGGCGCAGTAGGGCATATCGACTTCAACATCCTGAATTTCATTACACAAAAAAAACAAACAACCCCAAAAAACACATCATGAACAAAGAAAAAATGACAGCCGAAGAAATTGAGAAATTCAACAGCAAAGTGGACTTCAACCAGACAGCCGCCAGCTGGATTATGGACATCGTATGCACCATCATCGCCTGGCCGATGATCATCCTTGCCATTTACCGCAGGATAAAATACAGCAAGAAAATTGTGACGAACAATGAAAATGACAAAAACGAGTCCAAAGACTCGATAAAAGAATAAGTACCCAGGAAGTACCCAGCAGGTACATCACAGGTCGAAAACAGGTACATTGGAGGTCGAAAGCAGGTACAAACCATATACGCATACGACGTAAAGCCTTTATTTAGAATAAAATGAATTCACAACAAGAGGTCATCAACGTCCTCTTCTTGTCCTACGACGCTCTTCCTCCGCTCTAACTCCGGTCTAACTCCGCTCCAGCTCCGCTCGAAATCGTCTCCGCTCGCAGCACATGCTCCAGCCTCACGCCTGCACCCACCACAGCAAGCCGCCATACCGCCGACGGCAGCGGCACGGGCCCATTTGTCAGCCACCTCACCCCCCTCTCGCCGGGCACCGCCTACTACTACCGCGCCTTCGCCATCAATGCAACCAGATCCAAACAACCAATAATTGCGATTTAGTGCAATTTTTTTAATTTAATATTTTGTATTTGGTGTAAATTTTGTATATTTGCAAAGTTGAATTTGGTGCAATAATCAAATGAAAAGAAAGATTTACAACAAGTTACTAAATTGGAAAGAAACACAACATGGCAAAACAGCCATCCTGATTGATGGCGCACGTCGTGTTGGCAAAAGCTACATCGTTGAGGAATTTGCTCGAAATGAATACAAATCGCATATTCTTATCGACTTCAGTAAGGAGGACAAACAACTGAAAACGTTGTTTGAGGAACGACTCAACGATATGGATTCATTCTTCCGGACGCTCTCGCTCTTAAAAGACGTGAAGCTGTATCCGCATGAGTCTGTCATTGTATTCGACGAAGTACAGCAATACCCGCCTGCCAGAGCCGCCATCAAGCACCTTGTCAAGGATGGACGATTTGATTATATCGAGACGGGTTCCTTGGTCAGCATCAACCGCAATGTGAAGAACATCGTCATACCCTCGGAAGAAGAACGTATCGATATGCACCCCATGGACTTTGAGGAATTTCTTTGGGCTTTGGGGCACGAAGACCTGATGGATTATATCAAAGACTGCTTCACGTCGCATACCCCTTTGGGAGGACTGCTTCACCGCAAGGCCATGGATCTGTTCCGACAATATATGATTGTAGGGGGCATGCCACAGGCTGTGGAACTCTATGTGGAAAAAAAGGACTTCGACATCGTCGACCGAGCCAAGCGAAACATATTGAGTATTTATCGTGCGGACATCAGTAAGTATGCCGCAGGCTATGAGCAAAAAGTGACTCGGGTGTTCGACACCATACCGTCGCAGCTGCAACGGCACGAGAAGCGATTCCGCATCAGCGACCTTGAGAAAGGTGCCCGCACCAGAAGCTATGCCAATGCATTCTTCTGGCTCGAAGAATCGCGTGTCATCAACGTCTGCTTTGCAGCCACCGAACCCAATGTGGGACTTAACTTGAACCGTGACGATGCCAAGCGGAAAATATACATGGCCGACACCGGCCTATTGATAGCTATGGCCTTCGACGAAAAAGACATCCAACAGGGCTTGTTATACAAAAAAATAATGTTCGACAAACTGGAGATAAACAAAGGCATGCTTGTCGAAAATATTGTAGCCCAGATGTTGCGGGCGGCAGGCAACAAACTATACTTCTACTCCAACGCCTCGCACAACAAAGACGACAAAATGGAGATAGACTTCCTTGTCAGGAAACCATCGGTGACATCACGCCACAACATTTCCCCCATCGAAGTAAAGTCGTCCGCACATTATACACTCACTTCCCTGGACAAATACAGACGGAAATTCTCGGAATACACTGCAACACCATACGTGATACATTCTAACGATTATATGGAGAAAAATGGTGTCACATTTATTCCTCTATACATGACACCATTATTGTAACAGCGTCTCGGAAGCCATACAATTCACTTTCAGCCTTGCCAGGCTGGTTGTTGTGCCAGCAGATGGTTTACTGTAGATTTCAGCCAGCAGGGCTAGGGGCTTATTGATTCCGAAAACCCAATGCCGAATGCCATCCAAACGACATTCCTCACCATGCCTCAACCAACACCCTTCCAAAAACAAGAAACATAATATAAACACAACCCACACAAACACCAAACAACTATAAAACAACCATTTAAAACACAACCCACTCTCATCTCACACAACTATCCTGTTCATCTGATAAAAAAATTTCCATAAATCCATTTTTTTTTCTTATCTTTGCACCCTGAAAGTATGAGTGTGTACTTTTTTTGATAAATTAAAGTAAATAAATAAAAACAATAATATTATATGAGCAACAAGAAATACACGCTGGTAATCAATCCTGGTGCCACATCGACCAAAGCCGCCATCTACGAGGGCGAGAACGAAGTTTTCACCGAGAACCTCTCCCACCCCATTGAGGAGATTCAGAAGTTTAAGGAAGTCGCCGACCAGTTCGACTACCGCAAGACCGCCATCCTCGACATGGTGAAGCGCCACGGCGTGAGCACCGACGAGATTGCCGTCGTCATGGGCCGCGGCGGCCTCACCCGTCCCTGCGAGAGCGGCTGCTACCGCGTCAACGACCTGATGAAGGAGGAGTGCATCGCCGGTATCCAGGGCAAACATGCCTGCAACCTCGGCGCCCTCATCAGCGACGCCATCGCCAAGGAAATCGGCCTGGAGTGTGCCTACATTGCCGACCCCGGCATCGTCGACGAGCGTCCTGAGTACGCCAAGATCAGCGGCCACCCCGTCTTCGACCTCGACCCCTCGCACGAGGGTGTCATCTGGCACTGCCTGAACCAGAAGATGACCGCCAAGCTCTATGCCCGCGAGCTCGGCAAGCACTATGAGGACCTCAACCTCATCATCGCCCACATGGGCGGCGGCGTCAGCGTGGGCGTGCACCAGCACGGCCGCTGCGTCGAGGTCAACCGCGCCCTCTGCGGCCTCGGTGCCTTCTCCCCCACCCGTTGCGGCTCCATCAACGCCTCCAAGCTCATCGAGGTGGCCTGCAGCGGCAAATACGACGAGGCCAAGCTGAAGAAGATGGTCACCGCCGAAGGCGGCTTCGTGGCCTACCTCGGCACCAACGACGCCTACGAGGTGGAGAAACGCGCCCTCGCCGGCGACGAGAAGTGCAAACTCCTCGTGGATGCCTTCTGCTATCAGGTGGCTATGGAAATCAGCCGTCTGGCCGCTGTGGTCAACGGCAAGGTCGACGCCATCCTCCTCACCGGCGGCATCGCCTACAGCAAGCCCTGGATGGCCCAGATCACCGAAAAAATCGACTGGATTGCCCCCGTCAAGGTCTACAAGGGTGAGAACGAGATGCTCGCCCTCGCCATCTGCGGCAAAGAAGTACTCGACGGCGTCGAAGTGAAAGAATACAAATAAAAAAAATGAAAAAGACTATCGTCATGGCTGCCATGGGTGCGGCGCTGCTGTGCAGCGCCGCCGCACAGGCACAAGATGTGAAAATCAAAAGAGGCAAGGCCACAATGACCGAGGCCTACTACAACGAGCTCAAGGCCAAGGCCGACGCCTACGACCAGCTGAAGGCCAAGGCCGACGCCTACGACCAGCTCCGCGCTGCCCCCGTCACCTTCAACGACTCGGCCTCCTATGCCATCGGCCGCGACATCTACAACCAGTGGAACGCCCAGCAGCTGGGCATCGACGGCCGCATGGCCGGACTGGCCATGATGGAGTGTGCCATAGCCCAACCCCGTTTCGGCGACAATGTCGCCCATCCACTCCTGCAGCGTTTCCAGCGCGCCTTCGAGGAGCGCAGCCAGGCTGCCGGACGCGAGAACATCGAGAAGGGCGAGAAGTTCCTGAAGGAAATCAGCAACAACAAGTCGGTCTACACCACCAAGAGCGGTTTGAAATACCGTAAGATTAAAGAAGGCAACGGCAAGAAGCCCAAAGCCACCGACCGTGTCAAAGTGCACTATACCGGCAAGCTCATCGACGGTACCACGTTCGACAGCAGCGTCGACCGCGGCCAGCCCATCACCTTCGGACTGGGAGATGTCATCCCCGGCTGGACCGAAGGCCTGCAGCTGATGGACGAAGGCTCGAAGTACATGCTCTACATCCCCTACAACCTGGGCTACGGCATGCGCGACATGGGCAACATCCCCGCCGGTTCAACCCTCGTGTTCGAGGTGGAGCTGTTAGAAATCAACCCCAAATAGAGTGAACACTTTCGGACAGAAATTCAGACTGACCACCTACGGCGAGTCCCACGGGCTCGCCGTAGGTGGCATTATAGACGGTTGCCCTCCGGGGATGGCCATCGACTTCGAGGCCGTTGACGCCGACCTCAGCCGTCGTTCCTCCGGAGCCCCACGTCAGGAAGCCGACGAGGTGGAGTGGCTGTCGGGCATCAAGGACGGCGTAAGCCTCGGCACCCCGATAGCCTTCAGCATCCACAATCACAATGCCCGTCCCGACGACTACGCCCCGCTGGAACACCTCTTCCGCCCCGGCCACGCCGACTACACCTACCAGGCCCGCTACGGCGTGCGCGACCATCGCGGTGGCGGACGCGCCTCGGCCCGCGAGACCGTGGCCCGTGTTGTCGCTGGCGCCATCGCCAAGCAGGTCATCGCCCCGGTGTCCATTCATGCCGAAGTGGACAGCCTTGGCCCCGAAGGAGACACCCGCGGCGGCATCGTGAGCTGTCGCATCGAAGGGCTCAAGGCAGGAGTGGGCAACCCCATCTTCGGCAAACTCAGCGCCCTGCTGGCACAGGCCATGATGTCCATTCCCTCGGCCATAGGCTTCGAAATGGGCGCAGGCTTCGCCGCAGCAGAGATGAAAGGCAGCGAGTATGTAGACCGCTGGAACGCCGACGGCACCACGCAGACCAACCACTGCGGCGGCGTGCAGGGAGGCATCAGCAACGGCATGCCCGTGGAGTTCCGCGTGGCATTCCACCCCGTGGTGACCCTGCCATCGGAGGTGGAATGCCTCTCCGACGAAGGAACACTTGTGCCGACAACCATCGGAGGCCGACACGACAACTGCCAGGTAATGCGTGCGCCAGTCATCGTGGAAGCCATGGCCGCACTGACACTGGCCGACTTATTGGTATAAAGAAAGTTTTTTATGGAAATGAAAAAGAAAGCAAAGTTATTTTTCTGCTCTGCACTGCTGCTGCTCAGCATCAGTGCCTGCAAACATGACGGATTCACCATCGAGGGAACCATCGAAGGCGGCGCAGGCCGCAGCCTCTGGCTCGAAGAGATTGCCCCCGAAGGCCCCATCTTCATCGACTCCATCCCGATGGACGCCGACGGCCACTTCACGTATCGCTACAACCCGCCGTACAAGAGCCTGTACAACCTCCACACCTCGGAGAACAACTACATCGTCACCCTGCCGTCGAACGGCGAAACCATCGAGGTGACCGGCCGTTACGACAACCTCTCGGCAAGCTACAACGTGAAAGGGTCGCCCGAAAGCGCCCTGCTGTGGCAACTACAGCAGTACACCAACGACGGGTCAAAGATTCTTTCCGCCCTGGTGGACTCCGTGAACCACTACGACGCCCTGCTGTCCGCCGGAATGATGGACCAAGCCACATACGACAAGAAAAAGGAAACAACAGACTCCATTTACCACGCCACCTTCTTGGAACAGCAGGAATACGTATGCCGCTTCGTGGAAGAAAACGCAGGCTCGCTGTCGACGCTGATAGCCCTCTACAAACCGTTCAACAACCGCGCCCTCATCGACCCCCGCGACCCTGTGAGCATCGATTACTTCGACATTGTACTGGAAGGTCTGCAACGCGAAATGCCCGACAATCCGCACACGCTACACTTCAAGAATACGACAGAACATCTGCGCAGCGCCCTCAACAGGGAAAACGAAAAATAAACAAAATATGTGAAATGAAAAAAAGCAGGAACCTCGCGGTTCCTGCTTTTTTGTTGGCTGTGCAACTTTGTTATTCAGCCCAGACAGCCTGGAGATTGCGGTCGCCGTAGGCGTCGTCAATCTTGCTGATAGTGGGCCAGTACTTCTCGACGTGAGGCAGCGGGAAGGCAGCCTTCTGACGGCTGTAGGGCAGCGTCCACTCGTCGGCGCAGACCACCTGCATGGTGTGGGGAGCATTGGCGATGGGGTTGTTCTTCTCGTCGCTCTTGCCGGTCATGATGTCGTCAATCTCCTGACGGATGGCGATCATAGCGTCGCAGAAGCGGTCGAGCTCGGCGAGGGGTTCGCTCTCGGTGGGTTCCACCATGAGAGTGTTGTGCACCGGGAAGGCCACCGTGGGGGCGTGGAAGCCATAGTCCATGAGGCGCTTGGCGATGTCGCCGACACCGACCTTGAGACTGAACTCGTTGAAGTCGACAATCATCTCGTGGCCGCACATACCGTTACGGTTGGTGTAGAGAATCTTGTAGTACTTCTGCAGACGGGCGCGGAGGTAGTTGGCGTTGAGGATGGCGTGTTTGGTAACCTCGGTGAGGCCTTCGCCACCGAGCATCAGCAGGTAGCCGTAGGTGATGGGCAGGAGGTAGGCGCTGCCATAGGGGGCTGCGGCCATGGTGTTGCCCTTCTGGCCACCGACCTCGACCACGGGATGCGTGGGCAGGAAGTCAACCAGCTTCTGGCTGACAGCGATGGGGCCGACTCCGGGACCGCCACCGCCGTGAGGCATGGCAAAGGTCTTGTGGAGGTTGAGGTGGCAGACATCGGCACCCATGTGGCCGGGGCTGGTGAGGCCCACCTGGGCGTTCATGTTGGCACCGTCCATGTAGACGAGGGCGCCCATGCTGTGGATGATATTGATGATGTCGAGGATGCCCTCTTCGAAAGCACCGTGGGTCGACGGATAGGTGATCATCAGGCAGCTGAGGGTGTCCTTGTACTGCTCGGCTTTGGCGCGCAGGTCGTCGATGTCGACGTCCCCCTTGTCGTTGCACTTCACCACAACGACCGTCATGCCGGCCTTGGCGGCGGAAGCGGGGTTGGTGCCGTGGGCGGAAGCGGGGATGAGGCAGACGTTGCGCTGGCCCTGGCCGTTGGCGATATGATAGTTGCGGATGACAGTGAGGCCGCTGTATTCACCGTAGGCACCCGAGTTGGGCTGCAGGCTGACGCCGGCGAAACCGGTGATGACGGCGAGGCGACGCTCGATGTCGTGAATCATCTCGAGGTAACCTTCGGCCTGGTCGGCAGGAACGAAGGGGTGCATGCCGGCGAGCTTGCTCCACGAGAGGGGCATCATCTCGGCGGCGGCGTTGAGCTTCATGGTGCAGGAGCCCAGCGGAATCATGGCGCGGTTGAGGCTGAGGTCTTTCTCCTCGAGCATCTTGATGTAGCGCATCATGGAAGTCTCGTCGTGGTAGGCGTTGAAGACCTTCTCAGTGAGGTAGGCGCTGGTACGTTTGAGGTCGGCGGGGATGGCCTCGTCGGCGAACTTGCAGCAGCAACCCTTGCACTCGAGGGCTTCGGCTTTCTTGCCGGCAGCTTCAGCCAGGCAAGCCACAATGGCGTCGAGGTCGGCCTTGGTGACGGTCTCGTCGATGGAGATGCCGATGCACTCGTCGCAGATATAGCGGAAGTTGATTTCATGCTTCAGAGCCACTTCGCGAACCTTGGCGGTGGGCACGGGGCACTGGAGGGCCAGGGTGTCGAAATAGACCTTGTTCCACTGCTTGTAGCCGTACTGCTCCAGCTCCAGAGCCAGGCGGTGGGCGCGGGCGCAGATGTGGGTGGCGATGTCGCGGATGCCTTCAGGACCATGCCAGACGGCATAGAAACCGCTCATGTTGGCCACGAGGGCGGCAGCGGTGCAGATGTTGGAGGTGGCTTTGTCGCGCTTGATGTGCTGCTCGCGCATACCGAGGGCCATACGGAGGGCGGGGTTGCCCTTGGCGTCGATGGTCCAACCGATGATGCGACCGGGGAAGAGGCGCTTGAAGGCATCGGTGAAAGCGAAGAAACCAGCGTGAGGACCGCCAAAGCCCATGGGGAGACCGAAGCGCTGGGCATTGCCGATGGCGCAATCGGCACCCATCTCGCCGGGAGTCTTCATCAGGGCCAGGGCCATCAGGTCGGTGGCCATGCAGACGAAGATGCCCTTCTCATGGCACTTGCTGATGAAGCCAGTCCAATCCTGAGCCTCGCCAAACTGGTTGGGATACTGCACAAAGGCGGCGAAGTAGCTGCCGTCGAGCTCGGTCTGGGCGGCTTTGCCGGTGACGATTTCGATGCCACGGGGAGCGGCATTGGTCTGCATGACGGCGAGGGTCTGGGGAAGGATGCCTTCGTCGACAAACACCTTGCAGATGCCGTCCTTCTGAGCCTGACGGCTACGGCTGTTGAAGAACATAATCATGGCTTCGCCGGCGGCGGTGGCCTCGTCGAGCAGCGAAGCGTTGCTCAGCGGCATGCCCGTCATGTCGGCAATCATGGTCTGATAGTTCATCAGGGCCTGCAGACGTCCCTGGCTGATCTCGGTCTGGTACGGAGTGTAGCTGGTGTACCAACCGGGATTCTCGAACACATTGCGCATGATGACGGCGGGGGTGATGGTGCCGTAGTAGCCCATGCCGATATAGGTGCGGTAGAGCTTGTTCTTCTGGGCAAGCGAACGGCAGTGGTTCAGGAACTGGTACTCGCTCATTCCCTCGGGCAGAGGCATGGGGGCTTTCAGACGGATGGCTGCGGGAACAGCCTTCTCGATGAGTTCGTCCATGCTGCTGACGCCGATGGTCTCGAGCATCTTTTTCACATCGGCCTCTTTCGAGACACCGTTGTGACGCGATGCAAAATTGTTGTGATTCATTTTGATTGTTTTTTTTATTTTATTTCTTTTTTATTCAAATATCTTCTTCCTCATCAAACAGGAAGCCGTCGTTGCGCGTAGCTACAAAGAACCGGCAGTTGATAATTCTCTGGCTGGTCTCGAGGCGAAGTATATACGACCCCGTTCCACGGCGGCGCATACTCACTTTCCCCTTACGGCCCTTGCCAGTATAGACACATTCGCCTACCTGATTATATATCGATACGCTTAGCACCTGCTCGCGTTTGCTCACTTTCCATACAATTCTCTTGCGATCAGAGTCATAGTTCACCTCAGGCACCTCGCCAATACCCAACGCGATATCGTTCAGCAGTAATGTATCGTATACTACCTCCACACCGTCAGTATACACAGTATCCACCTCGTAGATTGTATCGTATACAACCGTCAGGCTGGCCGGATGGGTCAGCGCCTCGAACTGGATATTCTTTTTAACAGCCATCTTGCGAGGGTTCTCTCGGTTGCCATCCGACCATCCATCAAAAGCATAACCTGCATTGCAGATGGCTATCAAGCATACCGTGTCGGCATAGCTGTACTGCCCCGAACCCATCACAATGCCAGCACCAGAATTGCCCATCGTAACATCCACGCTGAAACTACAGGGTTCAACGGACACGAAAGGAGCATGGTTTTTCCAGTAGGCACTGCTGTCATACAGGTCCTTGCTGACGCATGGCACACTGAACTTGGCACCCTTGGGCAACTCGGCAAATGTCGTGAGAGACACCTCGGGAGGTGTGAATGCTTTCACGGCTATTTTCCTCAGACTGACACAGTGGTAAAAAGCACGTCCTCCAATGGATGCTACATTGCTTCCTATGGTGAGGTTTCTTATCGCATGACACTGATGGAATGCGCCCTCCCCCACTCTTTCAACGCCGTCAGGCAACGTGATGCCGCCGCTCAAAGAGCTACAATAAGCGAAAGCGTAATTGCCTATATATTCCAGCGACTGGGGAAACGTGATGGAATCCTTCATGGCATCCACGCCGCAGAAGGCATAATCGGGAATCTCCTTCACGCCCTCTTCAATAATCACGCGGCGCAACCTGTTGCAATTGCCGAAAACCGTTGTGCTCATCGAGCCACCCATAGCAGTGCAACGCTCTGCCCTGAAACTCACTTCGGTCAGCGACACACAGCCATAGAAAGCCGCATTGCCGATACGTCTCACATTCCGTCCTATGGTAACCCTCTCGGACAAACCTGAACAGCCGTAAAACGCATAGTCACCAATTTCCTGCAAACACTCCGGGAATGACACCATCTGGATGTGCGTGCATCCGGAAAAGGCACGATTGCCAATAGCCGTGACTTTGTATACTTTCCCATTATACTCCACCTCGGAAGGAATGGCCACAATACCCGACGGAGCTTTATTTCCTTCGTAGTAGTTAGGGCCTCCTTCATTGGGGGGTACCACTTTCACTTCGCCACGCGAGGCATCGGTGATTGTGAAGAACACAAAGTCGCCGCTCTTAAGGCTGACCCTGAAGTCGTAGGCCTTAGCTCCTGCTGCCATAAGCATCAGGACAACCAAAAGAGCGGCTCCCTTCTTTTTCATATTACAAAGTTATCACAAAAAAAAATTAACTTTAACATTTGGGACCGGCGGCGACCAGAGCCTTGCCAGCTTCGTTATGGGTGAACTTCACGAAGTTCTTCACAAAGCGGTCGGCCAGGTCACGTGCCTTCTCGTCCCACACCTTGGCATCGGCGTATGTGTCGCGCGGGTCGAGGATCTTCGGATCCACGCCGGGCAGCGAAGTGGGAACCTCGAAGTCGAAGTACGGGATCTTCTTCGTCTCGGCCTTGAGGATGGAGCCGTCAAGGATGGCATCGATGATTCCGCGCGTATCTTTAATAGAGATGCGCTTGCCGGTGCCGTTCCAGCCAGTGTTCACCAGGTAGGCCTTGGCGCCGCTCTTCTCCATGCGCTTCACCAGCTCCTCGGCATACTTGGTGGGATGCAGCTCGAGGAAGGCCTGGCCGAAGCAGGCGCTGAAGGTCGGCGTGGGCTCGGTGATGCCGCGCTCGGTACCAGCCAGCTTGGCGGTGAAACCACTGAGGAAATAGTACTTGCACTGCTCGGGGGTAAGGATGCTCACCGGGGGCAGCACGCCGAAGGCGTCGGCCGAGAGGAAGATGACGTTCTCGGCGGCGGGGCCGGCGCTCTTGCCGTGCACAGGCTGCACAATCTTCTCGATGTGGTCGATGGGGTAGCTCACACGGGTGTTCTCGGTGACACTCTTGTCCTTGAAGTCAATCTTACCGTTGGCGTCGACGGTGACGTTCTCCAACAGGGCGTTGCGACGGATGGCGTTGTAGATGTCGGGCTCGCTTTCCTTGTCAAGGTTGATGACCTTGGCATAGCAGCCACCCTCGAAGTTGAAGACG
>CALGCG010000053.1 GCA_937884485.1 uncultured Bacteroidales bacterium
GATCACCTTGTTCACACGGCCGTCGGTGGTGATGGCGTGCTCCTCCAGGGTGCCGAGGTCCATCCAGTAGAGGTTGTTGTCGCGCACAAAGGCCACCTTCGTGCCGTCGGGGCTGAGGGTCGTCAGGCGCTGCTTGCCGTTGTTGCTTATCTTGGTGAAGGTCTTCTCTTTGACGTCGTAGAGGTAGTAGTCGCTCACGCCGCTGTGGCGGTAGATGGGCTCGAAACCGCTGCTGAGCAGTATCTTCTGCTCGTCCTTGCTGAACTCGTAGCCTTCCATCGGGGGCAGGGGCTTGGCTTTCTTCTTCAGGTCGGGAGCATTGAAGAGACACACGTCGGCAACCTTCTCACCCGTGGCGTAGCTGTACTTGGCTATGCCCGTGCGGCTCATGGTGCAGTAGTGCTCGCCGTCGGCCATCGAGCGGATGCCGTAGACGCCCCTCGCGCTGAAGGTGCGTTTGGTCCAGATGTCCTCCAGGGTGATATTCTTCGTTTGTGCGCTGGCCACGCCGGCGCCTGCCATTAGTGCAAATGCCATAAAAACAAATAGTTTCTTCATTTCTGACAGTGAGTTATTATATATATTCAAAAATGCAAATATACATCTTTTTTCCGATTCTGCAAAAACTTTTTTGGCACAATATTTTTTCTTGTCCGGCGTTATGTTGGTATCAATTTTTCAAGGCTTATGAGTACCGGTAAAGATATCTGCAAGGAGCTGAAGGCGGTGCGGCGAAGCATCGCCGAGGAAAACGGCATCGCATTGGAGATGCCTGAGTGCACCTATCAGGGGCCCTGCCGGGGCACCTGTCCGCGCTGCGAGAGCGAGTTGCGCTACCTGGAGAGAGCGCTGGCCGAGAGGCTGCGCATGGGCCGGACGGCCAAGGTGGCGGGCATTGCGCTGGCGCTGGCGTCGACGGCTGCCGCCGGAGCGCAGAGCACGGGGGTGGCGACGGTGAAAGGGAACGAGACGTCGGAGCCGGTTTGTGCCGGCGAGACGCCGGCGCTCCAGAACGTGGCTCCGCTGCGCGAGGCGGTGATGGGCAAGCCTGCGACGATGAGTGCGGGCCTGGCGGCGAATCCGCCGCGGGTGGTGGCGGACTCGGTGAGGGTGACGGGGACGGTGCTGGACGAGCGGTCGAAGGAGGCGTTGCCGTTTGTGAATGTCGTTGCGAGGCAGGACGGGAAGATGGTGGGTGGCGCAACGACGGATTTCGACGGCAATTTCAGTGTCGATTTGCCGAAGGGGCGGTATGATTTCGAAATCAGCTCTATCGGGTATGCCAGGTATACGATGAACGACGTGCGCGTGCCGCAGGATCTGCCGCTGAAGACCATCGAGCTTAAGAGCGGTGCCGTCTTGATGGGAGAAATAGAGATTATAGAGGGAAACCTTGAGCCGATGATTGAGCCCGATGCCGGAGGTGCGACGCAGAATATGGAGATTCAGGGAGTGCGGGTGAAAGCGCAGTACTAATTAAAAATTAATAATTAAAAATTAAATTTTTCGAGTAATTCGCCCTTCATTGGCCTGCGTAGCATTCTAAAAATTCGAGTAATACGCCGTTGCTTTTTTCCATCCTTTTTACTCGCCATTCTTTCGTACCCTCTTCGCCCCTTGTTCGCCCCTTGTTCGGCCCTTCTTATATAGTTCTTATATCGTTCTTATATAGTTCACATATAGTTCTTATATACAGTATATAGGAACTATATAAGAACTATATGAGAAGTATATGGGAACTATATGAGAAGGGGCGAATTTGGGGCGAGTTGGGTACGGGTTCGGTGCGGGTTGGAGGGGGGCAATAAAAGATGTTTTTTTGCGTTATGGGGAGAAAAAGAGGAAGATGGATGCTGTTCCGTTCATAGGTATCGACCGGCACCGGCTGGGTGTCGACGGGGTGGGGGTGACCACGCTGGCGGCGTTCCACGGGTGTCCGCTGCGGTGCCGCTACTGCCTGAACCGCCGCTGCCTGGAGCCTGCCGAGGGGCTGGTGCGCTACACTCCGCAGGAGCTCTACGACCGCGTGGGGGTGGACAACCTGTACTTCATCGCCACAGGCGGCGGCGTCTGCTTCGGCGGCGGCGAGCCGCTGCTGCGGGTGGATTTCCTGGAGGAGTTCAAGGCCATCTGCGGCCGGGGATGGAACCTGACGGCGGAGACGTCGCTGCAGGTGGAGCGCGAGAGCGTGGTGCGTGCCGCCGAGGTGGTGGGGGATTTCATTGTAGACATCAAGGAGGGCAACGCCGCGATATACAAGGCCTATACGGGCGGCGACGCGGCCCGCGCGTGGGACAACCTGGAGTGGCTGCTGGAGCGCATGGGGGCGGAGCATGTGATGGTGCGCGTGCCGCTGATTCCGGACTTCAACACGGAGGAGGACTGCGACGCCACGGTGCGGCGGCTGGATGGGATGGGGGCGACGCGGATAGACCGGTTTGAGTACAGGGTGGGGTAGCTGCATGGCGATGCCGGCGGGACGCCGGCGCTCCAGGGGACGATTTTCACGACAACAGGGACAACATAGACAATAAGCCAACCGCAAGGGTGCGGTTGGCCAGTGTGATTGCGTAGCCGTTGTTTGTGTTGTCTCGGTTGTCGTTAATAATTTGGCTGTTAGGTGAGAACGCCTATAATTGAACAGCGTAGTCTTAGCTCAATTCGGGTCATTCGCCGTTGCAGTCAGCAGCAGTCGTGGTCGTGGCAGTGGGAGCTGCGGGTCTCGAGTTCGAGGGTGCTGTGGTGGATGCCAAGGGAGTCGAGGAGTTCCTTGACGCGGTCGGTGACTTGTTCGAGCATCGTGGCTTCGGGGATGACGATGTGGCAGGTGAGGGCGGTCTCGGTGGTGGAGATGGCCCAGATGTGGATGTGGTGGACGTTGAGGACGCCGTCGAGGGCCTGGATGCGGTTTTGTATGTCGTCGACGTCGTAGCCTTCGGGCACGGCGTCGGTGCTCATGCGTAGGCTCTCGGAGAGGAGCTCCCAGGTGGAGACGAGGATGACGACGGCGATGACGAGGCCGATGATGGGGTCGACGACGGTCCAGCCGGTGTACTTGATGACCACGCCGGAGACGACGACACCGACGGAGACCAGCGTGTCGGCGAGCATGTGGAGGAAGGCGCCGCGGGTGTTGATGTCGTGCTGCTGCTGGCGGCTGAGAGCCCAGGCGGTGAGGCCGTTGATGACGATGCCGATGGCGGCGGTCCAGATGATGAGGTCGCCGCTGACCTCGCCGGGGTTGAAGAATTTCTGGATGCTCTCCACGATGATGGCGCCGACGGCGACGAGGAGGATGATGGCGTTGAGGAGCGAGATGAGGACGGAGGCTTTGCGGTGGCCGTAGGTGAAGCGCTTGGTGGCGTGGCTGGCGGCCAGCTTGAGGGCTATCATGGCCAGCAGGAGGGAGAAGACGTCGCTGAGGTTGTGGCCGGCGTCGGAGAGGAGACCGAGGGAGTTGCCGACGAAGCCCGCGACGGCCTCGACGATGACGAAGAGCAGGTTGAGCGCCACGGCGACGATATAGATGGTAGACAATTTTTCTATCGCGTGCGCGTGGTGGTGATGATGGTGGCCGTGGTGGTCGTGGCCGTGGTGGTGATGGACCGCCGGCATCTTGCCGGCATCGTGGTGTTCGTGGTTCATATTTTTGTTTTTTTTATTTGCATTTGCCGGCGGGACGTCGGCGTTTCATTTTTATTGCCGGCGGGACGCCGGCGCTCCATTATTTTTTTGCAAAAGTACGAACTTTTTCCGACATGGGAGTGTCACCATTGGTGGTGAGAGGCTTTTTAGCGTTTAGTGTTAAGCGGTTAGTGTTAAGTGTTAAGTATTAAGGACTTAATTATTAATATTAGGTGTTGGGTTTCCATACACACATCCGGTGGGCGAGGCGAAAATGGTGCTTGATGGGGTTTTAAGGGGTGTTTTTCTGTAGTTAAAAATTGTTAAAAGCAATACTCCCTTGTAGACATTTGGCGAAAATGATGTTATAATAGTATATGTGAAAACAACAAAAAAGGCAAAATAACGTTAATGCAAAAAGTAAACACTATGAAAATGAAGAACACATCCTTTATGGTCCGCTGCTGCATGGTGGCGGTGTTGATGGTGTCGGCCGCAGGTGCCGCACAGGCACAGAACGAGCGTGCGACGCTCAAGAAGGCCGAGGGCCTGGTGGCCCAGCGGCAGTATGCGTCGGCTTTTGCCATGCTGGACGCGCTGGACCCCGCGAACGACCGTCCGGCGGTGCTGGCCATGAAGGCCGACATCGTGCTGCACTACTTTGCGCAGAGCATGAACCACATGGTTTTCTCGCTGGTGGACCTGAAGAAGGGTGAGAGCCTCGACTCGGTGCGCCGCAACTTCGAGATGGGGGATGCGTTCGCCTTCGATGTGGACAGCCTCTCGCGCCGTTTGCTGGCCGCTCATCCCGGCGACCAGTCGTTGCTGGCCACCCATGCCGCCTACCACAAGGCGTTGCTCGACGACTATGGCGACGATTTGTGGATGACATACCTTGCGCCCGAATGCAAGGCCCTGTTGCAACAGGCCACGGAGAGCGCCGATGCTTGCTCGCAGCTGGGGTATTTTTATACTTCGGACGAGGCCACGGCCGACAGCGCGGCCTACTACTTCCGCCGTGCCGTCGCGTTGAGGGACACCCTCTGGGAGGCGCACTACAACCTGGGTGTGATGGAGTACCAACTGGGGCACAACGACAAGGCCCTGGCCCATCTGGAGCGTGCCTGGAAGGGCTATCGGGTACCACGGCTGAAAGGCGACGCCGCCCGCGTGATGGCCATCATCTACGACCAGGCGTTGAAAAATACGGACAAGGCCGAACGCTACTACCGCCAGGCCGTTGCCGACGACAGCACCGACGTCACCAGCTGGGGGTTCCTGCTGGATTTCCTGCTGCGTCAGCAGTCGGCGCAGGACGATGTGCAGCCCGTGTTGCGGTCCGGTTGGCATGCGGCTGTGCAAAGCGACAATCTGTTTGACGAAACGGGTTATATTATTGCCCAATGCATGAAGAACGAGAAGGGGAGCATGGCCATCGCGTTCCTGCAGTCGCGTTGCAACGAGGCGAAGGAGGACTTTGAGCTCGGCATCTGCCACCTCTACCTCTTCCAGCTGATGGAGAAGGGCGGCGAGGACGTCGCCCACCTGCGCAAGGCTATCGAATGTTTCGAGCGCGACGAGGCTCCGGAGAATTTCTTGAACTCGCTGCGCGAGACGCTGAAGGAGGCGGAGAAATAAGTGATGAGCGTTTAGTGTTAAGTGTTTAGTGTTAAGTGTTATGCACACAGGGTTCTATAAGATAATTGTTGCAGTTGTGTTGTTGGGGGCTGTCGGCGGCGGCCGTGCGGCGGCGCAATGCATGGAAAACATCGGGCACCGCTACTCCACCACCTTCACGCAGCACGGCGACACGCTGGTGCTGGGCGTCACCTTCGGCGAGGAGAAGATGAAAATAAATTACTCCTGCCAGCGGCAGCAGGACGGCAGCATTGTGGTAAGCGGCATGGTGACCGCCGCCAAGACCGGCGAGGCGTTGCCATACGTGACGGTGAGCCGCGTTTACGAGATATATGGTGAGAAATGTTTCTTGCCTTGGGAGGAGTTGGCTGTGACCGACAATTTCGGCCTCTTCTCCTTCCGTCGTCCGGCGCTGAGCCAGCGTATGCTGGCCTTCTGGTGCGCCGGCTATAGGCCCGAGCTCTTCGAGGAGCATTGGGACACCATCGCCGTCAGCGAGCGCGAATACCTCATGCAGCGCGATGTCAGCCAGCGTTTCGACACCACCGCCGTCAGCCCAGAGGAGCGCGACCGCTTGACGAAAGAATACTATGAGGTGTTCCATTCATGTCCCGGGTGCGACGAGTACGCCTGGCTGGAGAGCGAGGGACTGCGTTGTCGCATAGGGCGTTTCCAGCCTTCGGGCACGCTGGGGGTGCACATGCTATGGCCCATTGACGACCACCGGGGCTTCTACTTCAACGGCATGCTCTACACTAAATTCTATGCCGACCGCCTCTTCGCCCTCTCGCCTGAGGGTGTCTTTGCCTCGCAGTCGCCCTCGTCGGGCGATTTGCGCGACCACCTGCACATCTCCCTCATCGACGGAAATGAGGTTTCCGGATTCCACGCTCTTGCCCTCGACAGCACACAGGGCGTCCTCACTGGCCTGCGCTGGGCCGAGGGCGGATGGCTCTACTTCCGCACCGAGCGTGGCGGATGCTACAAGTTGCATGTCGACATGTACCCGCAGACCAACTGCCTGATGGAGGACGTGGAGATCGGCGAGGCCGAATACCTCGCCGCCAAGGCCTCTTTCGACCAATACAACCACGCCCGCAAGCAGTATGCCACCCCCACGGCGGCCGACACCGCAGCGGTGCTCCGCTACCGGGAGAAGTACAATATGTCGTGGTGGGACCCCATGGGCGCGGACTCGCAGGAGGTGGAATACTCCCACCTGGAGGGCACGGACATCGACATCTTCTTGGTAGCCATAGGCGACGGCTGCGCCACCATCATTACCGGCGACACCGCCGAGATGAATTCCTGTTGGCTGGCGCTGTCTAAAGAGGGGGTCTTTGCTGGTTATCAGGTACCGCTGGAGTTGGAAAGTCCGGGGTACATCTATCTCTACCTACTCAGTGCCGACCGTCGGAGTGTAAAACAGAGCCTTGTCTACCAGACTACCCCCGCATGGTTTCCCTACGATGGGTGCTTCTGGGGTAGTGACGGCTGGCTCTACCTCGAAGGCCGCACTGGCAACCACGACCGCGTGGTGTACCACAAGGTGAGGCTGAAGGGAGAGTGACTGAGTGGCTGGGTGGCTGAGTGGACTTAGCTACTTAGTCATTCGTTCTCGAAAGCGTTTGGGCTGGCGCAAGAGCGGTTCGATTGCCCTATTTCCGTTTCATCGTGTATGTTTCAACGACGGTGCAGTCCTCAAAGTCGTACTCGTCCTGGAATACCAGTTTGTCCGGGGTGAGTTCCACAATCTTCCATTTGATGGGATAATTCCCTGCGTTGTACCACGTGATGGTCTCATTGTCGCAAGTGTAGCCGACCCTACTTTTTGAAATTTCCAGCGGAGGCACGGGGTCGCAGCCGCCCTTGTCGTGTTCTACCATCGTGATGGAATCCTCGTCGATATCAAATGAGATATATCTGTATTCGGCGGAATCCAGCTTGGGGTTGTATTGCGTGGTATCGGCAGCGCTTCCTGCTGCAGCCATTTCTTCAGGGCTTTCGCTGCAATCCCATTCTTCTGTCGCTGCCACTGTCTCCCAATGCCCGACAAGTGTCTTTTCCTTGTTGTTTGCCGTCCCACTCTTGCAGGCGGACATCATCCCAAGGGCGCACAGCATAGCACCGACTAAAATTAGTTTCTTCATATTGATTAAAACATTGATTTTTATTTCTTCTTCAATACGTCATGTATCCATTTGTCGAAGTCTGTTCCCGCGGGGTATGTGGCCATGGTCTTGTGGTCTGCTCCGATAAGGATGGCACGATTGAAGTCTATAGAGAGCACCCGAGTCAGCCCTTTGGCATAGTAGACGTTGTCGGCAAGGCCCAGCGAGTCGGTCAGTGCTCGCATCAGTTCGGCATTGTTGCTATTTGGGAATACCATGACGATGTTCTGTATCTGTGGGGCGTATGCGTCGGGGACAAGGAAATAGTCTTTGTCCATGCCGAAATAGGCGTAGTGGAGTAGAGTTGTGCCTTGCATCTGTCGCAGTGTCACGGTGTCTCCTGTGCGGACATTGACCAGAGGGAAGTCCAGCACCGTGTCGTTGGTTTCTGTATTGGTAGTGCTAACTCGGCTTTGGATGTAAGAGTTTCCCGAAAAGCGGTCGTATTTTGCATACCAGGGAGCATCAAGGTTGAAGATGGAATCAAGCATAGCCTGCCGATTGTCGAAGCGCACATCACGGATTTCGTACCGGTAGCCACTGCCGTGTTCTATGTCGTCGGCAGCTACAAACATTTCTTTTTGGGGGTCGTAAAAGAGTGTCAGAGGGTCATCTCGCATCTCGCAGTGGTCGGCGTAACAATGTTTCTGTGTTACTGTGGCTTTTATGCGAAGGCTACCGTCTGCCATCAGCTTGTAGTGCGACGACTTTTCCGGTAGTGTCACCATACACCATTCGCTGTAGGTCGGGTAGTACATAGAGAAATAGTCGATGCCATACTGCAGGGTATTGCACGTCAGTTCATCGTAGAACCGGCTCTCTGTGCTGCCATCGGACAGATTGCGATAGAATGCCACGTCGAAGTCGCGGGAGCATACATATTTCACCCATTGCGGAGTGAGCAGGTTGCATTCGCCATCGGAGCAGATGTTGGCAATTACCTGCGTCGAGTCGTCGACGTTGTGTATCACGATGTCGTACCCAATGTCGCTCAGTTCCTTATTTTTGCCTTCTATCCAATATTTGTCGATATGAAACGAAATCCATTCGTGGCGCATAAACTTGTCCACTGAGACATCGGCGGCGGTATATTTGCTTTGTGTGCAAGCGGAGAACATTCCGAGGACGCACACCATCGCGCCAAACAAAATTAGTTTCTTCATATTGATTGAAATTATGATTTCATATGTCCATCCCACCCCGCCACAAGCTTGTGACAAGCGCAGTTTTTTTTCAAATCACCCCTTCGTGCAGTTGCTCGATGGGGAATATCAAGTCCCAGTTGCGGCCCCAGACGATATTGCCGCCGTCGATAGTAAACGTGCGGAACTTCTTGGGGTCAAGGTATTTGTTATACTGCGGATGTGGGTGCCGACGGATATAGTCTCCCACGTCCACCGTGCTGTTGGTGCCGTCGTTGAAAATCAAACGCACCTTCAATCCGCCAAGGTCAATAGCTTCTGTTATGTATAGTCTGTCGCTCATAGTCTTGTTTTGATATTGGTGCTTCTCACCTGCTGTTTCATCACAAAGAAACGTACCCATTTGTCGATGATATTCTTGCTATATTTACTGATAAATGCCTCGGCAATGTGCTTGTCTTTCGATGACAATGGCGGCACGCCATGTTTCTCTCGGATATTGATTCGCTCCAGGTCGCCGTTCATCATGATTAGCTCAAAAATGCTCTCTTCATCTCCATGTTTTACATGCACGTGAATCGGCTCATGCTCATTGGAGTAAAAGTAGAAGATAAATCCGAAGTATTCGTATATCTTAGGCATATCACTATTGTTATTTCACGCTGCAAAGATACACATTTTTTCCTATTCGGCAAAATATAATTGTTTGTTGTTGTAAAACACCACGTTGGTTTCCGAACCGGGAGTAAAACCTAAAGACTAATTTTGTGCATAAAGAAAGATGCCTTTGGCATCGGTGTTATCCGAGCCAAAGGCATCTCTTGTACTGGTGTGTCGCTCGTCAATCGCGGCGGTCGCGGCCGAACAACGCCTGACGGCGGTTAGTTGTTGCGGTCTCGGCCGAAGAGGCTGCCGATCCACTGGCGGTTGAGGCGGGCGATGTTCTGGCGCTTGATCTGCTTGGGGCATTCGGCCTCGCAGGCGTAGGTGTTGGTGCAGGAGCCGAAGCCCAGCTCGTCCATCTTGCAGACCATCTTCTTGACGCGGTCCATGGCCTCGGGCTGGCCCTGGGGCAGCAGGGCGAGGTGGCTCACCTTGGCGCCCACGAAGAGCATGGCGCTGGCGTTCTTGCAGGCTGCCACGCAGGCGCCGCAGCCGATGCAGGCGGCGGCATCCATGGCCTGGTCGGCCTTGTGCTTGGGCACGAGGATATTGTTGGCGTCGGGCACGCCGCCGGTGGTGGCGCTGATGTAGCCGCCGGCCTGGATGATCTTGTCGAAGGCCGTGCGGTCCACCACGAGGTCGCGGATCACCGGGAAGGCCTTGGCACGCCAGGGCTCCACCCAGATTTCGTCGCCGTCGTGGAAGTGGCGCATGTGGAGCTGGCAGGTGGTCACACCGTCGTCGTTGCCGTGGGGACGGCCGTTGATGTAGAGGCCGCACATGCCGCAGATGCCTTCGCGGCAGTCGTTGTCGAAGCAGACGGGGTGGGTGATATGGTCGTTGACCAGCTTCTCGTTGAGCTGGTCGAGCATCTCGAGGAACGAGCAGTCGGCGCTGATATTGTCGATCTCGTAGGTCTCGAAGTGCCCTTTGGCGCGGGCGTTCTCCTGGCGCCAGATATGTAGTGTGAATTTCATCGTTAAAAAGTTTAAGGTTTAAGGTTTAAGGTTTAAAGTAAAAGAATGCGTCAGCCTCCTTAAACTTTAAACAAACATTAAACTGATTATTTATAATTACGTTTCACAATCTTAATGTACTCGTAGTTGAGGGGCTCTTTGTACATCACCTCGGGTTTGTCGTGGCCTTGGTACTCCCAGGCGGCGACGAACATGAAGTTCTGGTCGTCGCGGAGGGTTTCGCCGTCCTCGGTCTGGTGCTCCACGCGGAAGTGTCCGCCGCAGCTCTCTTCGCGCTGGGTGGCGTCGTCGACGATGAGGCGTGCCAGCTCGAAGTAGTCGGCCAGGCGGTAGGCTTTCTCCAGCTCGGGGTTCATCTCGGCGGCCTTGCCGGGGATGAAGACATGCTGGTAGAAGTCGGCCTCCAGCTCGGCGATTTTCTCCTTGGCGGTGGCCAGGCTCTCCTTGCTGCGGGCCATGCCGCAGTACTCCCACATCACGCGGCCCAGGGCCTTGTGGTAGTGGTCCACGCTATGGGTTGAATGGGCGTCTTGGGCTGAATGGGCGATGTTGAGGAGGCCGTCGAGGCGGGCGCGCACATTGGCTTCGGCCTCGTCGAACTCGGGCCCTTCGGCTTTGATTTTGCCCACGTAGATCTGGTCGGCCAGGTAGTTTTGCAGCGTGTAGGGCAGCACGAAGTAGCCGTCGGCCAGGCCCTGCATGAGGGCCGAGGCACCGAGGCGGTTGGCGCCGTGGTCGCTGAAGTTGGCTTCGCCGGCGGCGAAGAGGCCGGGGATGGTGGTCTGCAGCTCGTAGTCCACCCACAGGCCGCCCATGGTGTAGTGGATGGCGGGGTAGATCATCATCGGCACCTTGTAGGGGTCGGCGTCGACAATCTTATAGTACATCTGGAAGAGGTTGCCGTATTTCTGTTCCACCACGTCGCGGCCGAGGCGCTTGATGGCGTCGGCGAAGTCGAGGTAGACGGCCAGACCCGTGGGGCCTACGCCGTAGCCGGCATCGCAGCGCTCCTTGGCGGCGCGGCTGGCCACGTCGCGGGGCACCAGGTTGCCGAAGGCAGGGTAGCGGCGCTCCAGGTAGTAGTCGCGGTCCTCCTCGGGAATGTCGAGGGGGCCTTTCTCGCCGCGGCGGATGGCCTCGGCGTCCTCTTTCTTCTTGGGCACCCAGATGCGGCCGTCGTTGCGCAGGCTCTCGCTCATCAGCGTAAGCTTCGACTGGTAGTCGCCATGCACGGGGATGCAGGTGGGGTGGATCTGCACGTAGCAGGGGTTGGCGAAGGCGGCACCGCGGCGGTGGCACACCCAGGCGGCACTGCCGTTGCTGTTCATGGCGTTGGTCGAGAGGTAGTAGACGTTGCCGTAACCGCCGCTTGCCACCACGACGGCATGGGCGGCATAGCGCTCCAGCTCGCCGGTGACGAGGTTGCGGGCAATGATGCCGCGGGCGCGGGGCTTGCCGTTCTTGTCGGGCACGACAACGAGGTCCATCATCTCGTGGCGCTCGTGCAGCACCACGGTGCCACGGGCAATCTCGCGGCTCAGGGCGCCGTAGGCACCCAGCAGCAGCTGCTGGCCCGTCTGGCCGCGGGCGTAGAAGGTTCGGCTCACCTGTGCGCCGCCGAACGAGCGGTTGTCGAGCAGGCCGCTATAGTCGCGGGCGAAGGGAACACCCTGCGCCACACATTGGTCTATGATGTTGCCGCTGACCTCCGCCAGGCGGTAGACGTTGGCCTCGCGGGCGCGGTAGTCGCCACCCTTGATGGTGTCCTTGAACAGGCGCTCCACGCTGTCGCCGTCATTTTGATAGTTCTTGGCGGCGTTGATGCCGCCCTGGGCGGCGATGGAGTGGGCGCGGCGCGGCGAGTCCTGGATGCAGAAGATGTCCACATGGAAACCCAATGCACCGAGGCTGGCGGCGGCCGAGGCACCGGCCAGGCCCGTGCCGACGACGATGATGTCCAGTTTGCGCTTGTTGGCCGGGTTCACCAGCTTCTGCGCGGCTTTGTAATTGGTCCACTTCTGACTGAGCGGGCCTTCGGGTATCTTGGAATCGAGATTCATTGCGAATGGATAATTGAAAGTTACAAATTGAAAATTAGAGGCCGAGGAATACGAGTATCGGCACGGCGGCGAAGCCGAGGGTGATGATCCAGGTGTAGATCTGGCCGCAGACCTCGATGGCGGTGTTGTACTTGTAGTTGTTCAGGCCCAGGGTCTGGAAGGCCGAGGGGAAGGCATGGCGCAGGTGCATGAACAGGGCCACGAAGGCCACGAGGTAGAGCAGCACCATGATGCCGTTGTGGAAGAGCTCGCGGCTCATGTAGTAGAAGTCGGGTTCCACGCCGCACTCGGGCGCTTTCTCCTTGAGCATCTGGCGCTCTTCGTAGGTGATGTGGCGTATCCATTTGCGGTCCTCGCTGAAGTTGTCCTCTTGGATGGCCTTGTCGATGAACTCGGCCACGGGCACGGAGTTCTTAAGGCTCTGCATGTTGGCCTCCATTTCGGCCACCTGCTCGGGGGTGAGCTGGTCGGCATACATGGCCATCTGGTTCTCCACGGCGGCAGCCACGTCGGCAATCTCCATGCCGTTCTGGCGGGAGTATTGCATGATGGTGACGACCTCCTCGGTCTGCAGTTTCTCCATCTCGACCATGTAGTCGCCCTTCACCCAGCCTATCTTGACAAAATAGAACTGGCAGAAGTGCATCACCAGGAAGGCGAAGATGAGGATGCCGGTCCACATCATCAGGCGCGACGTGGTGTGGGTCTTGCTCTGCTGGCGCTGGTGATAGCGCGTGGGACGCGCCAGACGGTTGGTCAGCGCGAGCCAGAGCGTCAGCAGTATGTGCAGGGCGATGACTCCGAGGAGGATGACCTCGAAGATCTTCACCACCCAGTTGGTGCCCATGAAGTGGCAGAAGGCCGAATACCACGCTCCGTCGTCGTGGCGCAGGATGAAGAGGTTGGCAGTCATGTGGAACAGCAGGAAGAGCAGCAGGAAAGCGCCCACCAGTGCCACAAGGAGCTTCTTCGTGATGGAGTGAATTTTGGGTAATTCCATAGAGTGTGTTGTTTTTGTTGTTATTATATAATATTCCTCATAAATTTGAAAGTGCAAATTTACGAAAAAAAAACGATATGGATACAAAAATATTCAAATCTTGCCGCTGACGCTAAACGATGAGCCTTTCAGACGGCGACAGCCCGTCGTCGTCGGCCCGCCCGTCGCCTTGCCGTGGCGGCGTCCCCCGCATGGCGGAGGGGGTGGGGGCGAGCACCTCGCCCGTCTCCGGGTCGACGGTCTCCCCGCAGAACCCGGAAACCCCGGAGACTTCGGACAATCCGGAAATTCCGGAAAATCCGGCTTCTCCGGCCTCCCCGGCAACCCCGGCATACGCCGTCTCCGAGCAGCGCCCCTGGGCGTCCTGCACGAAGGCATAGACATGGAGCGCCAGCGTCCCGCCGGCAACGCCCTCCCCGGCAGCGCCCCCGCCGGCAAAGAAAGCGTCAGGCAGCGCCACGCTCGCCTTCTGCATGCGGCGGTAGACGGCGTTGCTCAGGTAGCCCTGCTCCAGCTCCTCGCTGTAGATCCAGAAATAGACGTTGTCGTACATGCTGCACGACCGCCTGAGGGGGTTCTTATCGAAGCTGATGTTCAGCACGTTGTCCCCGTCCACCGAGGCCTCGGTCAGCGCCACGGGCGCCACGGGGCCGCCGCTGACCTGCAGGGCGGCGTAGTCCACCTTCAGGGCCCCGTCCACGTCGCTGAAAGCCTGCTGGTTGGCCTTGACGAAGAGGTTCAGCGCGGTCATGTTCATATCGTCGGCCGGGAGCTTGAGGCCGATGTTCACGGCCCAGCGCATCCGGCCGGCGAGCTGCACCTCGGCCTTGAACAAGGCGCGGTGCGCCTGCTGCGCCTCGGTGCGCGGGTTTTTGACAAAGCGCGACTGCGAGCGCATGCACCACAGTCCCTTCCAGCGGTAGCCCACCACCGGACCGAGCTTCCCGTTGAAGCCCCCAAGAAATCCTTCTGTCTGTTTAGCCATAGGCGAATGTGTTTGATATTGAACGTTTTTTTAACGGCGAAATTATCTTTTTATAACGGCGAAATTTTCTTTTTAAAACGGCGAATTAATCGAATTTTACGAATGCTGCGCGGGTCAATTACAGGCGAATTACGCGAATAATTGCTGCCGCAGGTTGTCGATTGTCCTCTTCTGTAGAGACGCGGCATGCCGCGTCTCCATGAAATGCTTCTGTCTGCCGGGAGACGCGGCAT
>CALGCG010000054.1 GCA_937884485.1 uncultured Bacteroidales bacterium
GCATCTTTTCGAGCAGGAAGCCAGATAGTCTTTAGCTGTCTGGTAGTTCACTTTGTAAACCAAGATTTGATTCTTAGGATTGTATTAATATATATAAAATCGATCCGATCTTTCCAGCGGAATTTGATACATCTGAAAAAATCTTTTGCATGTCCTTTTAATTTATCATAATAGTTGCGTCTTCCAAATCCATCAAAAGGATATTTGATATTTTCACAAAGACTTTCAAATGCTTCTTTGTATGTCCTGAAGCATGTATTGTCGTACATTAGCTCACAGGATGTTGTTATATTAGGCCATCCAAATTCTTTGCAGAACTCTTTTCTAATTCGATTGCAATCTGTTATGTAAACAGCTGTTGTGAAATCGCTGAAATCATCTTCTTGTGTGACGATTCTTTTAAGTTTGTCAGGATCCTTGTCAAATTCCTGCATGTACCTTGAAAGATTATCATTAACATTCTCGTGATATCTCTTGATGATCTCACCTTGCATATCTATGACAATAAGGTCGTGGATATATGGAGAACCAATGCAGATGACTTCGCCACCATATTTCTTTTCATTGTATTTTGCGGTGATGTGTTTGATGTTATACTCTTTCTGTAACGCTAATATTCCCATTGTTTCTTATTTTTTGTTTAATGAATCTTCTTTCTCCCACTTATCCATTGCTTTGCATACTTCAATCAGAGCTGTCTTGACGTAGATTGGAACTTCTTGTCCGCCAGAGTTTCCTGTACCGACTCGGACACATTCAAGAAATACTTTCTTTTCAGGTACATTGAAAGATATATTAATATATCCATCATTTCCGAGAATAAATGCTACATTACTCCCATTTCCGTCTAATGAAAACAATCTTTTCATGTCGTTAAATTTTCTAAACAATACTTAATAGCAGCTTCACAAGCTTTTTCATAAGTTGATGATGTAACTGATTTCTTTAGTGGAACATCATCATCTACAACAAAAATAGGTTTATAACCACCGATATAGTTCCAACTTGTATCATATATATTATAATACCAACCTAAACTATATCCATTTATGACAATTAAAATATTGTACACTTCTCTCAGCCATTTCATTGCCATCTGGAGAGTCGGAGCAGAGGTATGGTCTATGTAGTTAGAATGACTCCAATCCCTTGCTACAGCCATATCTTCTTTTAGAGCACCCATATCATAATAGGCTCTACAAGAAACATCAAACCCTTTCTCTTTCAGGAGTTTTGCAATTTCAAATGAAACGTAATCTTCTCTGATCATAATTAAATTATTCGATTCTTTTATTCATTGTTATTTCCTTTTATCAGTTCCGGATTGTCATAGATGTTTCCGATGACTTCAATTATCATTGTTCCACACTTAATAAAATCATATTCCCAATCCGTTTGTTTATATTCTGTTTTAAATTCTATACACATACATGGATTACAGTCATCCCATTTAACAAGTCCTGTTACTAATTTGCCATCCCATTTAGTAAACTTGATAATATCTCCCTCGTAGATTTCTTTGTTGTTCTTGTCAAGTAAACCTGTGAATTGCCCAACAGTTTCTTCTTCCACATCTTCCGCAGAACCATCTTCAACTTCACCAATCATAACACACTTGTACGTCTTTGGCGTTTCTGGCACTGGAGAATCCGTTTCACGAACAATCAAGTTCCCGTAGTACCATTGTCCACACAAATGCCGACCTCTAAACTTTATAGTTCTCATAATTTATTCTCCTTTCTTATTTAGGTTGTATCCTGTCTTTGAGGGATTTGAGCCAATTTGTATAGTGGTCTCTTATTGACTGAACAGGAGCACCTTGTTTCACAAGTCTGATTACATCTCTAAATTTTTCTTCATCCTCTTCACTCCAAGTAGGCTTTTGCTCATAAGAATCCATATACTCATCTCCCTTTATCTCCCTAAATTAATTACATCTCATCTCCTTCGTCTTCTCCCTCAGCCATGTGGCCTCTGCTTCGTCGAGGTGTGGCGCCAATTCGTCATACACCCGCTGGTGGTAGGCATTGAGCCATTGGAGTTCGTCGGGCGTCATCAGGGCGCGGACGATGGGGCGTGTGTCGATGGGGCAGAGGGTGAGGATGTCGAACTTGTAGTAGGTGCCGAACTCCGTCTCCTGGTCGGGCACGATGAGCATCATGTTCTCGATGCGCACACCGTGGCGGCCGGGGCGGTAGATGCCCGGTTCGTTGGTCACCGTCATGCCGGGGAGCAAGAGGGCGGGCATGTGGTTCATGCGGAACTGGTGAGGACCCTCGTGCACGTTCAGGTAGGAACCTACGCCGTGGATTTCGATACCCACGCCGTGGCCCGTGCCGTGGAGGTAGTTGATGCCCTCGGCCCACATGAACTGGCGGGCCAGCACATCAAGCTGGGTGCCACAGGTGCCGTGGGGGAAGTGGGCACGGCTGAGGGCGATGTGGCCCTTCAGCACCAGGGTATAGTCGCGACACTCATCGTCGGTCAGCGGGCCGAGGGGGATGGTGCGGGTGATGTCCGTCGTGCCGTCCATGTATTGTGCACCGCTATCGAGAAGGAGCAGGCCCCGTGGCTCCAGAGGGATGTCGCTCTCGGGCGTAGGCTCGTAGTGCACGATGGCACCGTGGGTGCCGTATCCGGCAATGGTGTCGAAGCTGATGTCGCGGAAGAGCGCTTGGGTCGAGCGTTGGCGTGTCAGTTCACGGTCGGCGCTCAGCTCGGTCACCTCTTCGCCCCGCTCCATCTTCTCTTCTAACCAGATGAGGAAGCGGACGAGGGCAATGCCGTCGCGCACCATCGCCTTGCGGAAACCTTCTGTCTCCGCCTCGTTCTTGATGGCCTTCATGGCCGGG
>CALGCG010000055.1 GCA_937884485.1 uncultured Bacteroidales bacterium
TCCGTGGTATATTTCATACTGACCATCACTGCTTTCTGACGAGGTATCGGAAGACGAGCTCTCTTCGGAAGAAGTGTTAACTGACGGTACTTTTTCCCGATACCCGTTTATTGTATGCGCCGTTTCGGCATCGGGATGCTGATGCGTTACTTTCTGGAACCCGATGCGTTCTCCGAGGAGTACCTGCACTGGGTCGCCGCCATCGACCGCGAAGAGTACTATGTGCGCATGATGCAGGCCTGGTTTTTCGCCACCGCGCTGGCCAAGCAATGGTCCGCCGCCGAGCCCTACATGCACGACGGCCGCCTCCCCGACTGGGTCCGCCGCAAAGCCATCCAGAAAGCCCTCGAGAGCTTCCGCATCTCCCCCGAGCACAAAGCGCACCTGCGGTCGCTGAAGTAGGGTGGGGCTAGTTCGCTAAAGTACATTTTTTCGAAATGCAAAAAGTACAACTGTTTTTGAAATTTGAAAAAAATTTTTATAACGCCCCTGTCAGCCAGATTGCCGTCACCCCACGGCGGAATCTCGTGTATTTTCACTAACGCATTTACACGTTCTGCCTCGATAGAGGCCTTGAGCACCGCTGAAATTAATCAAATCAAGCGAAAAACGCATTTACGCTTTTTTTTAAGCATTCCCACATTCAAGCTTATTGTTTCTTCGGTGATCCTTCGGCGATCTCTCGGCGATGTTGGCTCGCTGACCCTTCTTTATGGGTTATACGATCCTTCTTTGTGCCTTCTTTAGAATTAACAAATGTGTTGATAAATATGGTGTATTTGTTTCACTATTTTTTTGTATCTTTGCAAAAAATAAACTTAAACAAGTATCAAGATGAAAACAAATCAAATAACAAAAATATTTGTATACATTTTTTTATTGCTGTTACTATGTTTTACATCCGATATGCAAAACGAATGGGTGTTTGTGCATTGGGGGAAAACTATATCTAATATTAGCAACTATCTAAATGAAAATGGTGATGTGAACACATTACTATCATTAGCAACCATATTTATAATGTTTTATTTCTCCTACATAAACCTTACTGATTATTCTAAAAAGTATTTTGGCCTATATATTGTAATAGTTTTAGATTGCATATTATTGTTTTCAACTAAATATTGGGTATGGAACAGGTCCTTATTTGGAATAAAATGGTGGCTTTTATTGTTGTTGTCAATTACAGTTCCTGTCGTTGTCTCGTTGATTTTCTCAAAAAAAAGCAAAGGACGTTTTATAAAATGGTCTGAGCAAGGCATTCGGAATATTCAATCAAAAGCAAAAGGCATAATAAATAAAAACTATGAGAAATCTAATATAGACGCTATTGAGGAAGATGATATTTCGGGATTCTGCATAGATAATGTCGAAGAAAATACAACAGACCCGCATATTCGACAACCGTACGCAGATTTAATTATTAAGAAAGTCCTTGCGACCAAACAAAAAGACTCCTTGGCAATTGGCATTTCCGGAGATTGGGGGTCTGGAAAAACGCTTTTCCTTAAGCATATAGAAAACTCCATAGTACAACAACAGAAGAACAATAGCAATATTTTGATAGTCAATTTCTGTCCATGGGAGAGTTCTGATAGCAGGCAAATAATTGTGGATTTTTTTAACACATTATGCGAAAAGGTTGCTCCGCATTATTCGGCAGTGAAAAAGCCAATATTGAAATATGCCGAATTACTCACAATGGTGGATGCACCTAATTGGCTGGTTTCAGTATCAGAAATACTGGAAAAGAAAAAACATCCAACCATTAGCAAGCTGAAAGAAAGAATTTCTGTTCTTCTTTCCGAATTGGGTGGAAGAATTTTTGTCCTCATTGATGATATCGACCGATTAAATGAACAAGAAATATATGAAACATTTAAGCTAATCCGAAATACAGCAGACTTTGCTAATGTTGTTTATATTGTTTCATATGATAAAGGGTATGTCTGTGAGCAATTGACTGATTTTGGAATCAAATCATCAAATTTGTATATTGAAAAGATATTTCCCGTAGAAATAAAGCTTCAAAGCCCAGAACCACACTTCCAATCAAGATGTCTTGTTGCATCTTTTCTGTTGATGACAAAAGACGATGAATTAAAAAAAACTGCAGCGAGCGTGATTAAATATTATGATAATCTAATAAGTGGTATTCTTACTACATATCGACAAGTAAAGCGGTTTGCCAGACAGCTTGCATTAAACATTGAAGCAATAAAGGAAAATAAACTATTTTATGAAATAAACTTTGAAGACTTTTTCTTACTCGAACTTCTTTACTATCATAACGTGGAACTGTATAATACGTTAAGGAACAATCCGACGAAGATTTTAGTTGCAAAAAAAGATTTGAAATACAATATAAACATTTTTACGCTTCGCGCAGGATTTGATGGGTCTCCTGTTAATTCTGCAGAAATATTCCCCTACAAAGGAATTCCTGTGGATGAACAAAGTGCTGTGATACTTAAACAAATATTTAATAAACATACCAAATATAGAAAAGTCACACAATTGGCATATACAGAATCATACCATAAATACTTTTCATTTGGGATAAGCTTTGACCAAATATCACAAACGGAGTTTTATGGCTTCGTTAACGGGACAAAAGACATTGACCCACAAGTTGAAGAATGGTGTTTGAATCACAAGCACAATTCCCTTTATAGGTTATTAATATCTTATGTTCTAAATGATGATGTTTTTGTATGCAAAAGATATATAACTGTAGTTTTGTCATTTGTCGCACATTATCCTTCAAGTAAAATGGAGGTTGAAAGATTTCTTTCTGTGACGTTAAGGGCAAAAAAATATGATGAAAAAAAATTACAGGAATTACAACAATTCACATTATCGGAACTAAAAAGATTCATTTATGGATTTTCTCATATTCAAGAATATGTACTATTTTCGAAAGGACTGGCACGAATATTTCGTGATGAATATGAAGAATCTCAACGTACCGGAAATGAAGGATATTCACTTGTGGGCAGCTGCGACAATGCCAAATCTTTGATAATAGAGAATGTTGAGACTTTCCTGTCAAAAAATCCAAATTCAGCAGATAATCTGTTTGATGACACTTGTGCAATTAACGCATTGGTAAAGGCTTCTGCTATTTCTTTGGACACAGACGGTGCGGAAGACTACCATATGTCTGTGCTTTTTGACACTTTGCTCAGATACTTCTCTGTCCATAAAGGGCATAATAAACATAGAGCCGAAATGTATTTTGAAGTTAACATTTCGGATTCTCCGTCGGAAGAAGAATTGGAAGATAGACAATTGGAAAGCAATAGACTGCTGGATCAAATGTTCACGACACGGGAGAATTATATAAAGATATTAAAAGAATGTTTTGATGCCGGAACTGACAAAGTCATGTCATAAGCTCTTCTTTTAGTAAAACCATGAGCATGATTTCGGGAAACCATGCTCATGATTGGTGTATAATTATGCTCATGTTTTTCTGAAATCATGAGCATGTTTAAAAAAAATCAAAACGGTAGGTCATCGTAGTCTTGCTTGTCTATAATCTCGTCCGTATTCACTCCCTTTTGCATCTCCAATATTCTTTTATAAATGTGTGCCTTCAGATTCCGTACTTTATCATTTTGTGTCGGACACTCGTTTAGATATGCATAGGCCTTAAGCAGGTCTGCAAATTCATCCTTCAAGCCATAGAATAAACCCAAATCGTGCCTTTTGTATTCTCCATAGTCTCGAAAGTATAACAACCCTAAATTATATAGCGCATATTGCAGAACCATATTGCAATAGCTATCCTTTTCTTTCTGGTTCTCGTTTTCATCTTCTATCTGCTTGTAACATTCATCAATTGTTTTTTGGTATAGTTCCTCTGCTTTGTCAATCAATGGTGCTCCACTAAAAACGACGGAATGATATGTCACAGCATCATTGTATAATCCAACGAGATGTCCAGACATTGCTGCCTGATGAGTGTAGTTAAGAAAGCGAGAGCTTTCACCTTCTGCGTAGTACCATAGTGACAGGTTCAGCATGGCATTTGCAACACCATGGTTTGCAGCTTTTGTGAAGTAATCGATGGCTTTTTCGATATCTTTGCTAAGCAGTTTCACTGCAAGATTGTTATATGCTTCATATACTCCATTGTTTGCGGCATTCAACAGTTTTTCTTCTATCGTTCCTTCTATAGGATTATCGCATTGTTTCAATACATCCCATATTGTCTCCAAATAGACCTGACCATGAATACCTATCGGTTCTGGGTCTTTCAACTCCACAAGGCCATCTTCTGAACTCAATGCATTTTCGATGTACTCATTATTACCTATTTTGGGGGAGCGATACCCCGGTGCAACAGAATAGTGAATGTCACGATAGTGCTCCACAATATCTTTGCAATGAGGACAGAATGACACTTTGCCGCAGAGCGGTAAACTGTCATAGCCGAACCATAAGAGTTTCGAAGACTCTAATCCGCATTTTGGACAAGGGAGATGCTTTCCAATGTCAAAACCAGTCATCACCGAGTCAGGTACCAATGATTCCAATGTGGATAACAAATCTTGTTTTCCCTCAAGGAAATGAGTGTACCCGATATTTGTACCTGTGAAAATAATCTGATGAATCTTTTCTTGAGCATCAAAAGAAAACAGCACAAGCAATGCACCGCAATAACGCTTGTCCTTATCGTATAATCCAATCTGTAAGGCGGCAGTCTGGAAGTATTTAGCCCTTATGATTTTGTATTTATGTGTCATTCCATTCTCGGATTGTTGGATCAACCATCCGTTCCAATATCCTTCAATATCTGACTTGCCTTTGATTTTTTCAAACGTTTTTTTATTATTTCTTTCATCGTATACTGTTTGGAGTACATTGTCATCCACTAAGGACAAGAATATAGAGAGGTTTTTGTCAAGAAGACCTCTTGCTAACAACCAAGATGCATTTTTATGTAATGATTCCTCTAAGCCATCTTCGAAATCCACCTTGTCGACATTCAGTTCCTTATATTCTTTTTCAAGATCATACTCCGTCTTTAGATACTTCTTTACATTTCTTCTGCGACGCTCTTTGGGGTCAAAAGCCTGTATCAACACATAAAATATGCCGACGATAGGATATATGGGTAATGGCAAGATTATTTTCCAAAGAGGTTTCTTCTCTATTAAATCACTCCAAGGCCTAGGGTCATGTTGTCTACGGTATATGACAATAGACATTATGGCAATCGCCACAACGAAATATACGATTAAGATAATACCAAAAGTGCTCATTGTTTCAATGTATTATGGTGTTAATAATTAAGGTCTGCGTATTGGCTCCGGCGCGTACTCTTCCATTTCTTCTTTGCAGCAGTCGCAGAATTCCAGGCCTTTGTCTCTAAGCTCATAACCTTTGGCAACATAGGTAGAAGAACTCATCCTCTCGCATTTATTGTTCCAATGATAAATGCCATTTGGCTCGTCCACATACCATTCGGCACATTCAAACCTGTATTGTTTTTTGTGATTATTGGTTAAAATGCACGCGCCAATTCCTGCCAATATCAAAGCAATACCCCAAATTACGGTTGCCAAGTATTTGGGAGGTTTATGATTGAAAACTCGATACAGGAATAATCTGTCAATAATGAATATTACCGAAATAATGTATGCAATGAACAGCAGGGAGAAACCACTGACAATAGAGTACAGATTACATATAATACTCCAATGGCATAAATAAGACAGTCCCAACAGTACAAAGAACACTGGAGTTCCAATACGAACTATTGGTATTGCAAGATCCGAGACGAAGTTATAGAAATCGCCAGTAATACGCATGAAGAAAGATTCTCGTTGTTCCATGATTTAATTGTTTTATTGGGGATTATATCCACCATTTTCAAAATATGACAAAAGTCCGCTCATACGCTTCATATCTGTGTCATTGCGTTGTGACAAATAGACTATACATGAATAAACATGATTTTTATTTAGCCCCATTTTATTTGCTATTTGATAGCATAATTGAATTTCTTCAGTAGTACATTCTCCATCTGCAATCATAAGAGATACCACCAAAAGCAGATACCTTAACTTCTTTTTTTCTGATTTCGGATAAGGCAAACTATCCCATTCTCTCATTTTCTTTTCCATCATCACCTTCGGCAAGGCCAATCCGTCACCGACTAAAGCAAGGGAACCTGCCAAAGAGAAGTTTCCGTCCTTTAGGTTGACATCACCGACGGTGTCTGTTAGTGCTTGCATCAGTGTTATTTCCTCATCAGAGTAGTTTCCGTCAGCAGATGCCATTTGCAGAAGGTCTGTGTACAAGCGTTGTTTCTCTCTTGTCGCTTTACCCTCTTTGATGTTCTGTAATAAAGATAAAAGTCCCATTTATAAAATCTCCTTTTTTTGCCCAGGCACCAAGGTGATATTTTTTCAACAAAAGAAGCGTGGGCCTGTATGTCTCACATTGTACTTGAAGGTCGTCGGAAACCTGAATTATCGAATGTAATAACAGCCCACGCTATCAGCGTGAAGCCATTATACAACCTTGATAATTCCACTTGAAAAGTTCCGACGTTCTCAAGTACAAGGAAGCATAACGCTTCTAATAATTAACTTTCGGCCTTGAGATTTCACCCTCAAAACCGATTGCAAAAGTACGAATTATTTTTAGATTGGCAAAAATAATTATTAGTGGTCAATAGATGCCACTTTAAAATAAATATTATTTTGCAATTGTTTTTATCAACCGATAACTGCGGTTGCGGTTTCCTCCACGAGATTCCAAGTAGCCTAACTCGGTGAGTTGGAGCAGATAACGCTTGGCGTTGTTGGCGCTTCGCCTTTCGAATGATATAAAAAGTTATCCGTGATACTTTCAATGTACCCGAGGATTTACTGGACTACCTACTACCATACAAGAAAGCACACGGATAAACCGCGTGCGTTCTGCCTTCTTGGCTGGTAGTACAGTGAAAAGTGTCCAGTTTTTCGGGTACTCCTAAGAAAAGCAAAAACGCTTTATATTATGTCGTTATATTCTCTTTATTCTATTCTGTTTCTTGGTTTTACTGTTGTTTTTATTGTTTGTTTTTTATTTGTTTTATGCTGCAAAGATACGTTTTTTTTATTAATGCAGGCCTGTTATTAGAACATCTGCCGTCAATCAGTCTTCTTGTTCGTAGTAGTAGGAATAGTCGATACCTTTCATAAAGAGTTCGCGGTCGTCGATGCGGTCGGTCAACGCTGTTTTCAGCAGACGGTGGATGTGTGAGCTGTCTGTGTGGCTTTCAATCATCGCATCGAGATATTCTCGCTTGTCTATCTTGCTCCAATCGATGCACATCTTTAGCCTCTTCTTGAATATCATATCAAGCCAGATACGCGTCGAGCGGCCATTGCCCTCCATAAAAGGATGCGCCGCATTCATCTCGACATATTTATCCACAATCTCGTCATACGTGGTTTCCGGCATCTGCTCCACGGTATTAAGGAAGCTGTGCAGATGTTCTGCCAGGCAGAACAGAGTATTCCCTTTGGCAATGGTTTTGGTCCTGATCTTTCCTGCAAAGTCGTAAAGTCCACCAAAAAGGTAGGCATGAATCTGCTGGAGAGCCTTAACCGTACCCACGTCTTTGTCGGCTACCAGATTGCTTTCCCAAAGGGTATAGGCTTTCTTTCGGCTTTGGCCGTCAATGGTATTGTCGCTGTAGGTAAACCAGTCAAGGAAGGCGTTGGCTCGGTTGTTAGGGTAGTGTTTTGCCAATGTCTGCACACAACTGGCATCGAGGGCATCGGCGGCTCGCTGCTTGCCGTCGGGGGCTTCAAATTTGAACTCGTGAGTGACACTCACGAGTAGGATTCCATCCATTGTGAGTTTTTTCTTCAACCAACGCCAATAGTTACCCGCTTTCACATAGTCATCCTCTTCGTTTATGGCACGCACGATGTCGGTGGCAGCGAACCACCATTTGCCGTTCTCTTCGTCCCAAACGGCACGGACCTCGCGGTCTTTATAGAATCGGATGGATTTTTTGTTCATTGCAAGTGCATTTCCTTGTTTTATGTTGTTGCGGTTGTAGAAATTCTATTTTTTTCACGGTGCAAAGATACGAATTTTTTCTGAATCAGCCAAAACAAAATCATATACGGGCGGGCGCAAGTCAGTTTCGGTAGGGGAATACGTCATGATCCACACCCGCAACTCCTGGCGACCGAGTGTCTCCAGGTGTGTCTATAGGATACTCTGGATACCGATGGTAGACCGAAACTCGACCGAAACTCAACCGAAACCAGAACGGAGTTGGCTGCTTGTTGTCATGGTGTTGGGTACTACTTGCACGCTGGCGTCAGGACATCGCGACAGGAAGACGCCAACAGGAGGTGTGGGTAAGTCCAAAGTAGGGTAGGGCAGGGGTGAATGGTGGCAGCCCATTCGTCGGGATTTGCCCCTAGGTTCATCGGCAGAATTTGATTTATTCGCCGTTGAAACATGAAAAATGAAAAACTCGTTTTTGGCACCGTTGAGCGACTTTCTCGTCAATCTGTACGTCCGGGTAGTCGGAGGGGGAGATAGGCCAATAGGGGCGATTTCTTGGTGTTCACATTTGTGTACATTATTCCTTTGTTCATGGTGATGAAGGTTGTAAAATTACACAATGTTTGTAAATTTACAATTGTAATCACAGATGTAAATTGTATTATTGTTAAAATATTCTGCAATTTATTATTTTTGTATATTGCAATAACTAATAACCAGTATTTTAAAATATTTTATTTAAAGTAATAATTGTATGTTTTAAGTATATTTATCTGTTTGTTGAAATATGTTTATTTTTAAATTGTTAAACTATTGTATTTTAGTGTTTAAATATATTTTGTTTAAAGTATTGGTTGTTTATGTCGCGTTGTTTACGTTTGTAAAAATGTTAATTGTGTTTTGTGGTGTCAAAAATTATGTGTAATTTTGTAAACTGAAATATTACATGTTACAATTGTAAGATTATGATAAACAGGATAAATCTGATATTAAAGGCCAAAAATATCACCGCAAGACAGTTTGCGGAGGAGATAGGCATCCAGCCCTCCGGAATGTCGCATATCATGAGCGGGCGCAACAACCCCAGTTTGGAGTTCGTCAACAAGGTGGTGCGCCGCTACCCGGAGATCGATGCCAACTGGCTGCTGCTGGGACGCGGGGAGATGTATATGGGCCTCACCCCTGACCCCTCTCCCAAGGAGAAGACAGGCCTCGCCCCTGACCCCTCTCCCAAGGAGAGTGGAATGGATGGCGCGGAGCCGACGTTGTTTTCTGTGCAAGAATCGGGGGCGGATTCAGGGACGGTTGACAGGGAGACGCGGCAGGATGGTGGGGAGACGCAGCACGCTGCGTCTCTACAGGTGGGGGATGTTGTAATGGGGAATACACATGTCGATGTTGAGATGCAGCAGGCTGGCGGGGAGACGCGGCATGCCGCGTCTCTACAGACGGGGAAAAGAAATCTGGCTCCGACGGAAAGTGCGGGCCGGCGGTTGGTGAAGATCCTGATGTTCTATGACGACCACACTTTCGAGGAGTTCAGGCCGCAGTAAAGGCTTCAGGGGGTCTTGTTGCGCCAGAAACGGGGGGTGAGGTCCATGAGGATGTTGCCGGGTTCGGTGTTGCGGCGGTGCTGGACGAGGTAGAGGCGCTGGTTGGTTTTGGGCGACTTCAGGGGGCCCAGGTGGGCCAGGTAGGGGCCGAGTTTGACATAGTCGAGGTTGTCGAGGTTCACCTCCTTGGAGAGGATCGAACGGCCGCTGTACCAGGCTGTTTTGATGCCCGGATGGCGCTGCTTGAGGCGCGAGGCGATGGCGTCGACCTCCGCCGGCGAGGCGTCGCCCCCCATCAGGGCCACACAGCTGACGCCGGCGGGCTGGCGCGAGAGGAGGCAGTCGATAGCTTCGTCGGTCAGGGGTTCGCCCGTGTCGCCCCAGAGGTGCTTGGAATGGCATCCCGGGCAGCGGCAGGGGCATCCCGAGAGGTTGACGGCCAGCGTCACCTCGTCGGGAATCTCCTGAAAGACAATATCTGTATCGACGTACTTGAGCATTCTTGATTATTTCATCGTGGCGTAGTAGCGGCGGGCGGCCTCCTGCTGGCGGGGCTGGCTGAAGTTGGAGACGCGGCGCAGGTAGCCGATGACGCGGGTCAGGTAGTCGACATTCTTGGAGTGGCATTTGGGGCACTCCTTGAGGTAGCGCTTGTCGATGTGGCCACAGTCGTTGCAGATGGTGTTGGGAATGTTGAAGGTGAAGTAGTTGCATCCTTCCTTGGCGGCCACTTTCAGCAGTTGCATGTACTGCTCCTGCGTCAGGTGCTCCTCGAGGTTGCAATGCAGGGCCGAGCCGCCGGTGAGGTGCTCGATGTAGGGGGCGCCATGGAGGCGGAACTTGTCGAGCACGGTGAGCGAGGTGTCCTCGACGATGTAGAAGTAGCTGTTGTAGCAGTCGCGCGGCACGAAGTAGCCGTCCTCGCGGTCCCATTTGGCGTGCTTGACGCCCACGTTCTCGGCGGGAATCATCTCGCAGTTGAACATCACCTCCTTGGTGCGGTACTCCTTGTTCTTTTTCTCCACCAGGCCGAGAACCGTCTGCACGAACTCGCGGTACTGGGGGTTGTCCGTGATGGGGATGCCCATGAACTCGGCGGCCTCGACGAGGCCGTTGACGCCGATGGTGAGGTACTGGCGGGCGATGTTGATGTAGCCTGCGTCGAAGAGCGGCAGCATGCCGTGGGCCTGCAGGTCCTTGAGGTTCTCGTTATAGGCCAGCTGCACCTTGTGGCAGAGGTCGATGATGTCCAGCAGGAAGTCGCGGTAGTCCAAGCCGTTGTTGACGGCGTACTGGATGCAGCGGTTGAGATTGATGGTGAGCACGGACTTGGAACCCGTCGAGACGCCGCCGGCGCCGAGGGTGTAGCTGAAGCCGTTGTCGGTGATCTCGTTGCGCAGGCGGCAGCAGGAGCTCAGCGAGTCGGCGTTGTCGGAGATATAGGTGAAGAAGGAATGGCCTTCGGCGTACATCTCGGCGGTGAAGGAGGCCATGTCCTGGTCGACGAAGTTGCCGTCCTTGTCGTAGAGCAGGGCCATGGTTTCGACGGGGAAGGTGAGCACGGTCTTGGTGCGTTCCTCGTTGAACCAGCGCATGAAACGCTTCTGCAGCCAGCAGAGGCCGTCCCAGTCGGGCTCCGACCCGTCGGGGAAACGGAACTCGCCGAAGATGCTCTCGAAGTAAGGGCGGTCGTAATAGGCTATGTTCCAGAACACCGACTGGTAGTTGCGGGCGCCGGTGGGCTGGTTGAGGCTGTAGACAATCTGCTCGAAACAGTCGGTGATGACCTTGTCCATCGTCTT
>CALGCG010000056.1 GCA_937884485.1 uncultured Bacteroidales bacterium
ATGCCTCGTGTTTTCTGCTTATGATAACGTTATCCTCTCCTTATTATTGCCTACTCGAGTAATTTTTCTCAATGAGGGGGTAAGGAGAGGGGAAAGAGGGGAGTAAGAGGGGGTGCGAAAATGGGACTGGGAATCAGCGGGTTGGGGGGAGGGGATGGAGGGGCGGAAGGCGGGGAGAGGGGCGATTTTTTTCGTAGTTGGGAAGCCTCTTTTCCGCGGCCGGGAGGCATCCTTTCCGCGGGACTCCGCGGGGGACGGAACGGGCCCTGGCTGGAGGCGGCGGAACGGGGGCGGGGACGGCCGTCGGCACGGCGGGCAGAGGGGGCGGCGAGGGGGCGCCGAAGAATTTTTTTTAGAAAAAATAGAACTATTTTATTATATATTTGAAAAAATGTGTATCTTTGTACATTGTTTGTTTAATGAGAAAATAAAATATCTAATTAATTATTAATATCTTATGAAAAGAAACAAAGTACTTCTCGGCTTGTATGTAGGCCTTTTGACTTTGGCCGGAGGCGTTGCGAACGCCCAAACCGGCACGTTCTATGAAATCGGACCCGACAATGTTGGCGGCGAGGTGTCGTGCATCGTCCTCGACCGTCAGGACACAAGCCGCAACACGCTCTATGCCGGTGCAGCTACCGGCGGTCTTTTCCTCAGATCGCAGAGCTCCGACATTCTCCGCAATCTCTACACCCATCTGAATGTGGATGCCAACATCGATGCGTTGGTGAACAATTTCGACATTTGGCATCATGTGCCTTTCTACAAGGACAGCCTGGAGATTTCGCTTCCCATCAGCTGCATGGTGCAGGGCCCCAACAACGAGCTCTACATCGGCACCGGCAGCGACGACTATGCCTATGGCACCACCTACGGTCCGATGTCGCGCAAGGGCATGGGCCTCTACCGCTACATTCCGTCGCAGAACAAGTTTGAGCTTATCCCTACCACGAGTACCACCGGCAGCGACACTTCGTTCAATGTTATCAACTGCATCGAGGTTTTCAAGGATGGCAATGATTTCTTCCTCTATGTGGGTACCAACAGCGGTCTGTACCGTTGGTTCGTTCCCGAAGGCAGCGAGAACTGGACGGCCTCGCCGACGGCTGTCTTTGCCGGCCGCGTGGACAATATCGTCATCTCGAAGCCCAACCACACCGCCTTCTTCAGCAGCGGCAACCAGCTGTACCGCATCGGCGACGTGGCGGCCAGCACTCCCCGCGCCATCAACATCTCGGAGAACAACACCGCTTTCGGCGGCTCCAATGTGGCCCTGAAGCTTGCCGTGTCGCAGACCGACACCACGTTCCTCTATGTCATGGTGATCAACCAGAACGGCCTGATGGATGCCATCTATATGACCAACAACGAGCAGACCTGGTACACGCTGACCACGTCGACCGTGATGCCGCTGACCAACAACGACGGTCGCTACTGCGGCGCCCTCGCCGTTGATCCCTCCGACCCCCGCCGTGTCATTGTCGGCGGTTCCGACGTGTTGGTGGGCCAGGGCTACACCGACGGCTCCTACTACCAGTGGACCACGGCTTCGGCCAACGAGTTTTCGCTGAACTATGGCGACTATATGTCGACCGTGTTCAACAGCACGAGCTTTGTGCACTCCGGCATCCACCAGATTCTGCCTGTCTACCACCTTGACAGCGAGAGAAGCTACCACACCGTCTACTTCGCCACCGACGGCGGCATCTTTGCCTCCAAGTTCTACGGCCGCGACGGTTTCGACAGCATCCAGAACATCAACCGCGGTCTGAACACCCTTCAGGTCAACGGCCTTGCCGTCTGCCCCGACGGTTCGCTCCTCATCGGTGCCAACAAGAACGGCTGCCCCATCGTGGAGGCCCACCTCGGCCACTTCGGCGGCGATGCCATCTTCTCGTGGTATGACAACGGCACGATGGGCAACCTCAACCATTCCGCCAACATCCTTTGGAACGGCAACGGCGGCGCCGTGGCTGCTTCGAAGTTCCAGCAGGTGTGGCCCAACTCGCGCCGCGTCATCTTCACCACCTCCGACCAGCTCGCCCTGGGCCGCTCCTATGCCGACTACCTCGACTATACCAACACCTCGACCTGGACCATCGGCGAGGCCCTCCTCACCAACCAGATTGTCCAAAGCCCCACCATCGGCTCCATCTCTCTGTGGGAGAGCGACAAGTACAACGGTTCGCCCCGCTATGTCAAGATGGCTGTCGACACCCTTGGCTACATCCTGCGTCCCCACAACGGCGCTTACGACACTGTGTGGGTGAACGACACCGCCAACGGCGTCAACCGTGGCAGCAAGTTCCAGATCAAACGCAACGACAAGGCCATCTTCTACAGCCGTGGCAATGTCGACTATCCCTTCGAGTATAAGTTCACCTCCAACCAGCTGGCCAAAGACAGCGTCGTCGTTGCCAACCCCGTCCAGAGCCGTATGCTCATGGTGGCAGAGCGTCTGCCCAAGACCGCCCAGGAAAACACCATCTACAACCGCGCTGTGTGGTTCTCGTGGGATATCTCCGACTTCACCAAGGTGTGGGATGCCAACGAGGATGCTATGACCGGCGCCAGAGCCGACTTCTCGAAGCTCCACTACTGGGCTCCCATCTACATTGTCGAGCGCACCGAGAACAACGGCACCACCAATATCTATCCTCGCAAGGCTATCTTCAGTAAGGATGGTCGCTTCGCCTTCATCACGGTCTACGACACCGAGAACAAGCGCACGATGATTGTGCGTGTCAGTGGCTTTGAGAACATTGACTACTCCTATGACAACAAGAGACTGACCACGCGCCTGATGTACCAGTATGCCGACCCAGTGCTGTTCTATGACACCTTGGAGTTCTCCGGCTCCGCCTGGCTGAACCGTTCCGTCAGCGACATGTACTTCGACGACCACAGCGGCAGCCGCCTGATCCTTACCTTCGAGGACTACTCCAACACCTATGGCAATGTCGCCATCCTGAACAATGCCACCGGCAGCGGCTATTATCTGACCGACGCTTCGCTGCCCGATGCCACGCTGCCCGTCTACACCGCCATTGTCGAGGAGCAGAGCGGCGATATCTATGCCGGCACTGCCGACGGCGTTTATGTGAAATCGGAGGGCGGCGACGGTCCTTGGATGCCTTACAAGAACCTCAGCGGTGTTCCTGTGACCAAGATCATCCAGCAGACCGACACGCTGCCCATCCGTCGCAACCTTACCCACACCGGTATCACTGCCAACAACTACGTCTTCGCCAAGACCAAATGGCCCGGCGCCCTCTACTTCGGCACCTACGGCCGCGGTGTCTTCATGGACATGAAGTATGTCTCCGACACCACCAACGAGATTGTTGACACCAACGAGTATCAGCCCGTGGGCATCCCCACCGTCCACAGCAGCGGCGTGAACAGCGTCAACCTCTACCCGAACCCCGTCTACAACGAGACCCACGTGGCCATCAATGCCCAGGTTGCCGGCATCGCCGTCCTGCGCGTCTATGACCTCAACGGCCGCGTCGTCGTCGACCGCAACCTCGGCTATGTTGCCGACGGCGAGCACAGCTACACCCTCGACTGCACTGGCATGAGCAAGGGCATGTATCTGGTCAACGTCATCATCGGTGGTCATACCTCCGCCGTCAAGATGGTTGTTCGCTAAAAGGGCGTAAACGAAGAAAAGAGGTACCGCCCACGGCAGTACCTCTTTTTTATTAAAATAATATGAATTCATAAATATATATTATATATCATTCGATGGACAAAAACTTAGTAGAAGAACTGAAATGGCGTGGCATGATCCACGACATGATGCCCGGCACTGAGGAACAGCTCAACAAAGAGGTCACCACGGCCTACGTGGGCATCGACCCCACGGCTGACTCGCTGCACATCGGCCACCTCGTCTCCATCATGCTCCTGAAGCATCTTCAGATGGCGGGCCACAAGCCCCTGGCCGTCGTGGGCGGCGCCACCGGCATGATCGGCGACCCCTCCTTCAAGGCCGCCGAGCGCAAACTGCTCACCCCCGAGGAGATTCAGCACAACGTGCAATGCATCCGCCATCAGCTGGAGCGCTTCCTCGACTTCGACAACCCCGTCAACGGAGCCGAAATCCTCAACAACTACGACTGGATGAAGGACTACCTCTTCCTCGATTTCATCCGCGACGTGGGCAAGCATATCACCGTCAACTACATGATGACCAAGGACAGCGTGAAGAAACGCATGGAGACGGGCATCTCGTTCACCGAGTTCAGCTACCAGCTGCTGCAGGGCTACGACTTCCTGACCCTCTACCGTACCAAGGGCTGCAAGCTGCAGATGGGCGGCAGCGACCAATGGGGCAACATCACCACCGGCACCGAGCTCATCCGCCGCATGGAAGGCGGCGAGGCGTTCGCACTCACCTGCCCGCTCATCACCAAGGCCGACGGCACCAAGTTCGGCAAGACCGAGGGCGGCAACGTGTGGCTCGACCCCGAGAAGACCAGTCCCTATAAGTTCTACCAGTTCTGGCTCAACTGCTCCGACGTTGACACCGCCAAGTACATCCGCATCTTCACCCTCTTCAGCAAGGATGAGATCGACGCCCTTGAGAAACAGCATGCCGAAGCCCCCGAGCAGCGCATCCTGCAGAAGGCCCTGGCCAAGGACATCACCATCCGCGTGCACGGCGAAGAGGCCTATAACACCGCCATCGCCGCCAGCGAACTGCTCTTCGGCAAGGCCACTACCGAGCAACTCAACGCCCTCGACCGCGCCACGCTGATGAGCGTCTTCGACGGCGTGCCGCAGTACACTGTGAGCCGCTCGACCATAGAGGCTGGTGCCTCGCTGGTCGACCTCGCCGCCGAGGTGGGCATGTTCGCCAGCAAGGGCGAAATCCGCCGCGAGCTGAAGCAGAACTCCATCTCCGTCAACAAGCAGAAGGTCGGCGAGGGCGCCACCCTCACCGCCGCCGACATCCTCGCCTCCGGCTGCATCCTTGTGCAGAAAGGCAAGAAGAACTACTGCATCCTCAACGTGGAATAAAACAGCGTTGGTGGTTATGATTGTGTGCCCGCAGGCCGAAGGCCTGCGGGCGCATCTTTTTCTTAGAATCGTTCCTCCTGTAGGTAGATTGTGTATGGGTCGGACGGCCACGCCCCTTGCGCGCCAAGGTCCTTGGGAGTTGTGCGGTAGTACTTTACCGTCCATTGGCGGTTGCCTCGGTCGTAATATTGCACGTACTTGAAGAACACCCCCATCATCTTTATGCACAAAGGCTCGCGCAGATGTAGGATGCGCAGCGTCTCGAGGTTGTCGTGTTCCGGGAGGAGCCTCTGGTGGTCACCAACGGAGTAAGAGAATACCTCCCAGTTTGCCTCTTTGTTGGTGATATAGATGGTGTCGCCGTTGTAGCAGACGAAGCGGCCGATGGTGTCCACCTCGCCAGGCACACGGATGCGCTCCAAGGCCACCACCTCGGTGTAGGGACTTTCGCCGTGGGGGCCTCGTCGGTCCCGCTGGATGCTGATGGTGAGGTGTACGCTGTCGCGAAGCGTTATCTTGTCGAACCTCCAATGTATGCTGTCGCTGATGGGAATGTAGTAATCATCGTCGGCATAGTCGAAGCCGATGGCTGTGGCAGGGTAGGGATGAGTGGCGGCGGTATCGTCCTCGCCACGAGGATAGTACATGCCGATGTCGGTCAGTCGGACGTCAGCCGCTATCATCTTCTTTGCGTTCCGGAACAAGTAGTCGGGCTCCCAACGCCGGTAGATGGACATGCGGTTGCCGTCGCGAAGCCATGCGAGGCCGTCCTTTTCCACGACGAACGTACCGTCGCAATCGGCTGGCTCCTCGCTCGGCCCCCTCCAATAATGGGATTTCAACAGTTTGAAACCATTGTGTGGCGTCTCCATGCGGATGGTTTCAAAGCGCTCGTTGCGAAGACGTTGCAGGATGCTGTCGTTGGTGACGACGAGATCCCCATCCATCCGGTAGTCACCCTTGCGGAGGGTCAACTGGCTGTTCTGCGCCGGGGCTGTCAGACTGACGGCCAACAGCAGGCATAATATGGCGAAAAATTTTTTCATACTATTATTATAACGTTGTTTTTGCCAAAATACTACAGGGGGTATCTTTTTTTATGTTTTTTTAACGCTTTCGCGCAGTCTCCCGTCCGTTGTGACACACACATACACAACAATGCCGCTTTTAACAAAAAATCATACCTTGGAACCCGAAAACGAACTATTTTATATTTTTTTTCATTTGTTCTGTTGTATGTCATAATTATTTTGTATTTTTGCAAATCCGTTTGGAATGTATAATTAAACAATAATAGTATGACACAAACAAGTATCAAAACACTGAGAGACAGCGCAGGAATGCGTTGGACAGCGTTGCTGCTGCTGGCGTTGGCCATGTTCTGCAGCTATGTATTTATGGACATTTTGTCGCCTATCAAGGACCTGATGCAGGATACACGCGGCTGGGACAGTTTGGCCTTTGGCACGATGCAGGGCTCTGAGGTGTTCCTCAATGTCTTTGTGTTCTTCCTCATCTTCGCCGGTATCATTCTCGACAAGATGGGTGTGCGTTTCACCGCTGTGCTTTCGGGCGCCGTGATGCTGGTGGGTGGTATCATTAAATATTTCGCCATCAGCGAGTCGTTCATCGGTGTCGACGAGATGGGTAACCATACGGCTCTCTACAACTGGTTCACCAACAATCTGAACTACATTCCACTTTTTGACGAGCTTGGCGTCTCTCCCTTCTATCGCGGCATGCCCGCATCGGCCAAGCTGGCTGCATGTGGCTTCATGATTTTCGGTTGCGGCTGCGAGATGGCAGGCATCACCGTGAGCCGCGGAATCGTCAAGTGGTTCAAAGGCCGCGAAACTGCCATGGCTATGGGCAGCGAGATGGCTCTGGCCCGTCTGGGTGTGGCCACCTGCATGATTTTCTCCCCCTTCTTCGCCCATCTTGGTGGCAGCGTCAACGTGAGCCGTTCGGTGGCTTTCGGCGTGGTGCTCCTCTGCATCGCCCTCATCATGTTCATCGTCTATTTCTTCATGGACAAGAAACTCGACGCTCAGACCGGCGAGGCTGAGGAAAAAGACGACCCATTCAAGATTCGCGACCTGGGCAAGATCCTCTCCAGCCTCGGATTCTGGCTGGTGGCCCTGCTCTGCGTGCTCTATTATAGTGCCATCTTCCCCTTCCAGAAATATGCCGTCAACATGTTGCAGTGCGACCTGACGCTCACTCCTGCTCCCGAAGGCTCGTTCTGGGCAAGTCCGTCGGCTACCATCGTGCAGTACATCATCATGCTTGTCGTGGCAGCTGCCTCGTTCTCGAGCAACTTCATGAAGAAGAACAAAAACATGAAATATGGTCTGATGGGTCTGGCCGTTGTGGCCTTGATTGTCTACTGCTACATGGGCTACATGCGCGGCACCGAAGAGTCCATCTTCGCCGTGTTCCCGCTGCTGGCTGTGGCCATCACTCCCATCCTCGGCAACTATGTCGACACCAAAGGTAAGGCCGCTTCCATGTTGATGATTGGCTCCATCCTGCTGGTGGTCTGCCATCTGACTTTCGCCTTCATTCTGCCGCAGTTCAAGACCAGCCCCGTTGCGGGTGTCATGGTGGCCTACCTGACCATCCTTGTGCTCGGCGCCTCCTTCTCGCTGGTGCCCGCTGCCCTGTGGCCCTCGGTCCCCAAACTGGTTGACGAGAAGATTATCGGTTCTGCCTATGCTCTGATCTTCTGGATTCAGAACATCGGTCTCTGGCTCTTCCCGCTGCTCTATGGCAAGATTCTGAACAACACCAACCCCGAAGGCACTCCTGCCACCGAGCTTGACCACAGTGTTCCGCTGGTCATGTTTGCCTGCCTCGGCGTTGCAGCCGGCCTCATAGCCATCTATCTGAAGGCTGTCGACAAGAAGAAGAACCTCGGCCTCGAACAACCCAATATCAAGGCTGAATAACGAATAAAACTAAATTATAAGGAGACGTGCTCCTGTGGCGCGTCTCCTTTTTCCTTTTTTAACAAAAAGACACTATGGCAAACAACAACTCCGGTTTTTCCTCCTCCTTCGGAGCCATCATGGCTGCGGCGGGTTCGGCCATCGGGCTGGGCAATATTTGGCGTTTCCCTTACATTTGTGGCAAGTATGGTGGCGGAGCGGCTATCATACTCTACCTTTTCTTTGTGTTCTTCATCGGCATGACGCTGCTGTTGAGCGAGCTGGTCATCGGCCGTCGCACGGGTCACACTCCGATGAAAGCCTATGCCTCCATGCAGCCGCGGCGTACGCTATGGCGCTATGTGGGTCTGCTGGGCCTCGTCACATGTTTTTTGATTCTATCCATCTATTTGGTTATCTCCGGTTGGACGCTGAACTACTTCTGGGAGTCAGTTACGGGCAGTCTCTATTCGCTTGCGGGTAGCGACTTCGCGGCTCATTTTGCGGGCTTTGCCTCCTCGTCGGTGGCGCCTGTGGTGTGCCTGTTGATATTTTTGGCACTGACGCTGCTGGTGATTCTCGGCGGCGTGCAGAACGGTATCGAGAAGGTTTCAAAGGTGCTGATGCCGGTGCTGCTGGTGCTGGTACTGCTGCTGTGTGTGCGCTCGCTGACGTTGCCTGGCGCCTCGAAAGGACTTCACTACCTGTTCCACCCCGACTTCTCGCTCCTTACCTGGGAGGGTGTGCTGGCCATCCTGGGCCAGGCGCTGTTCTCGCTGTCGGTGGGTATGGGTGTGATGATTGTCTATGGAAGTTATATCCCGAAGAACGACAACCTTTTCAAGAGTGCCATGTGGATCACTGTCTGCGATACGGCTATTGCCGTGCTGGCTGGTGTGGCCATTTTCCCGGCGGTCTTCTCCTGCGGCCAGGACCCTGCCGGCGGCCCTGGACTGGTGTTCAATGTGCTGCCCGTGGTGTTCAACTCAATGGGTAAACTGGGCAGCATCGTCTTTGGCGGTGCCTTCTTCCTGCTGCTGGCAGTGGCGGCGCTGACGTCGGCCATCTCTCTGCTTGAGGCATTGACGGCCTCGGGCTCTGACTATGGTCGTAACCGTCGCACGTCGGCCATCGTGATTTCTGTTGCCACGGCCCTGGTGGCTGTGCTGGCGGCCTTCTCGTTCGACGGCGGCATCCTCAGTTCATTCAGGCTGACAGGCATGACTTTCTTCGACTGGCTCGACAAACTAACGGGTTCATATCTGCCCCCGATATGCGCGTTGCTGACGATTATATTCTTCGGTTGGTATATGAAAAAGAATGTCATATACGACGAACTGTCGAATCATGGTACCTTGCCTACACCCTGGTTCCGTGTTTTTTATGCTTTCTTGGTGCGCATATTGGCCCCTGTGGCCTTGGTACTTGTGTTGGCTGGCACTTTGTCCCAGGGTGCACTCGATGTGCAACAGTCGCTGACGGTCTTTGCGGTGGTGCTCTACCTGTTTGTGTTGCCAATGGGCGTGGCCTATGTGGCCAAGGATAAGGGCCGCAGCAATGTGCTGTGGTATATGCTCTCCATTGTGATGACACCGCTCTTCGCACTGCTGATGCTTATAGCTTTGGGCGATTCCGGAATGAAACACCGTCAGCGCATCATCTCTGACGAGAAGATACGCATGGAGGTCCGTGAGTCCTATCGTGGGGAAAAGTAAGTATAGAAATCTAAAATGTAAAAGGGGCGACAGATAGAAACTGTCGCCCCTTTATATTTTCATTTTCTAATGTCTTCCATCGCACGCTGGATGAAACGGTTCAGCGGCACGCTGACACGCCACACTTTGATTACCTCGTCGAAGAGTTTCGGGCTGGTGAGCATCTTGTCGGGCATGGTGTAGGAGGTGCAGTAGTCCTTGTATTTCAGCAGGTCGGCATGCTCCCAGTCTGTCGGGTAGCCCTTGGGCACGCGCTGCAGTTTCTTGATGGTGAAGAACTCCGTGCCGAAATATTTCTTGTAGGAGGGCTCGTTCATGATGGAGAGGAACTCGTCGGGACAGTAGAATATCTCCTGGCGGATGGCGTTGAGGGCTTCGGGCGTGGGCATGAAGATGCCGCCGCCGAGGTTGCATGTGCCGGTGAGACCGTAGGCTTCCTCGGCGCCGATCTGGAAGTAGTAGCCCGGCACGCCGCTGTTCTTGGGCCCCCACGAGGAGAGGAAGCACGAGACGTGGGTCTTGTAGGGCGTCTTGTCCGGCGAGAAGCGCGTGTCGCGGTAGATGCGGTAGACGCTGTTCTTGGCCGTGAGGCCGACGAGGGTGTCGTCGTACTTCGTCATCTCGTCGATGAGGCCCTGGGTGAAGTTGTCGAAGGCGGCCTTGATTTCCAGCCAGTGGGGTTTATGTGCGTTGAACCATTCGCGGTTGTTGTTCATCATCAGCTCCCGCAGGAAGGGAAGCGTGTCGGGGTGGAGTTTTGGGGTCATATTATTCTAATTGTGAAGATGTTTCTTTATTTTGATTAGCAATCTGCTGCTGGTAGGCCATTCTGTTATTCGTATTTTCGGCTGCAAAGGTACGACTTTTTCCCGACGTGGCCAAAAGATTGTTGCTCTGTGTCAGTCGACGTCGTCGAAGAAGACGGTGTACCACTTGCGTTTGGGTGTGGCGTCGGGCATGGCGTCGGTGCCGATGTCGAGGCGCTGCAGGGTGTCGTCGAGGCCCTGCTGGTTGTCGCTAAGGAGCATCAGTCGGTCGCCCGGATGGAGCATGGTGCGGCCAGTGGGCACGAAGTAGCTCTCGCCGCGCTTCACCATGATGGCGAGGGTCTTCTCCGGCAGGCGGAGGTCCATCAGGTGGCTGCCGTCGGCAAGCATGGGCTCGGTGATTTCAATCTCGGAGGCCGAGGACTTTATCTCCTCGGGGAAGTCGATGTCGAAGTCGGCCGAAGCAGTGCGGTTGCTCTTCTCCGGCGGCTCGCTCACACCCAGCCTGCGGGCCATCAGTGGCAGCGAGGTGCCCTGCACCACGAGGCTCACCAATGTGCAGAGGAAGACGATGTTGAACATGGCGTCGCCGTGGGGAAGACATGCTGCGCGGCAGGTGATGGCGAAGATGATGGGCACGGCGCCACGCAAGCCCACCCACGAGACGAAGAGGCGGTCTTTGAGGGTGTAGCGGCGGAAGGGCGCCAGCGAGGCGAAGACACTCAGCGGGCGGCTGACAAAAATCATGACAAAGCTGATGACGAGGCCCGGCACCAGCACCTCCTTCAGCTCCGACGGGTTGACGAGCAGTCCGAGGGTGAGGAACATAGAGAGCTGCGCCAGCCAGGTGATGCCGTCGAAGAAGTTGCGCGTCGAGCGGCGATGGACAAATTTGCTGTTGCCCACCACCAGTCCGGCGATGTAGACGGCCAGATAGCTGTTGCCCTTGATGTAGAAGGTGGCGGCGAAGACAAAGAAGGAACCTGCCAGAATGAGGATTGGATAGAGTGATACATTGTCTATATTAATCTTGTTGACAATCCACACGATGGCGCGTCCGAAAAACCATCCGGCCACGGCGCCGACAGCCAGCTGCACGGCGAGCATCGCTATGGCACTGCCCCACTGCGGGCTGCCGCCCTGCTGCACGAGGCTGATGAAGGTGAGCACCAGCACGTAGGCCATCGGGTCGTTGGCGCCACTCTCCAGCTCCAGCGTGGGACGCAGGTTGTGCTTGAGGTTGAGTCCTTTGCCACGTAGTATTGAGAAGACCGAGGCTGAGTCGGTGCTGCTCATGGTGGCGGCCAGCAGCAGGCAGCCCATGAGGCTCACGTCCAGCCGGTGGTCGACCAAGAAGTAGAGTACGACACCTGTGGCCACGGCGGTGAGTAGTACACCCACGGTGGCCAGCATCACGCCGGGACCGAGGACAGGCTTGATGTCGGAGACCTTGGTGTCGAGGCCGCCGGAGAATAGGATGGCGCTGAGGGCCACGGTGCCTACCATCTGCGCCACCTTGATGTTGTCGAAGTGGATGCCGAGGCCGTCGCTGCCGAAGAGCATGCCCACACCGAGAAAAAGGAGCAGGGCGGGCACGCCGAAACGGCTGCCCGCCTTGCCTGCCAGGATGCTGGCGAAGAATAAGGTCGAAAGGACCAGTAAGATGAGTTCTATCTGCATAACGATTTGATGTGTGCAACTTCTGTGCCAACAAGACACTTGACAGGTGCGTCGGGCATGAGATGTCCGCACTCGTCGCGCAGAGGCTGCACGAGGGCGATGGAGTCATCTTTGCAGACTAAAATGTGCAGAGCACTGTTGCTGCCGGCTACGGGATGGAGGTCGGTGAAGGACGAAAGATTGCCTGTCGACAGGGTGTCCAGAACCTTGCGGTAGTCGTCGGCCGAGAGGTAGACTTTGTGGTTCTTCATACGGCTGCCGGTGCTCACATACTGGTAGTGGCAGAGTGCTCCGCTGAGGTTCATGGCAGTGAGGATGACCCCCAGGGCCGTAGAGATGAGTCCCACGGTGAGGCAGGCCGACGACAGTGCGTCGCTGAGGTGCGCCTGTGTCAGCAAAATGATTAGTCCTATGCCCACGGCTAACACCAATAGAGGGATTGCAGGCGAGTTGCGTTTACGGATGATTTTGCCACCCATCTCGGCGGCGATGTGTTCTTCGATTGTTTGTATGTTTTCCATTGTGTTTTCTATTTTGTTTTGTTGATAATGATTTCTGTCAGCGGAATGTATTTATTTCCGTCGACACGTGTAAGTTGTGAGTAGTAGATGCGCTCCTCTTTGTCGCTGTAGCGCACCAGCGCCAGCTCTGGGGTTGCCTGCCGTTTGATGTGCTCGAGTGCCTGCTCGTCGTGCGACAGGAGAGTGTCGGTCACTGCCTGCTGCATCGAATTGGAGTAGTACGCATAGGTGGGTTCCAGCACGGCATGCAGCTGGCGGCTGTAGGGACGGCGCGAGTCTCCGAAAAGGTAGTAGCAGAGGGTCAGCAGCAGGCTGCAGGCTCCTGCAAGTACACCGCCTACCAAGGCCGATGCGCCACCGGTCGACAGGTCGGGCACCATGAAGTAAACGACGCCGCACACGGCACCGACAGCCGTCAGTGCCCACGCCGACCAGAGGGGCAATAGCGTGCGGCGGATCTCAGGCTGGGTATAGATTGATTTTCTGATGTATTCCATTGGTTGTTATAATAATTGACATGCTGACACACCATGTGCGAGTGTGCCATTGAAATATAATAAATGAGCAAGGGGGAGTCGTGGCGTTTCACGTCCCCATAAGTATTGAAAGAATACGGTTAATCAGAGCCTGAGACAGCGCAACAGATAGATGTAGCCTCTATGGATGTAGGTATGATACCGTAAAAGTCTGACGGCGGACGAGCCATACATCCGATGATGGACTTCTTCAGTTGTTGCTGTTGCCGAGGAGGTGTTCGGCACAGTGCGAACCGTCGAAGGAGGTGTCAGAGAAGTCGTGCCAGGAGCCGCCAGCAGGTCGTACATGCCTATGTCGCTCCATTGTGGACGCTCAGCATAGGTCTTGTCCATGAGCTTGGCGGTGGACAGATGTTGTGTTTCGGCCTTGCACGGTACCAACCATACAAGGGCGAGCATCAACAATATCAACTTCTTGAGGCGCATCTGTTTCATTCTTTACGAATGGCAAAGATACGCTTTTTCCTTGATATGGGAAAATTATTTTTTAGACGAATAATGTTCCTTCAATGCTGCTGAAATGGGCTGGAGGCTATATTTTCAGTATTCCTTCGGCGACGATGGCGGCGGTGCCGCCGACGCGGATGCTGCCGTCGGAGGACAGCTGTGTGGCGACGACGGAGGGGCGCCCCATGGTCTCGCCTTGAAGGAAGGAGTGGTCGCCTGCTGATATGAGCCCGTTGGAGGCAAGGTAGTGGGTAAGGGCGGCGTTGGCGGTGCCGGTGGCGCTTTCCTCGGGCACTCCGTAGGCGGGGGCGAAGTCGCGCACGTGGGCGGTGTGGCTGTCATCTGCGAGGGCGAAGGGATGGATGCTGACGGTATCGAGTCGTTGTGTCAGCATGCAGACGGCCTCCATGTCGGGCTGCAGGGCGTTCAGGACTTCGACCGATGGCATGGGCAGCATCACGTCGGCAAGGCCCGAATAGGCAATTTGTACGGGCAGGGTGGGGCGGTAGCCTTCAAGGCCCACGGCACGATATGCTTCCTCGGCCTCGGACGATGACAGGGTGCCGACGATGCGCGGCGTGGCCATCTGCATCATCACCCTCTCTGCGGCCTCCACCTCGAGGTCTCCCGCCAGGGTTTTGCATCGGCAGGGACCGGAGGCCAGCCCCAGCTGGTGTAGCAGGGAGAAGGTGGCGATGGTGGCGTGTCCGCAGAGCTCCACCTCGCCTTTGGGGGTGAAGTAGCGCACCGTGTAGCGGCTATCGCCGTCGCGGCGGACAAAGGCTGTCTCCGAGTAGCGCAGCTCGGCAGCAATGGCCTGCATCAGATTGTCGGTGGGGAAGGTGTCGCTTTCCAGCAGCACCACGCCGGCGGTGTTGCCTCCGAAGGGCTTGTCTGTGAAGGCGTCAACAATATAGTATTTCATTTTTGTTCTGTTGTTTTATATTTCGATGCCGACGTCTTTCAGTCGTCCGCGTTTGTCGAAGAAGAAAAGGGTGATGTCAACCCCCTGGCCGGTTTTGACGAGGTAGCCGTCGCGGTGCACTTCGAGGATGCGGACCTCCCAGGGCTTGTCTGTCATCTGGGCCATCTCTTTTTCGATGGCGCTGTAGAGGACGTTGTAGATGGGTATTTGGTTGGTCCAGCAACGGGGGAGGCCGTCGCGGATGTTTACCATCAGCAGGCAGCGGCCGTTCTTGTCGAAGAGCATGTTGCTGCCGTCGCGAAAGTTGATGCCGTAGGCTTTCTTGCCGCTGTCCTCGAGGTAGCCGCAATAGATTTCCTCGATGTCGTCGGGCGTGTGGCATCGGTCGTGGAAAGCGCGTGCGGCTTCGGGCAGCTGCTCGTAGCCGATTTCCTCGAAGGGTTTGTGTTCGTCGATGAAGTATTCGAGGTCGTACATCCCTTGCGGGCTTCTGCAGGCGGCGAGGAGGAGAAGTGTCGACAGCAGTATGGAGATTTTGTTAATCATCGCTGGCAATTTTGTAGAAACGGTTGATGGTGGAATAGTATACCGATGTCGGTATGGCGGCACAAATGGCGTCGGCCTTGTCGGAGGGGAGGTCGCCGTAACAGAGGCCGAAGAGTTGCAGCGAGAGGGAGTCGCGCAGCTCGATGATGGCGGCGGCAATCTCGTGGCGCACACTGTCAACGGTTGCCTCCGGGGCACCCTCCAGGGTGTGCAGCACCACAAGCCCCATGCTGACGGGACGCTCGCCCAGCAAGGGGATGTCCTCTATACGTTTCTGTGGCAGGTCGTTGGCGTCGTCGCTGTTGGCGAGAAAACGTTTCACCTTTTCGCGCAGCTGGCCGAGGTCGGTGGGCACACGGTCGTCCTCGTATTCATATTCCTCTCCCGGTGGCGGAGGTGGCGGTGGAGTGTTGATGTAATCATGGTTGAGGCTGAGGGCGCCGGTGGAGTCCACCCATACGGCCATAATGTTGCGCATGTGGATGTCGAAAATTATGTCAAACGACACACTGTCTTCCGTCGTCGTCAGTGTGGTGTCAAGTTGGTATGTCTCGTGGCGTGAACCACAGGCGGCGCACAGCAGCATGGCTGTCAGAAGTATGTGGCGGGTCTTCATAGGCTACGGAGCCATTTGATCTCGTCGGCCCAGCGCATGGGGTCGGGGGTCTCGAGGATGATGGGCATGTCGTCGAAACGCGGATCGTGCATCAGGCGGGCGAAGAACTCCTTGCCCATAGCACCCTCGCCCAGCACCTCGTGGCGGTCCACATGGCTGCCGGCTCCCTTCTTGCTGTCGTTGAGGTGCACGGCGCGCAGGTACTTGAAGCCCACCACACGCTCGAACTCGTCGAAGCAGAACTGGTAGCCCATCTCGGTGCTCAGGTCATAGCCCGCCGCCAGCGTGTGGCAGGTGTCGATGCAGACCCCTACGCGGCTTTTGTCGACCACGCCCTCGATGATGCGGGCTATGTGCTCGAACTTCCAGCCCAGGTTGGTGCCCTGCCCGGCAGTGTTCTCTATCACGGCCGTGACGCCCTCGGTTTTGCTGAGGGCCAGGTTAATCTCGCGGGCTATCTGGTCCAGGCATTCCTCCTCGCTAATCTTGTTGAGATGGCAGCCCGGGTGGAAGTTCAGCATCGTCAGCCCCAGCTGCTGTGCGCGCTGCATCTCGTCGAGGAAAGCGGCACGGCTCTTCTGCAGCGTATCCTCGTCGGGCGAGCCGAGGTTGATGAGGTAGCTGTCGTGCGGCAGCACCATCTCGGGCCGGAAGCCGCGGTCTATAAGTAAAGCCTTGAAGCCGTCGATCTCAAGCTGCGGCAATGGCTTGCTCACCCAGCTGCGCTGGTTGCGTGTAAACAGTGCGAAGGCGTTGGCCCCGATGGCTTCGGCATTGAGGATGGCGTTGCCCACGCCTCCAGATGCGCTCACATGTGCGCCGATGTATTTTGTCATAGTCTCTTTATTTAACGTTAATACCCGTCAATTATTAGGAATTAAAATCCATGCAAAAATACAACTTTTCATCGAAATGGCAAAATAAATTTGGCCACATCGGGAAAAGTGTGTATCTTTGCACCGTCATTGCCGAGTGTTATGGCTATGACGGTAGAAGAACTCAATTGCCTTACAAATCACCACCTTGAAGATAATTTGAGCCATCACCTACATTATTGGGATTTTTGTGCTTTCTATAGGTACAAGTGTCCATGTTTGTAGGTGGTTTGTGGTGAACCAGTAAGGCAGATGGAAAGGCTTGTACCTTTTTCATTTGGCAATAATGCACAATAACTTATAAAATCACCACACAATGAAAAAACACAGATTATTGATCCTTATGTTTGCCTCGGCGGTGTTGCTTTTTGCAAGCTGCGGTAAAGATGAATCTCCGTACAAGGACAAAATGATTGGTACGTGGGATGGTATTGCTGTTAAATTGAGTAGTGGATGGGTTGATATAACCAGTTCATACTACAATGATTTTCAATTTAGTATAACGTTCCATGACGATGGTACTTATTATGGTACAGGCTATTTTGGGAATGGTAGTGGCACATATACTATAAATGACAATACTATTTTTACTTATGTCAACGGTGCAGAATACTATCGCTATGATATTTATAGTGTATCGGGAAACGAGGCACATTTGAAGATGTATTCTAACAGGAACTCAAGTTCACTGGAAATCAAGGCTCGAAAAAGATAAATTTTTATAACGTTATTAAAATCAGAAAAAATGAAACAACTAAGAATCTTTATGCCATTGTTCCTGTTATCAGGAATAATCCTGTCGAGTTGTTCTGTTTCCTATCAGGTTGTCTCGAAGAAAGATTTCGATGATGCTGTTTTGGGTGTTAAAAATGAATTAGAAAAACAAGGGTATTTTCAGTCAGGGAGTAGTACGGATTCAAAGAACCTTCTCCAGGTTGAAGCAACATCTTTTTCGAAGTCCGCGGGGTATGGGACGAAGTTGACTAATGATTATGTGATAATTGATTCATACCGTTTTATGAAGGATGATGAAAATACGCTAAACTATTCTGTGTCGTATAAGCCAAATGTTCGCAATGGTGTAGCCTTTGTTTCGGATGTGTCTATTGTTGGATGTGAGACTTCCCTCGCAAAAAACTATGAGACATTATGCGGTGAGAATTCTTCTGTAAAGAAATTGGAATCAATTCCAAGGAATACTCAACTTAAAGTAACGGATGCCCTTGGAACATCTCTTGTTATTGGTTTTTTGGGAGCATTCGTAGTCGGGTTTATTGTGTATAAACGGGTTGGTTTGCAATAAATACGCAAGAAAACGTCCCAATAGCTGATACTATCTTGTGTTTCAAACCACTTGTTATTGGTCTTTTTACGTGCTTTTATCTTCTCGCCGTTGACAACATGTGTTTTGCCTGTTTGCTCCAGTCTTTCTATGCCAAACGATAAGAGGTATTGTTTGATAGATGGATATTTGTCAATGTCGTAGTGGCGAGATGGGAAGGTGGCAATTAACCACAAATTAGCCCAGTCATATCCGTACCTCTTAATGTCGCGGCCTCTAAGAATCGGTCGAATAAGTTCTGCCGTTCTTTGTCGTTCATCCTCTGTTTGACAGTTCGCCAGAATTTCATCACGTTTTTTAGAATTGATTATGAAAGCTTCGTTACAACCCGTGAGCACGCCTCGATAAATGTTGATGTCCCAATCTTTAAGTGGTGTACCAACAGCCTCTATCTTCCTTTTGATGCTTTGCTCAATCGGAGAAAGAATGACCCAACTATCGGATGTGGCGAAATCGCAAATTGAGTTCTGCTGCTGAACGAAATCGCTCAAATTCTTAACGCTATCTTTATTCTGTTTGTTGGTGACAGCACAGACAGTTTCGTGCTGGTTGTTTGACTTGGCGAAAAGGAGGATGTTGGTATCAACTGTTGCACTCTCGAAAATCTTTACTCCAGCGAAGTCTATCAGCTTCATGGGATTGGTCTTATTGGCAAAGAACTCTCTTGTCTTCTCACCATATCCAGCACGCATCCACTTGTTGGATGTAATGTAGCACAGATGACCGTCCTTTTTCAACAATTGCCATCCACGCTCATAGAACAGGCAGTAGATATCACCTGTACGTGCAAAAGTTGAATAGCCACAACCTTCATACATCTGTGCCAGTTCACCGCCATTGTTCTGAAGCTGAATGTACGGTGGATTGCCAATGACAATATCAAATCCGTCTGCCACACCGAACATCCATTCCGGGTCAAAGAACGGACTGACGGCATTTTGGTCGTATGGATTCCATGCTGCCAGTTGCTTGGCATCCTCCGGGGCAAAGTTATCGTCATCCGACAGCAACTTTGCCAGTTTCTCACGCAAAATCTGGTCTTTCTCTCTCAAACGATGTTTGGTAGATGCAGACTTGGCAGAGAAATGTTTGTGGCGTATCTGCTGGAGTTCAACCTTGGTCGGTTCTATCTCCGGATTCTCAAACAGGTTACCTTGAAGGGCTTTCTTCTTCTTCGCTATCAGAGAATTGGCTGACACGAATTTGGTCTCAAGGTTCGGGAGAGTCGGTATGCCAAAGTTGGGCTTTGAGGCATCCTTCTCGCAGTCGCATATCAGAGAAATAAAGAAACGCAGTTTGGTGATTTGTGCAGCAATGCTCTGGATGTCGCTGCCGTAAAGACAATTCTCAATGATTGATAGTTTGAGGTCGTAGATGCTCTCATCAGGTGAGATACGTTCCAGGATGTCAATCATCCTGTTCAGCAATCCCATAGGGAAAGCGCCAGAACCACAGGCTGGGTCAAGCACCTTGATTGCCTTCAGCTTATCTGCAACCTTACGGTAATCTTCTGCTTTGGTCTTGTCATATGAGAAGTCGTTACGGAAAAGAGAACGGACAAAGGCATTGTCACCCAGATAGGCAATAAGGCTTTCATCGACCATGTAGTTCACAATTTCACGGGGAGTATAGAACGAGCCGCTCTGATTGCGAGCAGTCTCTTTTGTCTCAGGGTTATATGCACCCAAAAGGTTCTCGAACACCTTACCCAACAGTTCCGGGTCAAGAGCAACCTGCTGCTCTTCTGGAGAGTTTTCCTCTATGGTGAAATTATAGCGGCCAAGAATGGAAATCAACCCCTTCTCAGGCTCAAAGAACAAGTTATTAGGTACGATAGCACGATGCTTGAAGCGCCCGTCAGCAAAGCGCAGGGCGTTGCGGCTAAAGCCATCAAAATTATAGCATTGCTCTACGCCATCGCTGTAGCGAGTCTTGTCCAGACACTCGAACAGTCCACCATTCAGGAAAGGCACTTCTGCAAACAGATTGATGACCTCCTGCTCGCTGATAGAAAACATTTCCGCATAGCGATAGAGAGTCTTCACATCGCGAGTCTTTGAGGTGGCAAACTTGCGTGTATTTCCGTCTTCGTCCTTGATAGCACGGTTCAAAGTGGCAAAAAACAGGTTCTGCAGGATGGCATTATAGTAGTTGCCCTCTGTAGGGCTATAGGGGTCAAAGTTTTTCAAGATAGTGGAAAGGAAATCAATATCAAAGATGCGATTGGGCACCAAATCCTTCTGCTTGATAAACCAGACGAACATGATGCGGGTTATCATGCGGATAATCTTCTTCTCGATGTCGTCTTTGTCATCCTCCTCGGTAACGGTATTGTTGGGGAAGGTGACATTCGAAGAGTCATCGACAGCCCATTGGTACCACTCGAACAGATCCTTGTAGAACTGTTTGGTGAGAGCCTCGACAGAGAATGCTGCTGTAATGTCGCTCAGCGACTGCTTGCTGTTTTTCAAGACTCCAAACTGCTCGATGGCCGTGCGGCATCCGCGCCCCTCACCAAGCAGATAGGTATAACGCTTGGTGTCGGTAGAGATTTTCTCGTATTCGCCCTGTTTGTTGAAGCCCCACGTCTCGCTTACGTATGAGAAACGCAGCACGCTTTCGTTCTTGCGGTAGCAGAACATAAATGCTCCGGCATACCCCATATTCCTCCAATCGGATGTGAGCATGTCGCGGATGCCCCTGCGATTGCGCTCAATATCCACCTTGTCGGTAAGTTCCACCTCATAGACGGCAATGGATTCACCATCAGACAAGGAGATGCGTCCCAGATTCAAAGCCTCTTTGGCCAGACGACTACTGACATGAACAGCAGACGGACGGTTGTAGAACGTGACCTTACTCAAGAAAATGTCGTGAAGGAGTTGCTGCCAGGCTTCACGATTGTATTTCGACTCAATGACTTCTTTGTAATTCATAGGGCTATTTTATTTCTGGAAACTCTCGGATAATATAATTTCGGCATCGCCTTCCTGCTCATTCAGGAGCGACTCTTCTGCCATATAATATGGTGCATACTTCTTGGCCATTTCGATAATCTCGGCAAGGGCTTCATCGTGGGTCATACGCGCTTTGCCACTAGTGCGCCTCAGGTCTTTCTGGATGCGTTGCAGACGCTTGGCAATGTAGGTGATAACGCCTCGCTCTGCAAGAGTCTTCAACTGAGCCACCTTCAGGTAGAGGTCGTTGTCGTCAATCTCACGCATAAAATTGTTTAGCAAGTTGATGGCTGTGCTGACCTGCGCACCCATGTTGCCGGAATCCTCCGCTGTGGTTTCTTGTGTCAGTATTTCCTCGTCTTGAATCATCCTGAACTTTTGCAGAGCCTTTTCCACATGATTGTGATGCTCGTCGATACGGAGGACTGCTGGCTCCTCTTTTGCTGCCTTGAAGAAGTTCAGGGCATCGAGGACTGAAATCTCCTCTGCGTTCTCTGATACCAGGAAGAACACCTTGCGGAAGTTGGTTTTAAAGAACACCAATGTGTCGCCCGACAAGGTTACGCCTTCCACGGTTCTTGCCTCACGTCCGGTGCGGCTGCGGAGCGGCAACTTGGCAATACGATTGTATTCCCTGCGGTTGGTATGATAGAGTGTGCGCAGCTCTTCGTAGAAGGGAATCTCTTTGTTGAAGTCCTTTTTTTGTTCCTTCATTGCTTCATCAAACAACTTACTGAGGTTACGATCTAGAATCTCTTCCTGAGAATAAATCTGATTGTCCTCACCAAAGGTGCTGTGAAAAGTCTGAATCTTGCTGACGGCAATCTGATTGAGATTGATTTCGCGGTTTCCTTCCCTCGAAGGATAGAACACATAGTTGTAGATATGCTTGGAGGCAGAGCCAATGCGGTTTACACGGCCTATACGCTGCATCAAACGCGTTGAGTTCCAGGGGGTGTCATAATTAACAATCACATTGGAACGATGAAGGTTTACACCCTCTGCCAGAACATCGGTTGTCAATATGATGTTGTATTCGTTGAGCTTGTTTTTGTAGTTGGCGTCAAAATTCTCACGGATAATCTTGAACTGCTGGCTGCGGTTTTTGGCAGAGATAACAAGTACATCTGGGCGATTGATGCGTCGTTCAAGGTACTCCACCGTATCAACTGATTCTGAAAACACAACCAACTTCTGCTCTGGGTTGCGGTCAGTCTTGAACAACTCGTGTTTCAGCAATTCGTTGAACTTGGCAAACTTGGAGTCATCCTCATCTGAGATGTCCTTCCAGTCGGCAACCATCTGTTCCAGAACCACTTGATCTTGACGGAGCATTTCAATGAATTCGGGACGGAAATCGTCAGCTTTGAAGATGGCGTTCTTGGGGTTATCCTCTGCTTTGGCATTCAGTTTCTCTTCAATTTCCTCTTCCGTAAAGCCCGATTCCAGAAGGAGATTGATGTCAAGGTCGGGCGCAATGAAAACCTTGTCGTTCTCAAACATGTCAATCATATTCTGGTTGGCCTGTTTGAAATTGTCGATGGAAACTTGGAATGCATAGAAACTGCTCTCCAAGCGTTTTACCAATCCATTTTTACGGATACCAGCCAAGCTGCGGCTTATAATCTCAGCATTGTCGTACAAACCATTGGAGGCTTCTGGTTTGAGATAAGCAATAGCCTGATAGCGGGCGTAGGTAAGACGCTTGTCGAGGGTCTGCATAGCTTGTTCAAAGAGGTCTGCCAAATGCTCATTCAATTCATAGCGGCTTTCGTTGGGTCTTTCCACTTTGGGGAATCCATTCACATCCTTATTGTAGCGGGGAACACTTTCAATATCTGTTCGGGTGCGGCGCACAGTGAGTGGCTTGATAACCCTGTCGCGTACCTGTTCTGCAAGATGCTTGAAATCGCGGATATCTGCTTCTGGGTTATTGCGCAGTTTCTTAAACTCCTTTATCAATGGAGAGAAGAAAGCGGTGAGATTGCCAACGCCGTCGATGGTGCAGTGTCGCGGGTCTTGAAATAAGAGTATCTCGTTGTAGAGGTCAGCGGGAGTATTGTTCATTGGCGTTGCAGAGATAAGCATCACCTTCTTCTTGTAGCCAGGGATGTTGCCCGTCTCGATGCGAGGCATTTTGCAAATCTCCTGAAGTTGTTCAAAGGCAGAAGTGGTATGGCTGCGGAACTTGTGTGCCTCGTCCACCAGAACAAGGTCGTATTCGTCAGCATTCCAGAAGTTGTAGTTTTCTTCGTCCAAAATTTTTGAGAGACTACCGTTGCTGATGAAATTGGCATATTTGTCTATGCCAAAGTCCTTAAACGTGGTTTTCCAGTTCTGTTCCACAGCAGGGGGATAGACCACAAGAATCTTGGTATGGTCGCGACCGTTCTCTATAAGGAATTTCTTGGCAATCATAGTTGCAATGACTGTCTTTCCGAGACCCACAACATCTGCCAGGAAGAAACCATCATAGCGGATAAGCTTCTGATAGCCTTCAATGACGGCATCCATCTGGTAGTCGTATTTTGTATAGCCTTCAGGCATGTCAAACGGGTCGTCATTGTCGGTTTCCAGTACGCGGTCAGAAAAATACTCCATCAGCATCTTTATGTACAGGTCATAGGGAGATACGTCACCTTTGAGGTAGGTGCGGTCGATGGAGGTCTTAACATCGTCTGAAGTAATTTCGCAGCCTTCTGCCTCTTTCCATAGACGTTCGAACTCATCCTTGGCAAACTGAACGTCCTCGTATTGGGTCATCTTCACATTGAACTCATACTGGCGTTCCTCCGATATGCCCAAACCGTTACCCGAAAGATTGCTTGACCCCGTGATAGCCATACCCTGCGTGTATTGGTTGAACTCATCCGGATAGAGCACGTATATCTTGGCATGAATCTTCTTAGAGGGATGTGCCCGTAGCTCCAACTTGCCGTCAATCAAGTCCTGAACCATCTGGAACATACCTTCTTCTATTTCTTTGCGGTAGTTGGAGGATTCAATATCCTTGCGCACCTTTCTGAGGCATTCTTCCTTGACATCCTCTTCTGCACCAAAGAAGAGCTTGCCCTGGCGGGCTGATTGGGCGATGTATTTGTCAACATCAATACCAATCAGCACCCTCACCTTTGCAATATTGTCGAGGAAAGGACGCAGAGAGAAGTAGCCTGATGCGCGCAGAAATCCCACGACTGCATCAAGATTACGAATGAAAGGGTTGTGTTGTAAGACACCCTCAAATTCTTTTATTAACGTATTGCCATCTCTATTTGTAAAGATGTGCGATGATGTTATTGTATCTGGCATAGTATTCTATCTTTCACTTTTGTAATAATTATTTGCAAAGATACGAAGAATATTTAAAACAGCAAAATATAATTCGCACGAAAAAAATTACTGTCAGCAACGGAATGTGCCGAGATAGCGGCTGGGGCTGGCTTGGTCGGGGCGGACCTGGGCGCGGGAGCCGGTGGCGCGGTGGAAGCAGGTGGCTTGGAACCAGGCGTAGACATGCATCGTGGAACCAGAGGCATATATCTCCACGGGGAGCTCGAAGGCGCATTGGAAACAGTTGTCGCGCATCGGACCGATGAAATATATGGGAAGTGCGAGATATGTACGTGTGACTATTCTTACGCTCTTCTTGCCTTCGAAGACTTCAAGCCGTAAATGATGAAATCAATGGGGATACATCCTCCTCAAAGATCATGTATTCCAACTCTTCATCATCATTGGAAAAGTTTTTGGGTTTTGCTGATGCGTATTTCCAAACTTCAATAAGAATGTTTTCAATATTATGGCATTCAAAAGAATTCCGATATCTATGGTATTCCCGCTGCTTCATCCAATAACGGAACTGGTTAACAAAGTTATGGTATTGTTTGTCATCAAGCAGTTTGGCCAATTCTGGAGCAATGATCTCCGAAGGGTTGATTGGTGAGTACGGCAATGAATCATACGAACGTATGTTGGCGTTGAATGCCGACAATGAGTTCACGACAAAATACCTTATCTCGCCCCCCTCTTTCTTGCGCGACTCTACCCAATGACGTGCTTGTTCAGCCACATTATCGCTGAACACAAAAACACTTTGCTGGTCAATGGGCATTTCAGCTCCAAGCAAGGTTCGAGTATGTGTCACTTTGCTTTCAATATTTGATTTGGACAGACCTCGAGCACTTTTATACTCAAGTCGCAATTCTACAAGCTTCAATCGGAAGTTGTGTTTCCGCTTATTGTTACACTCAGCAATTCCGATTACTGCATCTACTGTGCAATCAGGCTGCCCATGGCAAATCGAGGTCTCGTAGGTATCCATGTCAAGACACTCTATTTGGGAATCAAAATAACTGCCATTTCCATAGTCCCGGATTGCGATATCGTTCAGCCGGTTTTTGCATTGGCAGTAAAGCGAGTGTTTTTGGATTGTATCGTTATCGTAGATTGTTTCCCCCATACATTGCAATCCTTTCCAATGCTATATTGAACGATGAGAATATTTCTTCGATGTCAGAACCTAAATCTTTAAAGTTGTATGTGTGGTTTTTCTGTTCAGGCTCGGCTATGTAGAAATGGGTTCGATCAAGTATCATTTCTCTCTCTGCTATTGATTGAATGGCAGCAACCATATCGGGATTATGTGTGGCAAGCACTATTCTAACACCCAGTTTTTTTTGCAGGAGCACTAGTAGTTTTGCATATTCCACTATCCATTGAGGGTGCAAGTGTACCTCTGGTTCGTCTAACAAAAATAGCGTTTCTTTATCCAGATGGCCATTTTCTATCAATCGTTGAAGGTATATGAATGTTTTGAAACCGGTTGCAGTATCGTCAATGCCTATTTCCATGGAATTATCAGCATTGAAGAAATGCAGTTCCCCGGTGTCAAAAGGGGAGTCTGATTTGACAAATCTGACTTCTCCTTGTAACGTGTCTTTGACACGTCTTAACAACTTTTTACCTTCAATATCAATTTCAGTATTCTTGGTCTCTATGTAGGTTTTCATCTCCTCCCAAAAACGATTTCCATAAGCATCGGTGCAAAGGGCAAGTGGGGTGTCAACATAAATGGCTCTTCTCAATCCAAGCAATACGGCAAGCCTGTTCCCTTCTATAATGCTTACACCGTCTTCTGTCAAATCCATATCTGTGGGTTCTTCTATTTCATCTTCATATTCATCTCTTACAGATTCGAAAAGAAGGGGTAATGGTCGTCTTTTCAAATCAAGGGCTCGTTTTTGTAATGCCTCATGCAAAACTTTTTCGCTAACCTCTCGAAAATCATCTGCCGAACTATAAAGTAAAACATCATTTCCATCGAAATCGGCTCCCTTGTTGAGGTAACGCAACACTCGTTTTTTAGTGGTGTCCGAAGCATTCCCGGCAAGAAAGCTATCTAATGTGTTGGAAAAATCGTCAACAAACTTTTTATAATATTCAATAGTAAGTTCAGCACCTTCTTCATTGTATTTATCCTTCAATTCAAACCTTCGAAACATATATGGAGAACGGTATGCGTTTTTCTCGGTGCCACTTTGCAGATTTATATCGGAATGGGTAGTGTAATCAATATTCATTTCATGCCGAGCCCTCTCGTATTCTCGACAGTATGCCAACAGCTCATTGATAAACCTTTTATAGACAAAATTATCATATCGTTGAGCGCCATTGACCAAATAATACAGCCAACGGGATATGGTGCTTTTCCCGCAACCATTTACCCCAGACAATACCGTCAAGCCGTCAATGGCAATGTCAGCTGATGATATTGCATGATAATTGTTTAGTCTGAATCTATAATTACTCATAATATCAATACTTTCGATAAAGTACAAAACATGGCTTTAATATTGCAAAGATACGAAGAATAATTTAATTGACAAAATAAAAATATCGCGCGTGTGATAAAATCAAAAACGTGAAAATCGAAAAAAAGTAATGCTGTTATAAAATGGTCGCCGAGAGACCGCCGAGAGACCGCCGAAGGATCGCCGAAGGACCGTCGAAAGGACGGCAGGGCTATAGGGTGAAAATCAGGAAGTTGCGATTGTTTATGGGTAACTTGCGTAATGTGTTGATTCTCAAGTGTTACGTTATTGCGGCAAAGAAGGCACGAAGAACCCACATAGAAGGATCGAAGAAGGGGTACCACCAGGGGATCGCCGAGAGGTCACCGTGGTTTGCCGTCGGCTTGGCTGACAAGGGTTGTCAATAGTCTTTGCATAACCGACCTCTTTTCTTCCGATTCATGGCACTATGCAGCGACCTGGAATAGACAAGATTCCTACGTTCTTGCGAATGGATCATTCATTGTCCCCCTCTATGATTTCCCAATGTCCGTATCGTCTGCCACCCACTCGTTTTATCTTGTTGTCTTCCTGCAACTTGTTCATATATCGTACCAGCGTCCTTCTGGCTATTCCCAGAGTATTGGACAGATTGTCCATCGTGGCTGACGGCTTGGCGCGTAAGGCGTCTATAATCCTTAGTGCCATAGTGCCATCCAAAGTGCTGTCAGATTTGGCACTATGGATTTCATCGCCCATGCTATGCTTGTACTCCTCAATTTGTTTCAGCAGGTTGTCGCAATGATGCTGGAGCATGAAGGTCTTGAAATTCTTTGAGTCTTCTGCTTCTTCGCTTTGTTCAAGAGAGCTGATGTATTGCTTTCGTTTCTCCTTTTTCACTATCGACGGCACCACGCCAAACTCGTACTGAATCATATTCATCACCAGTCGGCTCATACGACCATTACCATCGGCCCAAGGATGAATATTCACAAGCCTGTAGTGGGCTTCGAAACTCAAGTCATATACCGCTTCAATGTCCTCTTCGTGCAGGTGTTTCCGCTCGGCATTGAGCCATTGACAGAATTCCTGTAGCCGACCGGGAACCTTCTGATACGACAAATATGACCTTCCTCCTATTCCGGCACTCACATTCAAAAGTCTCAACTCACCCTTGGCTGCCGAAAAATTGCCCAACATGGTGTTGTATTCCGACCCCGTGTTTTTCATTACCAATGCCGAAAGGCTACGTAGCAGTTCCTTTTAACGGCTTGTAAACACAATCTACATCGTCACTAAGTTGGTTGGCATTAAACGGTGACGGTGGCGAGGAAGAGGGAGGGGGAGACGCGGCGGTTGATGTTGCGGTGCTGACGGTTGGCTTTCTTCTCGTCGGCGGAGAGGGTGGGGATGTGGGCGGTGTTGGCGGCTTCGACGATGGCGTAGAGGTGGAAGGTTACGGACTGTCCGGTTGCGACTTCGTCGCTCACGTCCGGGAGGTCGAAGGCGGCACGGGCGGATTGGCGCTCGACGCTGGCCATGAGCATGCAGACGTCGGCATCGGGGGAGACAGCATAGATGTGCACGATGTCGTCGGGTCGGGCTTTGTCGTGCAGGTTGGGGAGGAAGGTGAGGTCGACATGGAGGCCGTCGGTATGGATGCTGTTGGCGCAGACGGCGGGGAGCGGGCCACGGGCAAGGAGCAGGGCGGGGTAGTTGATGAGGACCTGGCCGTCGCTGTAGACGAAGTTGTCTTTGTTGAGGCGCGAGAAGTAGTTGGCTTCGGTGAGTCCGTGGGCATGGGCTTCCTTGGTGAGGCCGCGCTGGAGGATGGTGCCGAAGAGGGAGGAGGCATGCTGGCGCGCCGTGAAGAGGGCCCGCTGGCGCAGCTGGGCCTCGGACTTGCGGTCGTTGTATTCCGCCGGCAGCTGGCGCGAGTAGGTCTTGCCGAAGCGGGTGTAGTGTATGACGCGGCCGACGGTGCCGGTGTATTCGATGATGGAGGGTTTGACTTTTGCCATGGTGTGTCGCTTTTGGTGTACCAGGTATAACGGAGGTGTGTGCTTTTTATTGTATAGTTACCATGGTGGCAGGTAATGTTTGAGTAAACTTTGAGTAAAAGGGGAGTAGAACCTAAAGAGTGGTTGGATGCCATCGGATGTGATGGTAAATGCTTGCTGGACAGGCGGGAAAACAACACGGGGCCGCAGCGCAGCTGCGGCCCCGCAAAAAGGGGTTCTATGGATTGCTATTTGTATAGAAGACTATGTACAGCGTCGGACACCAGGGTTTTCATGCCTCAGGATGAAAATGTTTATATATCAATTCACTAATCCGGCGGTCGGACTCTTCCAACGTGATATAGTCGCGTTCCAGTTCTTCGCGGCTCATCCGGCGGACTTTCATGCCGTATTCGGCAGAGGGCTCGGCGGCACCAGTCATGGGCTTTTCGTCGTCAAAACTATAGTCTTCCATACGAAGTCTGTCTTATAGATTGTTCTTCAAATAGGCCAGCAGCTGGTCGATGTTGACGCGCTCCTGCTGCATGGTGTCGCGGTCGCGGACGGTGACGGCATTGTCGGAGAGGGTGTCGTTGTCGACGGTGATGCAGAAGGGGGTACCGATGGCATCCTGGCGGCGGTAGCGGCGGCCGATGGCGTCTTTCTCGTCGTACTGCACCATCATCTCGGGCATGAGGAGGTGCTGCACCTCGCGGGCCTTCTCGGGCAGGCCGTCTTTCTTGACCAGCGGCAGCACGGCGGCTTTGTAGGGGGCCAGCTTGCGCGGCAGGGAGAGCACGGTGCGGGTGGAGCCGTCGTCGAGGGTCTCGTCCTTCAGGGCGTGGCTGAAGATGGCGAGGAAGGTGCGGTCGACACCGATGGAGGTCTCGATGACATACGGCGTGTAGCTCTCGTTGAGCTCGCTGTCGAAGTACTGCAGCTTCTTGCCGCTGAACTCGCTGTGGCGCGAGAGGTCGAAGTCGGTGCGGCTGTGGATGCCCTCAAGTTCCTTGAAGCCGAAGGGGAACTTGAACTCGATGTCGGTGGCGGCGTTGGCGTAGTGGGCCAGCTTTTCGTGGTCGTGGTAGCGGTAGCAGTCGGCGGGGATGCCGAAGGCAAGGTGCCATTGCAGGCGCTCTTCTTTCCAATGCTTGAACCACTCCAGTTCGGTTCCGGGACGGACGAAGAACTGCATCTCCATCTGCTCGAACTCGCGCATGCGGAAGATGAACTGGCGGGCGACAATCTCGTTGCGGAAGGCTTTGCCGATCTGGGCGATGCCGAAGGGGATCTTCATGCGGCCGCTCTTCTGGACGTTGAGGAAGTTGACGAAGATGCCCTGGGCCGTCTCAGGACGGAGATAGAGGGTGTCGCTGTCGTCGATGACGGAGCCCATCTTGGTGGCGAACATGAGGTTGAACTGGCGCACGTCGGTCCAGTTGCGGGTGCCGCTGATGGGGCATACGATTTCGAGGTCGAGGATGAGCTGCTTGAGGCCTGCCAGGTCGTTGCGGTTCATGCAGTCGGCATAGCGATCGTGGATCTCGTCGATTTTCTTCTGGTGCTCCAGCACGCGGGCGTTGGTGGTGACGAACTGCTGGCGGTCGAAGGCGTCGCCGAAGCGCTTGTGGGCTTTCTCCACCTCTTTCTCTATCTTCTCTTCGATTTTGGCGATATGGTCCTCGATGAGGACGTCGGCGCGGTAGCGCTTCTTGCTGTCTTTGTTGTCGATGAGGGGGTCGTTGAAGGCGTCCACGTGGCCGCTGGCCTTCCAGATGCGGGGGTGCATGAAGATGGCGCTGTCGATGCCCACGATGTTCTCGTGCATCTGCACCATGGCCTTCCACCAGGCCTGCTTGATGTTGTTTTTGAGTTCGGTGCCCAGCTGGCCGTAGTCGTAGACGGCGGCGAGGCCGTCGTAGATCTCCGAGCTGGGGAAGATGAATCCGTATTCTTTGGCGTGGGATACCACTTTCTTGAAGAAATCGTCTTGGTTTGCCATAATCTGTATAGAAACTGTTTATATTTTGTTTTTATTATTTGATTCAAATCTGTTGGATAACGCCCGTGGGTCGGGTTTATTGTGTCTGAGGGACATTTTATTTTTTCTTCAGCACGATGCGGAAGGTGGTGCCTTGGCCGGGGACGGAATACTTGAGGAAGAGGCGTCCGCGGTGGTACTGGTTGACGATGCGCCGGGCCAGCGGCAGGCCGAGGCCCCAGCCGCGGCTCTTGGTGGTGAAGCCGCTGTCGAAGATGCGCTTCTGCACCGAAGGACTCATGCCCTTGCCGGTGTCGCTGATGTCGATGTAGATGTTGCGGGCGTCCTGCGAGCCCATGATGGTCACGGTGCCGGCGCCTTCCATGGCGTCGATGGCGTTCTTGCAGAGGTTCTCTATCACCCACTGGAAGAGGTACCCGTTCAGCGGGGCTATGAAGGGCTCGTCCTCGGGGAAGGAGACGACGAACTGCACCTTCCTGGGCGCGCGGCTCTGCAGGTAGTCTATGGCGGCGCGCACGGCTTCCTCGACACTCTCTTCCTTCAGCTCGGGCACGGAGCCGATTTTCGAGAAGCGGTGGGTGATGGTCTCCAAGCGCTGGAGGTCTTTGCCGACTTCGGCGGCATATTCGTCGCTGAACTCCTTGCCTTTCAGGTAGTCGGTCCATGCCATGAGCGAGGAAAGGGGAGTGCCCAGCTGGTGGGCCGTCTCCTTGGCCAGGCCCACCCAGATGCGGTTCTGCTCCATGGTGCGCGTGGTGCGGAAGATGTAGTAGCTGACCAGCAGCAGCACGATGGCAATGATGAGATAGAGCAACGGCACCCAGCGGAGGGAGCGCAGCAGGGGGGAATTCTCGTAGTAGACATAGGCGTGGCTGTTGTCGGGCAGGGCAATCTCGATGGGGTCGTTTACCGAGGCCATCTGCTCCAGCCGCGGCAGCAGCTTGGCGGGGGTGCTGACCTCTGAGGAGTCGATGTTGCCCATGGCGATGACCTGCGTGCGTGTGCTGTCGGCGATGATGACCGGTACGAAGACCGTGTTGTTGGTGATGTCGGTCAGGAAGGAACGCGTGAAGCGGTTCAGCACCTGCCGCAGCTGGGTGTAGTACTGCGACTCCTTGTAGTACAGCGTCATGGGCATGCCGTAGAGGCGGTATTGGAAAGGCGGATTCTTCGAGTATTCCTCCAGCAGGGGGCCTTCCAGTTTCTGGCCGGCAAGTTCCTGCGGCACGGTGATGATGCTGTCCTTGGCGGTGGTGATGATGATGGGGGTGCGGGCGGAGTCGATGATGTAGTTGACGTAGGCCAGGCTGAAGCGGAGATCGATGTTCTGGTTGGGGTCGTTGAAGGACTGCAGGATGTCGGTGTAGAGCTGCATCTTGCGATGCTCGTCGAGGGTGGCCTGCTGGAAGAACTGCTGGGTGGCCGACGAGATGCGGTTACGCTGCGCTATGGCGTTGGCCCAGAGGCGTATCTTGGCTTCCTCGCTTTCGCGCACCTGGCGGGCCACGTTCTGCACCTGCCACAGGGCGAAGAGGGCCAGCACAATGGACAGCGCCATCAATATCAGTTTCACTCGTTGCTTCATCGGCTCATTAATTAGGGATTAGGAATTAGAAATTAGGAATTAGAAATTAGGAATTTTCAATTCTCAATTTTCAATTTTCAATTTTCACCGCCTGTGCGGGGGTGATGTGCGAGATGTAGGCTGCCGGCAGCAGCAGGGCCAGCAGGCATGCCGCAAGGGTGCCGAGGCTGACGAGGAGGAAAATCATCGGGTCGATGTCGACCGGCACATGGGTCATCGAGTAGCTCTCGGCGTCGAGCTTCACCACCTGCCATTGCTGCTGCACCACGCAGAGCGCCAACGCCACGGCGTCGCCGATGAGGATGCCTTCGGCGATGAGCCGCGAGGCCTTGATGAGGAAGATGCGGCGCACCGACGCATTGGTGGCCCCCAGGGCCTTGAGCAGGCCGATGGTGCGTCCTTTCTCGAAAATCATGATGAGCAGCGCCGAGACGATGGCCACGGCACACACGAGGCTCATAATGACGAGGATGAGGGTGATGTTGGAGTTCAGCAGGTCCAGCCAGGCGAAGAGGGCAGGGTTGGCCTCGCGGATGGTCTGCACGGAGTAGTCGTAGGGCAGCTCGCGCTCCACGTTGCGGGCGATGTCGTCCAGGCGGTCGAAGTTGTCGACCAGCACCTCGTAGCCGCCCACCTGGTTGGCCTCCCATTCGTTGAGGCGCTGCACCTGACGCAGGTCGCCGACCACGTAGAGCTCGTCGAACTCGGTGAGGTCGGTGTTGTAGATGCCGCTGACGGTGAACGCCCGCGAGCGCGGCGTGTCGCCGCCCCAGAAATAGGTGCGCATCTTGTCGCCTACCTTCAGCCGCAGCCGCGAGGCTATGGTGCTGGAAACGAGGACGTCGGTGGATGTTCCGGTTTCTCCGGATGCTCCGGAGAGCATCGGCAACCGCCCCTCGACGAGGTTGGAGGCGAAGAAGGTGGTGTCGTAGTCCGCGCTGAGGCCGCGGAACATGATGCCGTAGATCTGGTCTGCGGTCTTCACCATGCCGCCCTTGGTGGCGAAGTATTGGATGTGGCGCACGCCGGGCACGCGCTGGATGCGCTCCACGAGGGAGCTGTCCAGCACGATGGGCTCTTCCTGGTAGGCCGGCGAGGAGGCGAAGTTGCTCACCGTCAGGTGGCTGCCGAAGCCCACCACCTTGGACGCTATCTCGCCCTGGAAGCCGCGCAGAATGCACACGGCCATCACCATCACCAGCACGCCGAGGGCAATGCTGACAACGGCAATGACGGACAGGGGCCCCGAAAAGCCCCCGCCGTCTTTTGTCCGCGGCATGAACCGCCGTGCTATGAACCGCTCGAACAACTTCTTCAGAAGCTCTTGGCGATGGCGATGAAGTCGTCGGCTTTGAGGGAGGCGCCGCCGATGAGGCCGCCGTCGATGTCGGGGCAGGCGAAGAGCTCCTTGGCGTTGGAGGGCTTGCAGCTGCCGCCGTAGAGGATGCTGATTTCGTCGGCCAGCTCCTTGCCGTATTTGGCGGCGAGGAGGCTGCGGATGTGGGCATGGATCTCCTGCGCCTGCTCGGGCGTGGCGGTCTTGCCGGTGCCGATGGCCCACACGGGCTCGTAGGCGATGACCACTTCCTTCATCTCTTCGGCGCCGAGGTGGAAGAGGCCCTTCTCGACTTGGGTCTTCACGACGTCGAGCTGGCGGCCGGCCTCGCGCTCCTCGAGCACCTCGCCGACGCACACGATGGGCTTCAGGCCATGCTTCAGCAGCTGGTCCACCTTGGCGGCGACGGTCTGGTCGGTCTCGCCGTAGTAGGCGCGACGCTCGGAGTGGCCCACGATGCAGTAGTCAATCTCCATGCTCTCAAGCATTTCGGCGCTCACCTCGCCGGTGAAGGCGCCCTTGTCGCGGTCGCTGACGTTCTGTGCGCCAACCATGAAATAGCTGTCGTTGGCGTAGTCGGTGGTCATCTCCAGGTAGGGGAACGGCGGGCAGACGATAAGCTGCGTGTCGCGCGGGAGCTCCTCTTTCTCAAGGGCTTCCATGATGTCGTTGATCAGTTCGTCGGCCTCATTGAAGGTGCAGTTCATCTTCCAGTTGCCTGCTACGATATGTTTTCTCATTTTCTTTTGGGTTTTAATTGGGTTTTCGGTTAACGGTATTTGATATTTGATAAATGATTTCTTTTAATAACGCATCAGTTGCAATATTATTTTGTCGACAGTAATAAATATTTTTGTCGCATTCAGCGGCGGGGTGCCGTCGCCCCTTGGATATGAATGTGTTTTTTCTGAAAAAAACATGGGTGTTTGAAAAATAATTTTGTAAATATAAATTTATTTACTATTTTTGTAGCGTTCTGTTAAGTAAGCAGAAGTTAGTTAATTAATTAAATATAAATTACTTAAAACAAAAACAAACAATGAAGACCGCTTATAATTTCAATGCAGGCCCCTGCGTCCTGCCCAAAGAGGCCATCGAGTCCACCATCGCCGCCATCCGCGACTTTGACAACACCGGTATCGGCCTGCTCGAAATCTCCCACCGTACTCCCGGCTGGGAGCGCACCATGGAAGAAACCCGCCAGCTGTGGCGCGACCTGCTCGGCATTCCCGCTGAGTACGAAATCCTCTTCCTCGGTGGTGGCGCCAGCACCGGCTTTATGGATGTGCCCGCCAACCTGCTGAACAAGAAGGCCGCCTACCTCCAGACCGGCGTCTGGGCCAAGAAGGCCGCCAAAGAGGCCAAGAACTTCGGCGAGACCGTCATCGTGGCCAGCAGCGAGGACAAGACCTACAGCTACATCCCGAAGGGTTGGACCGTCCCCGCCGACGCCGACTACTTCCACATCACCACCAACAACACCATCTACGGCACCGAGATCCGCAAGGACTTCGCCGCCAACGAGATCAACAACGTCATGCTCGTCGCCGACATGAGCTCCGACATCATGAGCCGCCCCGTCGACGTGAAGAAGTACGGTCTCATCTACGGTGGTGCCCAGAAGAACGTCGGCCCTGCCGGTGTCACCTTCTACATTGTCCGCAAAGACATCCTCGGCAAGATCACCGACCGCCAGTACATGAACCCTCTGCCCACCATGGTGGACTTCCGCACCCACGCCGCCGAAGAGGCCAAGAACATCTCCATGTTCAACACTCCCCCGGTGAGCGCCATCTTCGTCATGCACGAGACCCTGAAGTGGGTTAAGAACACCATCGGCGGCGTCGCCGAGATGGAGAAGATCAACCTCAAGAAGAGCAAGATGCTCTACGAGGAGATCGACCGCAACAGCATGTTCCGCGGCACCGCCGAGAAGGAGGACCGTTCCATCATGAACCACTGCTGGGTCATGGCCGAGGGCCGCGAGAACCTGCAGGACGCCTTCATGGCCTTCGCCAAGGAGCGCGGCATGGTCGGCATCAAGGGTCACCGCTCGGTGGGCGGCTTCCGCGCCAGCCTCTACAACGCTTGCCCCGTCGAGGCCGTCGAGGCTCTCGTCCAGTGCATGCAGGACTTCGAGAAAGCCAACAAGTAAGTTGTTATTAAAACGGCGAATTATGCGAATTGAGCGAATTTGTCTACAATGAATTAAAGGCCAATTACTCGAATTTTGACTACAAATAATTCGAGTAATTGGCTAATAATTGAACTGCGTAGCTTCGAATAATTAGTTAAATTAGCCGTTAAAAAAAGTAAAACATGGAAATCAGAGACGACGTCAGGCATGGATTCGAGAAGAAGCTCCGCAAGGAGCCTACCTGTGTCTTCTCCGATGAAATAAAGATTTATCCAAAGATGAAAGTTTTAGTTGCTACCGAGAAACCGTTTGCCAAAGTGGCTGTTGACGGTATCAAGAAGATTGTCGAGGAGAATGGCTACCAGTTTGCCCTCCTTGAGAAATATACCGACGTGAACGACCTCTACAAGGCCGTTGCCGATGCCGACGCCCTCATCGTCCGCTCCGACAAGGTGACCAAAGAGGTCATCGACCACGCCAAGAACCTGAAGATCGTTGTGCGCGCCGGCGCCGGCTACGACAACCTCGACCTCGAGGCTTGCACCGCCCGCGGCATCGTCGCCATGAACACCCCCGGCCAGAACAGCAACGCCGTTGCCGAGCTCGTCATGGGTATGCTCGTCTATGCCGTCCGCAACTTCTTCAACGGCAAGAGCGGCTCCGAACTCATGGGCAAGAAGCTGGGTATCCTCGCCTTCGGTAACGTGGGACGCAATGTGGCCCGCATCGCCAAGGGCTTCGGCATGGATGTCTACGCCTACGACGCCTTCATGAGCGCCGAGCAGATCAACTCCAGCGCCATGGCCAAGGCCGTCGCCAGCCAGGAAGCTCTCTTCGAGACCTGCGACATCGTCTCCCTGCACATCCCCGCCACCGCCGAGACCAAGCAGAGCATCAACTACGCCCTCGTCAACAAGATGCACAAGGGTGGTATCCTGGTCAACAGCGCCCGCAAGGAAGTCATCAACGAGCCCGAACTGCTCAAGCTGATGGCCGAGCGCACCGACCTGAAGTACATCACCGACATCATGCCCGATGCCGATGCCGACTTCAAGGCCTTCGAGGGTCGCTACTTCGCCACCCCCAAGAAGATGGGTGCCCAGACCGAGGAAGCCAACATCAACGCCGGCCTCGCCGCCGCCAACCAGATTGCCGACTTCTTCAAGACCGGTAACAAGAAATTCCAGGTCAACAAATAATTATAGTTGCTATAGATACTATAGTTGCTATAAAATTATGCATCTTTGCATCTTCAACCCTGAGCACGACCTTTGCCTGGCCAAAGGTCGTGCTCATTATGTTCCGCCGCGTTCGGCCGTGGACTTCGCCCGCCGCGACGCCGCGCTGATGCAGGTGCTCTACCCCGGGGCTACGTGTTGCAGCGTCTACGATATAGAAAATTTCAATTTTCAATTTTCAATTTTCAATTCTGTCACCGCCTGGGGCTGGGATGCCGTGGTGAAGCACGAGCTGCTCAAGCGCGGCTGTCCCGAAAGCCTACTGCCTACCGACGACGAGCTGGCCGTCATCCGCGACCTCCAGCACCGCTCCACCGTGCTGCCCCTGCAGCCGGACTGCCACGCTGTATATAATATAGAAGAGATGGAGTCCTTGCTGCGCCAGCGCGAGCACTGGGTGATGAAGGCCCCCTGGAGCGGAGCGGGTAGGGGACTGCGCTGGGTGCACGGCACGCTGACGCCCATCGACCGCGACTGGCTGCTGAAGACCGTCGCCACGCAGCGCTGCGTCATCGCCGAGCCCCGCCGCGACGTCGTGGCCGACGTGGCATTGGAATACATGGAGCGCCGGCATCCTGCCGGCACCGCCCCTTCTTTCATGGGCTACTCCTATTTCCGCACAGGCAGCGGCGTCTACAAGGAGAACATTGCCTGGAGCGACGACCGTATCGAGGCCACCTTTGGCCTGGCACCCATTCGGGCCAGGGTGGAGCAGTGGCTCGCCGCCAATGTCTGGCCCCGCTACCACGGCCCCCTCGGCATCGACCTCATGGTCTGTGCCGACGGCAGTATCCATGTGGCCGAGATGAATGTGCGCCACACCATGGGCATGGTGGCGCACGAGAAGTTAAGAGTTATGTGTTAAGAGTTATGAGTATTGTAGAAGCTTTTTTATTGGCCTTGGCCCTCTGTGTGGACACCCTGGTGGTCTCCACCACAACGGCTTTCCATGACAAGATGTCGTGGCATCGCGGTCTGCTGCTGGCGGCCATTCTCGCTTTCTTCCAGTTCGCCTTCCCGCTTCTCGGCGCCCTCATCGGCGACGTGGCGCGCTCCTTCATCGAGGCCGTCGACCACTGGGTGGCCTTCGGGCTGCTGGCCTTCATCGGCGGCAAGATGATTCTCGACGGCGTGAAAAAGGAAGAGGAGAAGAAAGAAGTCTCCTCCTCGCGCTACCTGCTGCTTAACTACAGCATGCTTGGCGTTGCCACCAGCATCGATGGTCTGGCGGTGGGCATAGGCCTGGGTCTGGACATGCCCATGAATGCGGTCTTGGGCGTCGTCACGGTCATCGGCATCGTCACCTTCCTGGTGGCCCTGCTGGGCATCTTCCTCGGCAAGCGCAACATCCCCATCCCCGAGCGCACGGCGACTGTCATTGCAGGTGTGGTACTGATAGGACTCGGCGTCAAGATTCTCATTGAACACCTTGTGGGCTGACCTGCCGCTTCATTATCTCGTTGTCGAAGATTTGGTCCATCTCCTCTTTTGTGCTGTAAAAGAAGAGCCAGAGGGTGAGTGCATCGCTGTCGCCGTATACCACGTAGCCGCTGTTGTCATGGTCTGTGGCTGTGTGCAGTAGGCGGTCCTGCGATGCCGGTATGTCGACGCCCCCGATGGTGTCAGTGCTTTCGTCCACCAAGGTTCCGTTCTCCCAATGCTGCCTATGCGTGATGGTGTAGGTCGACGTGTCCAATGTGATGCGGCCATGGGGATTGTTGCCGCGCGCAATCTCGTTCGTGATGGAATCCAGCAGGCCGGAGAAGAACTCGTCGATGCCGACACCTGTCAACTGCAGTGTGTCATTGCCCCTAATGATGCTGCTACAGCCATTTGTTGTACCGGTGGTTATTGACGTTACTCTCGCTGAGTCCAAAGCTTTGACATCCATTGCCTTGCCGAAGCCGAATTCCTTGCATAGCCGCAGCCATGCTTTGTTGTCCTGTGCTTGCAGCATCACAGCGTTGTAGCCTTGGTAGTCGCCGATGAGAGCTACCGTCAGGTCCTTGCGGTTGGCGTACTGGTTGTAGACTTCCGCCGCTGCTGTTGTGGTTGTGGGCATGGAATCCTCGCGTTGGCACGAAGCATGCATGATGGCGAGGAAGAAAATGCTTGCAAAAAAAACTGTTTTTTTCATCGTATCAGGGTTTTAAAGGTTTCTATCGTTCCTTCGGGCGAGCAGCCGTTGTTGCAGGCGAAGTAAACCTGCTCGCCGTCGATGTTGATGTTTTTGACGGGGGTGGCATTGTTTTTCCAGAGGCCGAGTGGCAGTATCAATGCCGCCAGGCAGGCTGCCGCGGCTGCGTAGGGCCACCACTTGTGGCGTGCTTTCGGAGTGGGGGCGATGGCGCTGGGGGTGGTGTTCCACACGGCACGGCGTATTTCGCGGTTCAGTTCTGCGTCGCCGTAAGGGTAGCGTGTTGCCTTCAGCTTTTCGCTGTAGGCTTTTATCTGTTGGTCGAAATCGTGCATGTCTTTCATTGGTTGTATTGTTTACGAAGTTTGCGCAGCGCCCGTGTCAAGCGCATGCTGACGGCGGCCACGGTGAGGCCGGTGATTTGGGCGGTCTCTTTGTAGCTGAAACCCTGCGTGTGGGCTTTGATGATGGTGCGGTCGGGTTCTGGCATGGTGTCGATGAGTTCTGTTAAATGGTCGTAATTGTCTGTCGTGTCGGGTCTGTCGGGACTGTCTGTCAGTCGCGGGGCGGGTTGGTTGCTTGTCTTCCGGGTCAGTGAAATCATGGTGTTTGTGGCCACGCGGAATATCCATGTGCGTTCAGAACATCGATGGTCGAAGCTTCCGAAGCCGCGCCATAGGTCGCAGAGCACCTCGTGGAAGGCATCCTCGACGGTCCATGCTGCGCTGAGGCGGTAGCTGCTGCAGACACTCCATATCAGGTTGCGATGCTGCTGTATCATCTTCGTGAATCTCTGTTCGTCGGTTTCCATGTTTGATAAGAAAACGTTTCTGCTGCTGTTTTATTTCGCCATATTAGACGCACCGACGGAGCCAATCACAACACATGGCATAAAATTTTTTTTCGTTTTTTTCGTTTCTATGTGTAATATTACACCCCCTTTACGCAATTATTGTATGTAAACGGACAAGAAAAGACCTTTTGACAGCCAAGGAATATAACAACGGTGTGGCCCTGTGGGCCGACGATGCGATGCGCTTCGCCTTGCGTTGCGGCGGAAGCCGGAGCGACTGTGAAGACGCCGTGCAGGAAGCCTTGGCAGCCCTCTGGAACCACCGCGACGAGGTGCCGCGCGACAAAGGCAAGGGCTACCTTCTCAGCGCCGCCTACCGCTCGCTGATGCAGACCCTTAGGCACTCCAAGGTGGTGCAGCAACACGCCGAGGCCACGCAGGCGCTCGTGCCGGGCTACCAGGACCCCGACCTCCGCTTCGACCTCCGCGAGGCCATCGAGCGCAGCCTGCAGGCATTGCCCGAGGTGCAGAGGGCCATCCTCCAGCTGCGCGACGTCGAGGGGTACAGCTACCGCGAGATAGGGGAGACCCTCTCGCTCAGCGACAGCCAGGTGCAGGTCTACCTTTTCCGCGCCCGCGTGGCGATGCGTAAACAACTGAAACTTATGGGATATGACAACAATAGATAACAACAACTACGAACTGTGGCTCCTGCGCTATGCCGAAGGCGACCTGAACGCCGGGGAACGCTCCGCCGTCGAGTCCTGGCTCTCCAGCCACCCCGATGCCGCCGAGCTTTTGACGCTCTACAACGAGGCTCCAAGGCTGGAGAAGGACGAAAGCGTCTGCTACGCCGCTGTGCCACAACGCCACTCCGCCCCCCTCTGGCCCGCCGTGCTGCGTTTCGGCGCTGCCGCCGCCGTGGTGCTCCTGCTGATGCTGCCAGCCATGCGCGTGGGCATCATGGACAAGATGGAGGCGCCCCTCTTCGTGGCTGAGAACCGCCCCGTAGCGGAAACTCCGCAGCAACAGCAGCAACAATTGCCTGTCGTCCAGCCCGTCCCCAAGCCCGTACCTTCTATCGCCTCTATCCCTTCTATCGCCTCTATCCCCTCTATCGAAACGGATACCTCAGCCCCCGTCGCCCCGGCCCCCATCGAGACCGACATGCTCATCGCCTTCGAGGACGACCCCGCCGAGGCGGCACCCATCGAGTCCTGGAACCTCATCGTCTACGACCGCTCCGCCGACTGGGGCGACATGCTGCTGGCTGCCAACGACGCCTACCACGAGGCCCTCAACGAGCACCCCCTCGGACGCCTCGTCAGTCGCACACTGCCCGACAGCCACCAGCTCGAGGAGGCCGTGGTTGCCCCCCTCCGCCAACGCCTCGACAATAAGAAAAACAATCGTAAATAAAACCATTACATTATGAAACACAACCGATTTATCCTCGCAATGGTCCTCCTGCTGCCCTTCGCCGCCATGGCGCAGACAACCGAAACGGACACCGGCCGCACGGCCCTGCCCGAGGCCGTCAAGACCCTGGTCTTCAACGACTGCAACGCCCTCATTGTCCCCGACAGCCGCAGCAGCTACGAAACGGGCAAGATGCCGAACGGCGCCGAGGTCAATGTCAGCGGCAGCGTGATGACCTTCTCCCGCCTCGACCGCACCGTGCACATCCGCCTCAATCCCGGCACCGTCACCCGCATCGAAGCCACGGGCAACAGCGAGGTGACCCTCCAGGGCTCCTTCCACTTCCCCGGTACACTGGAACTGGTGGGCGACGATGCCGCCACCATCATCGCCAAAAACGGTTTCGACACCCTCTATGCCGACTGCATGGTGGTGTCCCTCGCCGATGTCTCGCGCCTCAACGCCCATAGCCGCCTGAAGATGCGCAACCTCGATTTCGCCGTTAAAGACTACTCTCGCCTCAAAGCCTTCGTTATCGAGCCGATAGGAGACTCCGACGGCACCAGGTTGAATTTCAGTAACACCCTCTACGCCTCCATCCACATCGGCCACAGGATTCAAAACGGAGAAAGACTCATCCTCGACCCCGAAGAGGAGGAGAACTTCTGGAGTACAGCCGACGATGCACTCGACCTCGGCGGTCTCAGCGACTTAGACGCCGACGCCCTTTCCGACATTGTGCGCAAAATCAAGCTCCGCAGCAGCAAGCGCTACTCTTGGGGCGCCAACCTCGACTTTGCCTGGGGCTTTCACAACTGGGGCACCGACCGCCTGAACGGCCTTGCCGGCATGGACGGCGATGCCGCCGTGCGCACCTCGTTCAACCATATCCTGCTGACACTCAACTATCCCGTGGTCTATTCCAAGCATGTGGCCCTCTACGCCGGCCTGGGCCTGGAGTGGGACAAGTACAAATTCCACCGCGGCGATATCCACTTCGACCTCACCGCCGAGCCCTACCACCTGACCAACGGCACCGTGGCCAACAGCGAAAGCCGCCTGCTGACGCGCTACGTCATCCTGCCCATCGAGGTGAAATTCAACCTCGGACGCCACTGGAAGCTGGGGCTCGCCGCCATTCCCGGCCTGCACTGGAGCGGCAGCCACACCGGCCTGCGCCGCGACATCACCAGCGGCGACGACGAAGTGAACATCAAAGACTACAGCATCAACCCCTACCTCCGCCCCTACAAGCTCGACGCCCGCATCTCCCTGCAGTACCGCTCCTTGGGCCTCTACTTCCAGGCCTCGATGCTCCCGGCCTTCAAGGGCAGCTGCGACGAACTGTTCCCCGTCAAATTTGGTATCATTCTTTAAAACCAACGCCTTATGAAAAAGACCTTGTTATTAGCCATAATTTCGATTTTCAATTTTCAAATTTCCCAAGCCCAGCAGACCTACACGCAACAGGTGCCCGACGAGGTGAGCGAGATATGCCTCAGCGAATACTCGCGCCTCATGGTGAAGCCCACCAGCGGCCCCATGATGCTGCAGACCTACAAGCAGTACCAGGTGGCCACCGTGAAGAAAGGCCGCCTGACCATCCCCGGCTCCAGCACCGACCTCACCCTCCTGCTGCCCGAAGGACGCTCCATCGCCTTCGTGGCCGAGGACTATTCCAACCTGACCTTCGTGGGCAGTTTCGGCAAGCGCCCGAAGTTGACGGTGCACACAAAAGACTATGCCAGTGCACTTTTCAGCGGCTCGCTGGCCGACTCCGTCTGGGCGGTCAACATCTCGCTCCAGGCCGAGGACTATTCGCAGATCCACTCCGAGGTGCGCATGATGCAGTTCGGCTTCGAGGTGCTGCCCGAGGACTACGCTCACATCACCATCGACTGTTTCCAGGAACGATACGAACCCGGTATGAGCTCGCGGTCGCAGACGGTGCGTCAGTGCCCGAACTGCATCGTCAACTGGAACTACTGCTACAACGACACCGTCGAGAACGTCGGCGGCGACACCGCCTACGCTCGCTATGTCAACGACAGCAAGTCGAGAGTCCTGCAGAAGCGCGACAGCCTGAAGAGTGAACGCTACACTCATAATCCCCACAGTCACTTCTCCTACGAGGGCGAGCAGAAGAGCCGCTCCGTCTGGCGCCATCGCGACGTGGCCCTCCACTTCGCCTGGGGCTTCCACAACTGGGGCTCCTCGATGTTCAACGGCTTCGAGGGCGTCGACGGCGACGCCGCTGTCCGCACCAGCTTCAACAACATCCAGCTCTCCGTCGACTACCCCCTCGTCGGCACGCGCCATTTCGGCTTCTACGTCGGCCTCGGCCTGGAGTGGGACAAGTACAAGTTCGAGGCCAACGAGGTGTCGCTCAGCACCTCCACCGACCCCTACGCCTTCGCCGACGGCGGCGACCAGAGCTGCTCCTCGTGGCTCAACACGCGCTATGTCGTTGTCCCGCTGACCTTCCGCTTCGACCTCTGGCACGACTGGAGCCTCACCCTCAGCGCCCTCCCCGGCATCCATTGGGGCGGCAGCCACACCGGCCTTCGACGCGAGTACGACACCGACCTTGAAGACCGCACCGAGCGCGACCAAAGCATCAACAAATACATCAACCCCTACAAGCTGGACCTCCGCGCCACCCTCAGCTACGAGAACATCGGCCTCTACTTACAGGCTCCCACCATGAGCACCTTCCGCTCCACGGTGCAGGAACTCTATCCCATCAAATTTGGCCTCATCCTGACCCTCGAATAAAGGGAAAAATGCCAAAACCGGACGCCGGAATTTAGCATTTACATGTCGGTGTCCGCTCCACGGAAATCAACCGCTTTGCGCCCCAAAAACAGCGCTAAGTGGTTGGTTTCCTGTTTTGTATGGTGTAAATTTGCAGTTAACTGCCACATAATCAGTACAATCTCCTTATCATGTTCTTCCCAACTACCTACCAACTCCCACCCAACACCTACCATGGTGGGAGTTGATAGGGAGAAAACAGGAAGTTGACAGGGCGTTTTTTGGGAGCCGTTACAGGATGGGGGTGAACAACCGGGCGGTGGATTCGAGGAACTTTTCCATTTTGGGACGGTTGCGCCATTGTTCGGGGTCGACAAGGGTGCAGTACTGCATGTCGTCCAGGAAGATGTCGCGTTGGCGTTGGGCCAGGTTGCTGTCGTAGAGGAAAGCGTTGACTTCGAAGTTCTGTTCCAGGCTGCGGGGGTCGATGTTGGTGGAGCCGATGGTGACGAAGTCGTCGTCGCAGACCATGGTTTTTGCATGCAGATAGCCTTTGTTGTAGAGGTATATCTTTACGCCGGCAGGTAGTAGGTCGCGGAAGTAGGATTTTGATGCATAGAGTGTTATGGCACCTCTGTCGGCAGTGGCAGGCAGCATCAGTCGCACGTCGACGCCGGCCAGGGCGGCATTGCGCAATCCCATCAGGATGGGGTGCGTGGGAATGAAATAGGGGCTTTGCAGGTAGAGGTAGCGTCGGCTTTGGGCTATGGCCTGCACCATGCCCTGCATGACGGTGTTCCATTCGTCCATAGGGCCGGAGGTGACAATCTGTGCCAGCGAGGTGTGCGCGCTCATTTCGGGATTGTCGATGGGCGGGAAGAAACGGGGGTCGTCGAGCATCTCCTTGGTGCAGAAGCGCCAGTCGGCGAGGATGGAGAGTTCGAGTTGCGCCACGGCGGGGCCGTGGATGCGTATGTGGGTGTCGCGCCAGGCGCCGTGGTTGATGCCGTCGCGGTAGCGGCGGGCTATGTTCATGCCGCCAGTGTAGCCGGTGTGGCCGTCGATAACCACTATCTTGCGGTGGGTGCGGCAGTTCACGTCGCGCGTGAACATAGAGGGTATAAGTTTTTGAAATGATTGCACTTTCACTCCGCCGCGACGCATGTGGTCATAGTAGTCGCCTTTGACAAAGAGGTTGGCCCAGCTGTCGAACATCAGGCGTACGTCGACGCCCTCTTGGGCTTTGCGGATGAGCAGGCTGCTCAACTGGTGTCCCACCTCATCGTCTTCGACGATATAGAACTGAATGTGTACGAAATTTTTGGCCCGCGATATGTCGTCGAGCATCGATTGGAACATGGGTGTGAAGTCGGTAAAGATTCGTACCTCGTTGCCGCTGAGCACGGGGGTGTCGTTGGCGCCGCGCATCATATTGGCCAGCTTGTTGTATTTGTCGTCGGGGAGTTGGTCCAGGGTGCAGTTGCCCACGGCTTTGTTGCGCAGGGCGTCGAAGCGCGCCATCTCTTCGGGTTTGATGACGCGGCGGCTCCGGTAGTCCTTGCCCAGCAGGAGGTAGAACACCAGTCCCACGCCGGGCAGGATGGTGATGAAAAGGATCCAGAAAATGGAAATGTAGGGCTTGCGGTTTTCGGAGATGACAACCACCAAAGCACCTATAATGACCAGTATGAGAGCTATTTCGTATAACATGGTTCAATGGTTTTCCATTTGTTTTCTGATGTCGGCGGCCCGTGCAGTGAGCTGGGCTATCTGCAGTTGCAGGAAGTCGTCGCTGTATTTGCGGTCGCAGAATCCGTTGCCGCGGGCCACAAAGCTGTCGTCCTCCTCCTGCTCGGTGGACAGGTCCTGGTAGCTGTCCAGCAGGCGCAGGGTCTCCTCCAATTGCTCTTCAAGTGTCTTCATAACAGTTGGTTTACAGTGGTTTCGATGCCCTCGTGATCCACGTCGGTGGTGACGAGGTCGGCGTGTTCTTTGACGTTGTCGGCGGCGTTGCCCATGGCCACGCCGATGCCGGCCCATTCAAGCATCTCGATGTCGTTGGCGCCGTCGCCGAAAGCAAGGGTTTCCTCCTGACGGATGCCGTAGTGGCGGCAGATGGCTTCCATGCCGCGGGCCTTGCTGTTGTCGTGGGCCACGATGTCGGTGAAGTAGGGGTGCCAGCGGGGCAGGCGGCAGTGGGGCAGGAGTTCGGCAACGGCGGCGTCCATCTCGCCGGGCATGATGGCGATGATCTGGTAGACCGTTTCGCCACGCATGCGCTCGATGTCCACCACGGGAGGCATTTCGAATTCCAGCTGGTTTCGCAGTTTCAATCCTACTTCATTGGGGTTGGCGAGGAGCATGGAGTCTTCGGTGAACACCATGGTGCATAAGTTTTTATCTTTTGCCATGTCAAGCCATACTTGAAGTTCTTGGTCGCGGATGGGATTGTTCAGCAAAACCTGCGACGGGGAGGTTGCGCTGGGCAGGGTGAATACCAGTCCGCCGTTCATGGTTATTTTTGCCTCGAAAGTTACTGGCATCTTGGGGATGAGCACGTCGGGGCGGCCGGTGGAGATGAAGGTGCGCACTCCGGCGCGGTGGAGGCGGTCGAAAGCGCGCACGGTGCCCGGAGAGACGCGGTGGGTCTCGAAACTGAGCAGGGTGCCGTCTATGTCGAAAAATGCTGCTTTGATCATTTCTTTTTCATTTGTGCCATTTGCCAGGCGTTAAAGAGGTTTTGATATACACTGTAGAAGGCGAGGAAGACCGACGACAGGGGTGTGAGGAAGGTGTTGGCCATCCAGATGCCCATTGCCGAATTCTTCTGCCCAAGGAGCTGGCCGCCGCCGATAACGTCGCCGTAGCGGCGCCCCAGCCAGCGCCCAAAGCTGAACTGTATAATGCAGAACAGGAGCGATAGGCCTCCGAGCCAAGCTATTGAACTCCAGTTGTCTTCGCCGTTAAGGAAGATGTAGTCGATGGTCTGGCCAAGGGTGAAGAGCAAGGCTACGGCCCAGAGGTAGAAGCCCAGGCCTTTGTAGCGGGCGATGAAATCGTTCACTCTGGGCATCATGAACTGCAGCAGGGCGGCAAGGAAGAAGGGGAGTGCCAGGGTGGATGCTATCTTGCTAATCATCAGCAGGAAGCTGTTCCAGAAGCCCATTTCTGGATGGTCGCCGATGAGGGTGAAGACTACCGGGGCTACAAGGGCCACCATCAGGTTGCCGACGATGGTATAGGTGGTCACCGTTTCGCGATTGGCGCCCAGCATACAGGCCACTACAGCCACAGATGAAGCTACGGGGCAGAGTACCCCGATGAGTACACCTTCGGCAATGATATGACTTCCGCCCAGGAGGGTGATTGCCAGATAGCCACAGGTGCTTACAAGCACTTGGAACAGGATGAGCCACAGGTCGAGTTTCGTCATGCGCAGGCGACGAAGGTCGACGGCGGTGAAGGTGAGGAGCAAGATGCTGAAGATGAGGAACGGAACCAGGAATGAGAACATGGCACACCATCGGTGGAACAATAGTCCGAGCACGATGGCCACGGGGAGTACGTATGGACGAAAGCGTTGCATCTGTAGAGTGTGAGGTGCTGTACTTTATTGATTATGTTTCAGTTGTTCTATTTTTTGTTGTATCTCGGCAGCGCGCTCATAATCCTCGTTTTCTTCGCATGTGTGAAGTTCCTGCTCAAGGTGGGCGATTTCTTCTTTTGTATTGGCGTTGAAGTTGTCGAAGGAGGGGTTGTCCATTTTGACACTGGTCTCTTCTATCACGTCGTCGGCTACCAGTATGGGGCAGTCGCAGAGCAGTGCTAGTGTGATGGCGTCAGAGGTGCGGCTGTCGAAGCGTTTCTCATTGAAACCATCGGTTGTATACAATGTAGAGTAGAAGATTCCCTCCTGTACTTTGTCGATGGTTACTTTCCTGAGGTACAGTCCAAAATCATTCATTACATGAACCATTAGTTCATGTGTCATAGGCCGCTTGGTTTTCACAGTTTCTTTTGCCAGCAGGATGCCCTGGGCCTCGTGGGCTCCAATGAAAATAGGTATCTGCCTACCGCTGTTGGGTTCGCAGAGCATCAGTATATAACTCTCGCTCTGCGACATTCCGCTTTGGATGGTCAGGGGGTACACTCGTTTCATTTCGCCTCCATGTATTCTTTCAGTTTGGCCACTGCCAGTCCGCGGTGGCTGATACTGTTTTTGACGTCGAGAGGCATCTCGGCAAAGCTTACGGCAAAGCGGTCGGGCATAAAGACGGGGTCGTAGCCGAATCCTTCAGCACCGTGACGTTCGGTGAGTATCTGTCCATCTACACGTCCTTCAAAATAACGCGGTTCACCGTTTTCTATCAAGCAGATGACTGTGCGGAAATCGGCCTTGCGGTTGCTTTGGCCATTCAAGGCGGTGAGGAGCTTGTCGATGTTGTCGTCGAAAGAGCAGTGTTCGCCGGCATAGCGGGCGGAGAAAACGCCCGGTGCGCCGTTGAGGGCGTCGACCTCAAGACCGGTGTCGTCGGCGAAACAATCGGCATGGGTACGTTCCCACACCCATTGGGCTTTCTGCAGGGCATTGCCTTGCAGGGTATCGGCAGTCTCGGGTATTTCTCCTGCCAGACCGGCTTCAGCCAGACTTATTACCTCGACGTGCCCTTGCAGTGCCGCACGCACTTCTTGCACTTTGTGTTTGTTGTTGGTGGCAAAAATCAGTTGTTTCATGCTTTGTCGTTTCTTGCAATTTACAAACGACAAAAAAGATGTTTTATTGTGCGCAGGCGAAAAAAGAAATCAGTCGAAGAAATTCCAGGTCATTCCCCAGAAGAGACCAAAGCGGGTGCCGGGGTAGTGGGGAAGAAGGAAATAGCGCGGTGTGCTCTCCCACAGGGCGTTGATGTGACCGGCTTTGATGTATATGCTGGCACGTTTCACCTGCAGGTTGATGAATGCGTCGCCCCAAAGGTAGTCGCCAGTCTCGGTGTCCTGCTGGAACATGATGCCCGTTGCCGGGTCGTAGCCGTCGGGGGCGAAGGCGGTGTAGTAGCGGATGTCGACGCCCACCTGCATGCGCAGAGCGCGGCGGAAGAGGTGGAAGTCTGCATAGATGGAGTTCTTGCTGGCCCAGAGGGGTACGCCTAACTGCACATCATCGGTGCTGTGCTGAAGGAATTGCTGCATGTCGACGTGGAACCAACCCCATTGCAGGTTCAGCGTGAGGGCGGCCTGATAATACCAGAAGTCGTCGCTGCCACTGCAGACGTTCAGCGTGCTGTCGTACCAGACGTTGTGGCTCATGTGCGTCATGCTGGCGCTGAGGTCGATGAGGCGGAAGAAACCGCTGTCACTGCTGTGGAAGAGGTGCAGGTTGTAGTGCTGCGATGTGATGGGTTTGAGGGAATAATTGCTGGCGTGGAGCATGCGGACTTCGGGAGTCTGCCGCATGACAGTACCGGCGAGGTTGATGCCGCTGTTCCCATTGCTGTCGAAGTCGAATTGAAGGGAGGCAGTGGCACGATAGTCAGTCTCTTCTATGTTTTTGTGCAAACCAAGGAGAGTGTTGTTCAACTCGCCTTCTCCTTTGAGGGTTATTCTGCCGAGAGACAGCTCTATTTTGGCAAAAGGGTTGATGGCGGCAGAAGAAACCAGGGTGTCGGGACCCGATGTCGTGTCGGTGGTTACGATGGCGTCAATTCTTCTCGGTGTTATGCCAATCGTGAATTTCAGTGGGTTGTGCCAGCGATAATCGGGGTAGGCATCATTGGTCCAGAAGAGGGTGGCGCTGGCATCGCTCCACAAAAGCGAGTCGGTGAAGTTGGACAGGTACGCCGCTCGTTTCCAGCGTGTGTAGCCCACTTCCAAGCCGATTACACCGGCATTGATTACGCGAGGGGTGCCAATGCGTATGGTGTCTGTCACTTCGATGGTGTCCACCACCATGCGTATGCTGTCGGAATTCAAGGTGTCATATCTTGCGGACAGAGAGTCGCGGTGCCTTATCCTGTCAACCTGTTTTACGAAGTTGTATGTTGCGTGGGCGAAGGCGTTGTGGTGTAGATTCTTGGATTGCGAGTTGTAGAGCACTACTGGCAGTCCGCCGAGGTTGCTCGTCTGGTTGCTGGTGAAATAGCTGTCGTCGCTCAAACCTCCGTTTTCATCCATCCGCATCGATTGCCAGATGAAACCGGCTTGTACCTGCAGACGCGAATCGCGAGAAAAGTAGTTTGTGGTGACATCAAGATAATGGTTTTTCGCTCCAGAACCAGCCAGATTTCCCTCTGGGCATATCAACTGGTAGTCGAAAGAGACGTTCCATCCTGGGATAATGTTTTGTGTATGTGCTATATGTACAAGATAGTCCTTGTTAAGGGTGTTGTTGTACGACAGCAGCGTGTATGGGGTCAAGGTTTGGTAGAGGCGTATGCTTTCCGGGGTTTTCAAGTAGCCTTCCATTCCGTCGCTCTGGAGGCTGTATGTCAATTGGTCGGCATAGGTTGGGAAGATTGCCAGGTGAGGATGGCCTATGGTCCCTTGCCCCAGGTAGTAGTTGCCGTTGAAGGCGTCCAAGGGGTCGCTGAACTGCACGCCTGTCGGATCGAGGGTGGGATTCCATACTTCGTCGATTTTAACATTCCCGGATGTAAAGTGAAAAAAGAACACTTTGCTGCGCAGCACGGAATCAGGGGTCTCGGTGACGTAGACAAGTCCTTTTGTCGCCGAGGTGTCGGCGAAGAGACTGTCGTTCCCGGTATTGCGATTGTTGTAACTGTTGTTGCTGTTGCTGTTGAAAGTCGATCGCAGTGCGTCCAGGTTTCCCCGCTGTATTGTTGTCCCCGGGATTTGTCTTACCTGGCCTTCGGCCATTGTGGCGACAAACAGACATGCCAGCAGCACAATCCATGGCAGCTGTACAGGTCTTATGTTTGTCGCACTCCTCATGGTTTACATTCAGTTGTTCTGCAGGAAACGTTCCACGTCCATGGCGGCCACGCAACCTTTGCCGGCGGCCACGATGGCCTGGCGGTAGTTGGGGTCGCACACATCGCCGGCGGCAAACACGCCGGGGATATTGGTGGCGCTGGAGGGGTTCTGCACCTTGATGTATCCCTGTTCGTCCAGTTCAACCTGTCCTTTCAGGAAATCGGTATTGGGCTTGTGACCGATGGCCACAAAGACACCCGTCACCTCTTTCTCGCTCTTGGCGCCGGTCTTGGTGTCCTCCAGCTCGATGCCGGTGACGCCGTCCATGTCGTTGCCGAGGATGCGGCTGGGACGCGAGTTCCAGCACATCTCGATTTTGGGGTTGGTGAGCACGCGGTGCTGCATAGCCTTGGAGGCACGCAGTTCGTCGCGGCGATGCACCAGGTAGACCTTCGAGCAGAGGGTGGTCAGGTAGTTGGCCTCCTCGCAGGCTGTGTCGCCACCGCCGACGACGGCAACCGTCTGGTTCTTGTAGAAATAGCCGTCGCATGTGGCGCAAGCAGACACTCCTTGTCCGTAGAATTGTTTCTCGCTTTCCAGACCTATCCATTTGGCGCTGGCGCCGGTGGCGATGACCACGGTCTCGGCCTCGATTTCCACCCCGTGGTCGTCCTTGGCGTGGAAGGGGCGCTGGCTGAGGTCGATGTCGACGATGTAGCCGCGGCGCACATCGGTGCCGAAGCGTTCGGCCTGACGGCGCAGGTCGTCCATCATGGCTGTGCCGCTGATGCCTTCGGGGTAGCCGGGAAAGTTCTCAATCTCGGTGGTGATGGTCAGCTGGCCGCCGGGCTGCTCGCCCTCATAGAGGATGGGTTTCAGGTCGGCGCGACCTGTATAAATGCCTGTGGTGTAGCCCGCAGGGCCCGAACCGATTATCAAACAGCGTGTCTTTTCCATTGTTATGTTATTCTTTGATTTGTTTCTTTTTCTTGATGCTGAAGTAGGCCATATACACTCCGCCTGCAGCAATCACCACAGCCTGCTGCGAGCCCCACAGGAGCCATCCGCAGGCCGTGCCTGTCTCCATGCCGATGCCGTAGATGGCCAGCGCCAGCTGCACCAGCACGGGGTACACCCCGATGCCTCCCTGTGAGAAGGTCATTCCCACCGAGCCGAAGAGGTAGACCACAAAGGCTGCCTGCCATCCCAGCCACTCGGTGGCGCTGAAGGCTTTGAAGATTATCAGTCCGCCCGCGATGTAGAGCAGATAGATTATGGCGCTGTATGCCAGGAAGAGTATCGTGTGGCGTCTGCCCATGTGCAGGACGCTTTTCACCCCGTCCACCATGCCGGTGGCAAGGTCGTTTATCTTCTTGAAAATGCTGATATGCAGCAGTTTCTTCCAGAAGAGTTTGTATGCTGCAAAAGCCATCAGCGCCAATGCTGCGCACACCCCTGCAATCATGCCCATGTTGGGCAGGTTGTTGTATTTTTCGGACAGGGTGTTGTAGAGCCAGTCCTTGGCTTCGCCGAACATGGCCAGCATGCCGATGAGCACGATGAGGGCGAAAGCCAGCAGGTCGATGATGCGTTCGGTGACCACCGTGCCCAGCGACTTCTCCATCGGGATGCTCTCGCTGGTGCGCAGAGTGGCGCAGCGCATCACTTCGCCGGCACGCGGAAAGGCCAGGTTGCCCAGGTAGGCGATAAGCACAGACCCGAAGGTGTTGCCCATGCCCGGATGCAGGCCTATGGGCTCGAACAGCAGGCGCCAGCGCAGGGCGCGCACCCAGTGGCTCAGCAGGCTGCAGGCCATGCAGGCCAGCACCCACCAGTAGTCGGCCTTGCGGAACGACAGCCAGATGGCGGCCTTCTGCTCAGCGTCGAGTTTCAACAGGAACCAGTAGATGAAGAAAAAGCCTATCCCAAGAAAGACGACCATGCGCAGGACGTCTTTCCACCGGCTTTTCTTATCCACACTCTGTTTCACAGGCGGTTGTTCTTGGGGAATATCACTGTGGGAGTCCACCGTTTGGCCTCTTCGAAGTCCATGCTGGCATAGCTGGCGATGATGACCAGGCTGCCCACGGGGGCTTTGTGTGCCGCCGCACCGTTGAGGCAGATGACGCCGCTGCCGCGCTCGCCCTTGATGGCATAGGTTGAGAAGCGTTCGCCATTGGTGATGTTGTATATGTCGACTTTCTCGTTTTCAATGATGTTGGCAGCCTCCATCAGGGCTTCGTCTATCGTGATGCTGCCGATATAGTCGAGGTCGGCCTCGGTGACCGTCACTCGGTGGATTTTCGATTTAAGTACTTCTATAGTCATCTTTGTTTTTCAGAATAAAATCCAATACAATAGCAGGCACACCAGCAGGGTGTAGAGCATGATGCGGGTGGCGGGGACGGGTTTCATGTAGTCCTTGTCGGTAACGTCGAAACGGCGTTTGATCTTGGAGGAGCGCTGTTTGAAGTTGTGCATCTTCTCGGCGCCGTTTTCCGTTGAGGTCACACTGTCGGACTCGGTGGCGAAACGCGGCTGGTAGTTGAACGTGGGCATTTCGCGTTTGCGGAAGAGGTCTTTCCACGTAAGCCCGCTGCCGCCGCGTTTTTCCTCGCGGTCCAGCTCGCGCACGCGCTGCTGGAAATAGGCCAGCTCGCCGTCGGCGCTATCGGCGCTGGCGGGCTCGCCTGCGGGGTCGGGGAGGGGGGCACTGGCCAGCTCCTCGCGCAGGCGCTCGTCGGCGTATTTCTGCTTCAGGGCCTCCCACTTCTCCTTTTCGGGGTCGTAGAAGCGCGGCTGGTAGCGGAACTGGCGCGGCTTGGGGGTGTAGAACATTGGCATGGCGGGGCGGGGCTTTGGGGGAGTTTATGATTGATGGGTAATGAGTTCGCTTTCGCAGGCCACGGCATCCATGCGCACGTCGTGCGGCTCGGTGGGTATGGCGTCCATCATCTGGAAGTCGTAGGCCAGGCCTATCTTCACGGCGCGGGGTGTCGATTTCAGCAGCCGGTCGTAGAATCCGCGGCCGCGGCCCATGCGGTTGCCCTTGCGGTCGAAGGCCACCCCGGGCACGGCGATGAGCTCCACGGCCTCAAGGTCGGTCCACTCTGCGCCCGTGGGTTCTCCGATGCCGAATTGCTCGCCGCTGACCATGCACTCCGGCCCCGTGTACTGCCGCAGCACAAGGTCGTCGCCTTGCACGCAGGGCAGCAGCAGGGTCTTCTCGCGATACCAGCGCTCCACGAATTCGTGCGTCTGCACTTCGTCGGCCATCGACCAATAGAGCAGCACCACACGTGCTGCCGCAAAGGCCGGCGCCTGTTCCAGGCGTTGCATGACCACACGGCTCCGGCGGAGCTTCTCCTCGGGGGACACGGCGCGCTTGCGCTCGCGCATCATTTTGCGAACCTCGGATTTGTCCATGCTTCTCAGAAGGGCAGGTCGTCGTCGGGAGAGGAAGTCATCTGCGGGGGAGCGGCGGCGAAACCGGGCTGCTGGGCAGCGGGGGCTGCCGCGGCGGGCTGCTGCACGGCGGCCTGGGCGGGAGCGCCTGCCCAGGAGTAGCCATTGGCCTGGGCGGCAGGCATCTGGCCCGGCACGAAGGGCTGGATGCGCGAAGCACGCAGGTCGGTATACCACTTCTCGTTGAACTCGCGGCTCTCGGGAGTGAACGTCACCTGCACGGGGCTGCCCATCGGGATGTTCTTGGCCATGGCCACGCGCTCTTCGCCGAAGGCGGTAAAGGCCACCTTGCGCGGATATTCGCCGTCGGTCTCGATAACAAAGCCGCCACGCACCCAGGGGCCGCGGGCCGATTCGCCCGACACTTCGGGCAGAAGCTGAATCAATTTGCCTGTGATTTCCATTCTTTCTTATTTATTTATTATTTTTATTATCAATATCTTATACTCCGCACTCTGTCGGATGCAATTGTACAAAGGTAGGCAAAAAAATCCATCCCGCAAAATAATTTTTTCAACAACTTTTTAGCCCGCCCGTGGCGCCATCCCCCGTTCATATCCGCTCCAACTCCCTATCAACTCCCACCCGGGTGGTAGTTGGGTAGGAGATGGGTAGGAGATGGGTGGGAGTTGGTAGGGAGTTGGTGCTAAGAATCAGCATGTTATATGTTTGTTTGGTGCGCAAAATGCACTTAACCAGTGGGTTGAGTGTTATTTTATGCTTGTAACCTGTTGATTTCCAATATTGGCTCCAGGGGGAAGGGGAGGAGGTCCGTTGTACGCTTTTTAACATAAATTTAAATGTTAAAATAATCTCCAAAAAGTCTTTTGTGGGTGAAAAAAATCTTTGGATTCGGATTTTTTTTCTTATCTTTGCAAATTGAACCAATAAGTTTACTCGAATGTAGAATTTTGATTATCAAGGAGGTGTATTATGATTGAGACCATACAGTACAAGTCAATCCGCTGGCTTGACATCACCAATCCGAGTGAAGACGACTACCGTCTGTTGTTGGACGACTATCATTTCCACCCCTTGGACATCGAGGACTGCCGAGGTACCAACCAGCGTCCGAAGATAGACGAGTATGACGACTACTACTTCCTTATTCTGCATTTTCCCTATTTCGACAAAGGCAATAAGTTTATCCGCATCCGCGAGGTGAAAATTTTCTGGGGGAGCGATTTCATCATCACTGTGGGCAAGGCGCACTGGGTGGTGAAAAAGTTTTTTGAGGAGATTCAGGAAGACCTCCAGGAGGGCGACGAGGAGACGCAGGAGATGATGGCCTCGAGCGACCAGCTGCTTTACCACATCCTCAACCGCCTGATGCTGGAGACCAACACGCTGGTGCAGCGCGTGGGTGCCGAGGTGGACCTCATCAACTACGACATCTTCAACAAGCGTGCCCGCACCATCATCGAACAAATCTCCGTCACCCGGCGCAACACCATCCTGCTCAACACCACCTTCAAGCCCCAGCTGCGCGTGTTGCACATGTTCGAGAGCGGCGGCATCAAAGGCTTTGTCGACCCCGAGGTTCTGGACATGGAAGACTACTGGGGCAATATTCTGGACCAGTACCAGAAGATGTTCGACTCGATTGAGGATTTCGGCGAGTTGATTGAAGGCCTCTCCCATACGTTCGATTCGTTGTTGACCAACCGCACGAACGATATCATGCGCGTGCTGACCTATTTCTCGACCATCATGCTTCCGCTGACGGTGGTGGCCAGCCTCTTCGGTATGAATGTTGATTTCCCCTTCACCACCAGCACCACTGCTTTCTGGGTCATCATCGGCGTCATGGTGCTGATGATTGTCGGCCTGATGTTCGTTTTCCGCAAGATGACCGGGCGATGAAAAAAACGGAAGAGTTTATACTCTTCCGTTTTTTCTTTTGTTATCGGAACAGGTTAAAAAGCAAAGGTGTATTTGATGCTTGTGAAACGAGACAACTCTTCATTCCAGTGTGTGAGAGGTATAACACTTGCGACCGTAATGGTATCTCCCTTGTCCCATAGGTTTACACCGTCAAAGACGTTGTCGTGGTTTTTGATTGGAATCCTGTCGGCATCGTTGTATGAAAGTACATGCGACAAGTTGAGCAGAGATTTGCGTTGTGTCCATTTATAAAGTTCTTCGTTTTCGAACGCCCTTTTTTCGATGATGGAGAAATAGTAATCAATGAAGTTCTTGTTATCTTGAGATAGACTTTCGTAGGGGATAATGGTATTGGTGGGGCATCCTAAATTGCACATGATGCTGTCACCGCTATACATGACAAGCCCGATGACAAATTGTTGGGAATGTTTATTGCCACACCAATCCCATTCTGGAGCCTCAGTTATTCTACCCGTGGTTGCAGGAATATCCTTGGTGAATCGGAGTTTGCCAGTATAACTGATTCCTTCCAGTGTGATTTCCGTTATCTTCAGTTCTTCAACAACTTCCAATGGTGTGCCTTTTCCAATTGTACATGGGAGGGTTGTGCCAAGAAGTAGAGCCACCTCCTGATTGAATTTTTTGAGTATGGAAGCTTTCTGTCTTTCACTTGTTTTAATGTGCCCAAAGTCATGGGCCATCATAGGAAGTTTTCCAAGGTATTTGTTGGATGGATAGTTCTTGCTACAGGCTGAAACAAGCAACAAGACTAAAAGCATGGGTGTGATGAGGTATAGTTTTCTTTTCATAATAATAACTGGATTAATAAGCAAGGGAGTATCGGAAACCTTTGAAGTGCGCAAGGCTTGAGGTCGGCTCGTCTTTTTCGTTTAACTCGTAGTCGGTAATGATTACCTTCGAATTGATGTATAGGGTGTCGCCCGCATTCCAGAAGACATGGTTCTCAAGTGGTATTTGGGGAATTCCTGTGTAGTTGATGTAAATTTTTTTCTCTCTCTGTGCACCGCCTAATTCATAAAATTGTTTGCTGTATTTATTGAAAGAATCCCAGTAGGCATTGTGCATAAATATGTAGTTCTTGAAGATCTCCAGACTATATTGGTCATATCCTGGGTCGGTCCAGCAATCCAAAAGTGTCATGTAGCAGTCTACATAGCCTTTCTTTGCGTCGGGGACTTTCATTTTTGCTGTGTCGGCGAGCCAGGGTTTGGTGTTGTAAATTGTGTCGCCATCAAGCATCATATATCCCAGAATGCCTCGAATGGCATTATAATGCATTTGCCCAAAGGGACCCGCTTGATCAATTTTGGTTGAGAGAGTCGAATCCCACCGTATGTCCTCCGTCACAATCATTTTGCCTTTGTATGAAAGAAAAAGTTTGCCAGCATTGTTTATTTCGTAAGAGGTGAAATGGAGTGGTTCGATAACTCTCAGTGGTGTGCCTTCTGTAATTTCACATGGGATTTCCATGTTTTGTACCGAGTCCCACTCGTTCTGTATTGCTATTTCGTATTCTATTAAATCGTATTGCTTCTCCTCTGACATGCAATAAAGAAGCTCGGCATGGATGTCGGGTATACGGCCCAGATACTTGTTCTTTATATATTCTCTTTTGCTGCATGAAACCACCAAAAGTGAGACTACAATTAAGAAGAGTACTTTTTTGAATTGCATTTTTGTTTTTTTTCTGTTTTGTTTACTAAAAATATAAAAAAAAACACCTATGAGGGGATTCTCATAGGTGTTTTTTTTATGTGTAGGGTTACTTTCTGCCACCTTTGGAGGCGTTGTAGAAGATACGGAGGGCACCGGCCTTGCGGAGTTCCTGTTTGATGTCGGTGATCAGGCCCATGCGCACCTGCTTGTCGGCCTTGATGGCGGTGGTAAGCTGGGGGCGGTCGGCTTCGGAGCGCTGTTCGCGTTCCTGCTCGACAAAGGCGATGATGTCGGACACCTCGGAAATCTGGTCGTTGAGCTGGATACGGGGTTCAGTACCGTATTTCTTCTGTTGGTCTTGTATAGGCACACCAACGTTGATGTAGCTCACGAGGCTTTTCTTGGCCAGTTTGGTCACTTCGGAACCTTGCGGAGGGATAATCTTCACGTAGAGGGAGCTCTCGCGCATGGTGGTAATCACCATGAAGAAGAACAGGAGCATGAAGATGATATCGCTCATGGAGCCCATGTTGAGGGCGGGCGTTTCTTTAGCTTTTTTACCAGTAAAACGTGCCATTATTGACCTCCTATCTTTGTGGGCTCAGCCTCGGAGATTGCCATGGGGATGGCGGTCTCGACGGCTTTGCGTTGTGGTTCACTAAGGTCGGCAAGGTGTTTGCCGAAGCGGGTTGTTGCGAGTTCGTCGCGCATTTCGTTGATGGCGGCAGTCAGCTCGTTCTGCACCTGCAGGTACATGTCGTAGGAAGTACCGCGGTCGTTGCGGAGGGAGATGACGCCTTTGGATACGTCGTATGTGCCGAGGAGGTCAATCTGTTTGGGCTCCTTCTCGGGCATGTAGGAGAGGTTGTTGGGGTTGCCAAGGAATTCCTTGGCACGGTCCTTCAGGTCCTCGATGCGGCCGTACTCGGTGTTGAAGAGCAGACGGTCGTCCTTGTTAACCATCACGACAAAGATATTGCGCTCGTGAACATCTGGGACTTCAGCATTCTCCGGCAGGGGAGGAGGCAGCTTACGTGCGATACCCATATCACTGTTGATGTTGGAGACCATCAGGAAGAAGGCCAGCAGCAGGAACGAGATATCGGACATCGAACTTGTATTTAATCCAGGAGTCTTGCGAGCCATATCTTATTTCTTTTTTAACGATTTAGCGACTTCAGCATAGATGATGCAGCCGGCAGCGCCAATCACGAGGATATAGACGAGGATGCAGGCGGCACCGATGAGTTTGGAGGTACCTTCGGAGGTACCGCTCTTCTCCATCAAGGCGGGGGTCACGTCATCGCCCTTGGCCAGCAGGAAAGCGACCACGCAGGCGACGATGGCGACGGCAAGGATGATGAAGAATTTCTTTGCGTAGCCGGGGACGTTTTTGAAGCGGTCGGCAAGTTTGACGCAAAGGAATGCGACGATGGCAACGATGGAGATGACCACCATGGCGACGAGTATCCAGTAGATGGTGTCGAAGAGACCACCTTTCTGGACATCGGCCAGTGTCTTCACATCGCTGCCGTTGTTCATGGCAAAGATGATAGCCAGCACGAAGCAGAGCAGGGCGATGCCAAGACCAACGTAAGTGATGAGTTTATCTGTTTTCTCTTTCATAATTGGTTCTCTTTATTATTAATGTTTAACGTCTAACGTTTCCCGTTCAAAAGAGAAAGCAATTATTTGTGGTATTTCACGAGGATGTCCATGAAGGAGATGCTGCCATCTTCCATCTGGTCGACAAGGCTCTCGATCTTGGTGAGGATGTAGTTGTAGAAAATCTGAAGGATGATGGCGACGATAAGACCGAAGATGGTGGTCAACAGAGCCACTTTCATACCGCCTGCGACGACGGTCGGGCTGATGTCACCAGCGACCTCGATGTCATCGAAGGCCTGGACCATACCGACGACGGTGCCGAGGAATCCGAAGGAAGGAGCAAGGGCGATGAACAGGCCGATCCAGGTGAGGTTGTTCTCAAGGCGGGCCATCTGGACACCACCATAACTGGTGACGGCTTTCTCGACGTTCTCCAGACCCTGGTCCATACGGTCGAGACCCTGGTAGAAGATGCTGGCGACGGGGCCACGGGTGTTGCGGCAGAGTTCCTTGGCGGCCTCATAGTTGCCACTCTTGACGTTGTCCTCGATACCGTCGAGGAGTTTCTTCACGTTGGTGGTGGCCATGTTGAGGTAGAGGATACGCTCGATGACGAGGGCCATGCCGAAGATGAGGCAGAGGAGCACGGGGGTCATCCAGCCGGCGCCGCCCTGGATATACTTCTCTTTGAGCACCTGGTGGAAGGACTTGGTGGTCTCTTCAGCAGGGGCTGCAGTCTCTTCGGTAGCAGTCTCAGCGACGGCGGCTGCGGGGGCAGCGCTGTCGGCAGTGGCGGCAACCTGTTCGGTGGCTTCAGTCGTTGTGGCATCCTGTGCCATCACGCCATTGAAGTTGGCAAATGTCAATAATCCTACTATTGACATCACAGCAAATACTTTTTTCATGTTGTGTTACTTTGTTGATTATTAATTTATTGTTTATAATTTCGTTTTATCGTTTCGATGTGCAAATATACACCTTTTTTCTTATTCGACAAAAAAATATCACTTTTTTCTTCCATTTAGTGTTTCCAAGAGCTCCCTGAGAGGGGTTTTCTTGGCCTCTTCGGCATGGATTTTGTCGAGTGCGTTTCGGGCGGTCTCAAACTCGTCGGCGATGTTCTTTTCGATGATGTTTTTCAGGTTTAAGTTTTCGTATAGCGACAGCACGCGCTGCACTTTTTCCTCTTCGTCCATGTTGTCTTTGGCGGCGAAGAGGGATAGGAGTTCCTGTTTTTGCGTTTCGCTGGCGTTTTCCAGTGCTTTCAGCGGCAGGAAGGAGATTTTGTTGTCGCGGATGTCCTGACCGGTTTTCTTGCCGAAAACGGCGGTGTCGCCGTAGCCGTCGAGAAGGTCGTCCTGCATCTGGAAGGCGAGGCCGAGGTGTATGCCGAAGGCGTAGAGGCGTTCTGTCTCGTCGGCAGGGACATCGGCATAGAGGGCTCCGATTTTCAACGCTCCGGCCAGCAGGACTGCCGTTTTCTGGCGGATCATGTCGAGGTAGTTGTCGAGGCTTACATTGGCAAGGCCCAAGCGTTCGAAGTTCATGTCTTTTTGCTGGCCTTCGCATACCTCGATGGCGGTCTCGTTGAAGCATTGCAGTATCTCATGCAGGTGTGGGGTGGGCTGGCGGAGGAAATAGCGCCAGGCGAGGGCGAACATGGTGTCGCCGCTGAGGATGGCTGTGTTTTCGTCCCATTTGGTGTAGACTGTGGGTTGTCCGCGGCGCAGGGGCGAGCGGTCCATGAGGTCGTCGTGGAGGAGAGTGAAGTTGTGGAAGGTCTCGATACCGAGGGCAGCGTGGCGCACATCGGCCTCGTCGCCGCCGAAGAGGGCGTTGGCTGCCAGGAGCAGGGTGGGGCGTATGCGCTTGCCACCCAGCCGGAGGGTGTAGTCGATGGGGGCGTAGAGTTCATGGGGCTCGGCATCGAATTGTTCGGTGTCGAAGATGGAGGCCACCAGATCGAGATAGTATTTTAAATTTTTCATTTATATATTATTTATTCGGTTCAATAATTTATACCATGCTGGGTGCACCATTTTTGTGCTGCTTTATGGCCCAGTTTGGCGGCACGCTTGTAGTTGGACTGTTCGCGTTTGGGCTGTTTCTGCTTGGCGTAGAGTTCGGCGATGCGTACGTATGTCTCTGCGTCTTTTTTGTTTATTTCTACGGCGCGCTGGTAGTTGCGTATGGCTTTGCCGAATTCTCCCATCTCGGCGTATGTGCGCCCCATGAGGCGATACGATTCGCTTTGCTTGGGGTTGATGCGTGAGGCGGTGCGGTACTGGGCCAATGCTTCGCGGTATTCAGCTTTGCCGAAGTATATGTCGCCAAGGCGGTTGTAGGCATTGACGTAGGTGCTGTCGTATTTGATTACTGTCTCGAGGCATTCTATTGCGTTTTCTTTTTCGCCCTTGAGTAGGTAGGCCCAGCCCAGGCAGTAGATCAGCTTGATGGAGTTGCGTTCCACCTTGAGGCCTTTCTTGAGGGTGCTGATGGCCAGGTCGTAACTGTTGCGATAGCAGTACATGGAGCCGAGGTTGAAGTAGGCGTCGATATTCTTGGGGTCGGCCTGTATGGCCTTGCGGAAGGTCTGTGTGGCTTCGTTGTCGTTGCCTTTGTAGAAGTGTATGATGCCCTTGACGTTCAGTGCACGTGCCGACTTGGGGTCCTGGTCCTGGGCTTTGTGTGCCCAGGTGGAGGCGTTGGTGTAGCTCTCGTCGATGCAGTAGACCATGGCGAGCGATGCCATGGCCGAGGCGCGGAGGGCGCTGTCGGCGGGTGCGGAGAGTTCGATGGCTTTTTCGGCAGCCTTCTTGGCACCTTCCCAGTCGCGTAACTCGCACAGGCATTCGGCCAGGTGGCACATGGCTGTTGCGCTGCTGTCGGCTTGTGTCAGCCAGGTGGCGGCTTCGGCGAAGTGCTCCATACGCTGCAGCAGGAGCCCTAGGTGCAGGCGGGCCTGCGCGTTGGTGTCCACGGCCTCGCGGTAGTAGCCGGCGGCGAGGTCGTTCAGGCCTTTGCTGTCGGCATTGAGGCCTTTCTCGAGGCTCCCCTGGGCTGTGGCGCCCAGGGTGAGCATCGTAATACAGGCGGTGAGGAGCAGTTTGCGCATCATTGACTATCCGAGGTTCTCAATCTGGGCTTTCAGGGCGGCAATCTTGGTCTCTGCGTCGCGCTGCTTGTTGCGTTCTTTTTCAATAACAGCAGCAGGGGCTCCGTTGACGAACTTCTCGTTGGAGAGTTTCTTCAGCACGCTGGCCAGGAATCCTTCTGCGTACTTCAGCTCCTCGTTCAGTTTCTTCAGCTCGGCATCCTTGTCGACATTCTGGCTCATGGGGACGAAGCATTCGGTGGTGCCAATCATGAAGCTCAGTGCGCCGGCAGGTTTCTCGCTGACTGCTTCCACCTTGCCGACGTTGGCCAGTTTTCGGATGATGCCTTCGAAACGGGCAACCTGGAAGCGGTCGTCTTTGGCGATATAGCTGACGTCCAGCGACTCTTTGGGAGAGAGGTTGCGGGTGTTGCGTATGTTGCGCACACCGGCAATGACCTCGCGTGCGGTGTCGAACTCGTCGAGCATGCGCTGGTCGAAGAAGACGCTGGTGGGCATGTGCTGGTTCATGATGCTGTAGTTGGCATTGAGGAACGACACCTGTTCGTCGTTCTTGCCGAATCCTTGCAGGATGTGCCAAATCTCTTCGGTGACGAAGGGCATGAAGGGGTGCAGGATGAGCATCAGGCGCGAGAAGATGCTGACGGTGGCCCCGTAGGTCTCGCGATCGATGGGTGTGCCGTAGGCGGGCTTCACCATCTCCAGGAACCAGGAGCAGAAGTCGTCCCACACCAGCTTATAGCTGGCCATGAGGGCTTCGCTGAGGCGGTACTGGTCGAAGTCGTTTTCAATTTCTTCGAGCACCTGTGCCATGCGCTGCTCCATCCATTGCACGCTGGTCTCGTTCTCCTTGCTTTGCTGCTGGTCGCCGATTTGCCATCCGCTGACCAGTCGCAGGGCATTCCACATCTTGTTGCTGAAGTTGCGGCCCTGCTCACAAATGGCCTCGTCAAAGGGCAGGTCATTGCCGGCAGGGGTGGTGAGGAGCATGCCCATGCGGACGCCGTCGGCACCGTATTTCTCGATGAGCATGATGGGGTCGGGACTGTTGCCGAGGCTCTTGCTCATCTTACGGCCCAGCTTGTCGCGCACGATGCCGGTGAAGTAGACGTTGTGGAAGGGCACGTCGTGCATGTATTCCTCGCCGGCCATGATCATGCGGGCCACCCAGAAGAAGATGATGTCGGGGGCTGTGATGAGGTCGGCGGTGGGGTAGTAGTAGTTGATTTCGGGGTTGCCGGGGTTGCGAATGCCGTCGAAGAGGGAGATGGGCCAGAGCCAGGAGCTGAACCAGGTGTCGAGCACGTCTTCGTCCTGACGCAGGGCTCCGGTGTAGCCGTACTTCTCGGCGGCCACCTTGCGGGCCTCCTCCTCGTTGAGGGCCACGATGGTCTCCACGCGGCCGTCTTTCTCCAGGTACCACGCCGGTATGCGCTGGCCCCACCACAGCTGGCGGCTGATGCACCAGTCCTTGATGTTCTCCAGCCAGTGGCGGTAGGTGTTCTTGAACTTGGCGGGGTGGAAGCGGATGGTGTCGTTCTCCACCACCTCGAGGGCTTTCTTGGCCACGCCTTCCATCTTCATGAACCACTGGGCCGAGAGCTTGGGCTCGATGACGGCGTCGGTGCGCTCGCTGTGGCCCACCTTGTTGGTGTAGTCCTCAATCTTCTCGATGAGGCCGGCCTCCTCCAGGTCCTTGACAATCTGCTTGCGGCAGGCGAAGCGGTCCATGCCGGCATACTTGCCGCCATGCTCATTGAGCGTGCCGTTGTCGTTGAAGATGTCGATGGACTCGAGGTTGTACTTCATGCCCAGGTTGTAGTCGTTGATGTCGTGGGCGGGGGTGATCTTCAGGGCGCCGGTGCCGAACTCGCGGTCCACATACTCGTCCATGATGATGGGCACCACGCGGCCCACGCCGGGCACGACAACTTTCTTGCCCTTGAGCCACTGGTAGCGCTCGTCCTCGGGGTGCACGCACACGGCGGTGTCGCCCATGATGGTCTCGGGGCGGGTGGTGGCCACGACAATGTATTTGTCCTCGCCCTCCACGTAGTAGCGGAGGTAGAACAGTTTGCCATGGCTCTCCTTGTAGATGACCTCCTCGTCGCTGACGGCGGTCAAGGCCTGGGGGTCCCAGTTCACCATGCGCACGCCGCGGTAGATGAGGCCCTTGTTGTAGAGGTCCACGAAGACGCGGATAACGCTCTCGTAGCGAACCTCGTCCATGGTGAAGGCCGTGCGGTCCCAGTCGCAGCTGGCGCCGAGTTTACGCAGCTGTTTCAGGATGATGCCGCCGTGCTCCTCTTTCCACTCCCAGGCGTATTTCATGAATTCGTCGCGCGTCAGCGACCGTTTGTCGATGCCGCGGTCGGCAAGCATCTTGACAACCTTGGCCTCGGTGGCAATGCTGGCGTGGTCGGTGCCGGGCACCCAGCAGGCATTCTTGCCCTGCATGCGGGCGCGGCGTACCAGCACGTCCTGAATGGTGTTGTTGAGCATGTGGCCCATGTGGAGCACTCCCGTCACATTGGGCGGCGGAATCACCACGGTGTAGGGCACGCGGTGGTCGGGCTCCGAGTGGAAGAGTTTCTTGTCAAGCCAGAACTGATACCATTTCTCCTCTATTTGCCGAGGGTCGTACTTAGATGCTAATTCCATAGTCTATTTTAATTATTGATATTCTATATATATTACACTCATTCATACACTTGTATGGTGTGCGACATATTGTGTAGGGCGATGCAAATATACGAAAAAAAATTGGATTGTTATTTTTATTTTTTGATTGTCAGAATCGGGAGAACGGGTGCTTGCGCCACCACATGATGAGCAGGAATCCGATGAGCATGCCGCCCAGGTGGGCGAAGTGGGCTATGCCGTCGTAGGAATAGAAGATGCCCTGCAGCAACTCGATGGCAATCATGCCGGTGATGAACCATTTGGTCTTGATGGGCATCAGGAAGTAGAGGTAGATGTACTCGTTGGGGAACGTCATGCCGAAGGCCAGCAGCAGGCCGTACACCGCCGCCGAGGCACCCACGGTGACATGTAACCCGGGCAGCAGCATGTAGAGCAGTCCCGCTCCGATGCCGCAAACCAGATAGTAGAACAGGAACCGTTTCGTCCCCCAGAAGTTCTCCATCGCGGCGCCGAACATCCATAGGTTGAACATATTGAAGACGATGTGGGTCAGGTTGGCATGCATGAACATGTAGCTCAGCGGCTGCCACACCTGGAAGTTGCCCGACTGCAGGCTGAACAGGGCCAGGATATTGGCCAGGTAGATGCCCTGCTTCTGCAGCACATAGTCGGCTGCGAAGACCAGGGCGTTGATAATTAACAAGTGTTTCACTGCCGGAGGCAGCAGGCTGAAGCCTTGGGGTTGGTATTGTGCCATAGAGTTTATTTTAGTATTTCTTCGGGTTTGACGATGGTGATAATCTTCTTGCCGCTGGGCGACATTTCGGGCATGGGGCTGGCGAAGAGGTCGGCCACCAGCTGCTGCATCTCTTCCTGGCCGAGCACGGTGCCGGCCTTGACGGCCATCTGGCGCGCCAGCGAGGCGCAGAGGGTCTGGGTGCGGTTGTTGAATTTCTGCAGGGTCGAGCTCTTGTAGTCGATGAGTATGCGGTCGAACGTGGTCTGCAGCTCGCTCTCCTTCATGTCGGCAGGCGTGGCGCTGACCACGAAAGTGCACTGCCCCACGGGGTCGATGGCGAAGCCGTGCTCGCGCAGGTCGGGCAGCAGCTCGCCGAAGAGCTCGGCGTCGGCGGGGGTGAACTGGCAGTTCACCGGGAAGAGCAGCGTCTGGGAGTGCTGGGGAGCCTGATGGCTGCTCTGGGTAAGCCTGTCGTAGAGCACACGCTCGTGGGCCCTCTGCTGGTCGATGACCGCCAGGCCCGAGGAGAGGGTGGTGACAATGTAGCGTCCCTGCAGCTGCAGGCAGCTTGCCGCCGGCGGCTCCATCGGCACCGCCGGCGCCAGGGGTTCCAGCTCGTCGACCAGCGGCTCCGGCACCTCCTTCTTTTTCGGCGCCTCGCTGCGCTCCAGCGTCAGCCTTGTCTGCGCTCCCGTGGCGCGGAAGGGGTTGTAGTCGGGATTGTAGCTAATCCGCGGCTCGGGCGGTATGTAGCCTTTGGGGGCGGGGGGGATGTTGAACTCCTCCGGGGTGTCGAATTCCAGCTCGGTGGCCAGGGTGAACTGCCCCAGGGCTTTCTTCACCGCCGACCGCAGGAGGGCGAACATGGCGTGCTCGTCGGCAAACTTCACCTCCGTCTTGGTGGGGTGTATGTTGATGTCTATGCGCGAAGGGTCCACCTGCAGCCCTATGAAGTAGCTCGGATAGCTCCGCTCCGGCAGCAGGTCGGTGTAGGCTTTCTCCACTGCCGCGCTCAGGGCGGGGTGCTTGATGAAGCGCCCGTTGACGAAGAGGTACTGCTCGCCGCGCGTCCGGCGGGCATAGTAGGGCTTGCCGACGAATCCGTTTATCTTCAGTATGTCGGTCTCTTCCTCCACTTTGAAGAAACGCTCCTTGTAGGCATTGCCGTAGAGGCCTGCGATGCGCTGCAGCATGCTCCCCGGTTTGAGGTCGTAGAGCAGCTTGCCGTTGCTCGTCAGGCTGAAGCCCAGGTCGTAGTGTATCAGCGTCACGCGGCGGAACACCTCCTCGATGTGGCTCAGCTCGACGTTGTCTTTCTTCAGGAAGTTCCTTCGTGCCGGCACGTTGAAGAAGAGGTTCTTCACCGCCATCGACGTGCCTGGCGGACAGGCCGTGGGCTGCTGGCTGACAATCTGCGACCCCTCGATCACCACCTCCGTGCCCAGCTCGCTGTCGTGCATGCGGGTGCGCAGCTCCACCTGCGCGATGGCCGCTATCGAGGCCAGGGCCTCGCCGCGGAAGCCCATGGTCTGTATGGCGAAGAGGTCGTCGGCACGGTGTATCTTGCTTGTGGCGTGGCGCTCGAAGCACAGGCGCGCATCGCTGTCGCTCATGCCTTTGCCGTTGTCCACCACCTGTATCAGGGTCCGCCCGGCGTCCTTCACCACCAGGTCAATCTGTGTGGCGTCGGCGTCCATGGCGTTCTCCAGAAGCTCTTTGACGGCTCCCGACGGACGGTCCACCACTTCGCCGGCCGCTATCTGGTTGGCCACGCTGTCGGGCAGTATGTTGATGATATCCACTGTTCGATTCTTGATTTCTAAATTCCTAATTCCTAATTTCTAATTCCCGATTTCTCATAGCTGTCCAGAAAGCCCATGAGACTCTTCACGGGGAGGGTCTTGTTCATGATGATGTCGCGCCGCTGGTTGAGGATGATCATCGTCGGCGCGCCGTGCACGTTGTAGGCCTCCTGGTAGTCGATGTTGACGTTCGGCCCGCCGACGTTCACCCAGCGGAAGTCGTGCTCTTTCACATACTTCTTCCACTTCGGCACGTCGCTCTCGTAGCCCACGGCGTAGACCTCGAAGCGCTTCTCGCCCTTGGCCGCCATGTCGTCGTAGAGCTTCTTCAGCTCCTCGCTCTGCTCCTGGCAGTGGTGGCAGTCGGGGTCCCAGAACCACAGGATGACATACGGCGTGGGGAACCTGTGGCTGCTGATCCAGTCCTCGGGGTTCGGGCTCTGGTTGGTGTCGGCCATCCACAGCTCCTGCCCGTGGGCGCCGATGAGGCTCTGCTTGATGCGGTTGTAGTTGTAGCGCATATTGGTCAGCGTGCCCGGCAGGGCCCAGGGGCAGCGCCCTTTGAGGTAGTACTCCGATGCCAGGTGGCACCACACGGCGTCCCACCCGATGTTGCGCGTCGAGCGGTAGTAGCGCGGCTCTATGTGGTCGAACACGTAGCGCAGCATCGCCGTGTCGTCGCCGATGCGCGCCGCCAGACGGTCGATTTCCTTGATGATGGTGTCGCTGTCGGCATGGTAGAGCTGGCCGAAGAAGAAGTAGTTCAGCTTGTCGTACAGGTTGGGCGTATACTTGAGGTACTGGAACCTCGCCTTGCCGCTCTTCATGCGCCAGGAGGCGCTCTGGTCGTCGAAGTAGCGGTCCCAGTAGTGCGTGCGGTAGTAGTAGGGCTTGTCCTGCACCGTGTCCGGCACGTCGGTGTCGTCGAAGAAGTTCACCAGGTCGAAGAACAGCTGCGGCTTCTTGGGATGGCGCGCCTGGGCCTCGTAGGCCAGCATGCGCTCCGTCAGGGCCTGCTCCTCGGCCTCGGCCTGGGCCTTGGTGGCGGCGTCCTGCTTGCGCTTGCGTATCTCGGCCACCTCGGCGCGGGCCTCGTCCTCCTTGGCCATGTAGGCAAACATGGCGCTCAGGGCCTCGCTGCCCTTCACCTTCACCGTCGAGGGCGTCAGCTTCGCGTCGGCCGTGAGGGTGAACTGGCGGCTGTCGTCGACGACAAAGTTGCCCACGGCTTTCTCGCCGTCCTGGTGCACCAGGGCGTAGATGCCGCGCTCCCACGGCCGCTTGCCCTTGAAGACGAAGCTGCCGTCCTTGGCCACACGCGCCGAGTCGACAATGCGCAGCTGGTCGCGGTAGTGGCGGGCAATGTATAGGGTGCTGTCCTTCAGCCCGTCCAGCCTGAAGGTCATCTTGTATGACTGCGCTCCGGCGCCCAGGGCGGCGCCCAGCAGCAGTGCCAGTATGAGAGGTCGTTTCAATTGCATCGTTCCAAAAGTTTAATTTATAAAAAACGAACCCCCGGCAGTTTTATTGCATGCGCCGCAAAAAAAACTTGACAACTTCCCGCACCCCCCGCCCGTTGCACGCCCCGCCGCCCATCCCTGCACACCCCGCCGCCTGCCTCCGCACACCCCCCGCAGCCGCCCCC
>CALGCG010000057.1 GCA_937884485.1 uncultured Bacteroidales bacterium
CTGAACGACGAGCCCTACCCCGACACCTATTTTGCCTTCCCAGTTAGAGAGCTCTGACAAATAGCATAATGGTTGTGTCAGAATTAGACCGACTTTTGGATAGGTAGGCATTCGGTTACTGCCATTTTGTCAGCATCCGTGCAGGCCCTTTTTAACAGGATCTGCACTTTTTTTTTGCCATATTGGAAAAAGTTTGTATTTTTGCACCGTCGTTTCCACACCGCCGGAGCCCCACTCGAGAGCGACGGGCAAGCGGGCGGGCAAAGGCGCAAGCCCATGTCCACTGGAAGCGGCAGGACATATAAGAAAGACGTTGAAACGGCGTTTTTATCTGCGGCTCATGAATCTCGCAAATTCAATTTACCACCGCAATAGCGCAATGTTCCTCTGTCCATTGGTTTGGCATATAGTGGTCTCGCTATATCCATAACGCGTGGGCTTCGGCATTGCTTATTCTGTGGTAAAGGCAATGCGAGAGCCTCATGAGCGGGATAAGCAAGAATGTTGTTCCCGCGCTTTTTTATGTGTAGTTTTGAATGCGGATATACAAACCAACAAACAACAAACAAATGAAGAAAAAAGTATTATTTGCAGCCCTCGTGCTGCTGGCAGGATTGTCAAATTGTGCTATGGCACAGTATTCGTTTTCGGAGGAAAGCAGCAGTGGTCATGTGCTGCACTATACCATAAACAACGATGGCAACACGGTGTCTGTAAGTGGCGAAGATACATGCTCTGGAGATGTGGCAATTCCTTCCGCCGTTAACCATGGTGGGACAACTTATACTGTAACACACATTAAAGCGTATGCATTTCAAAATGCATCTCTAATGACATCTGTCAGCATCCCAAACACGGTGACAACGATTGAAGACAGGGCATTTAATCATTGCAGCGGACTGACGTTCATCACAATTCCAAATACAGTGGTTCTTCTTGGGAGCAGGGCATTTGCCGGGTGTTCTGGATTGACAGAAATCACAATTCCCGCTTCCGTTGAATCTATTGGTTCAGCAGCATTTAACAATTGTAGCACCCTCACAACAGTTAACTATAATGCCGATAGCTGTTACGCCTTTGCAAATTCCGAAGGTTTCTTTTACGGTTGCACAAATTTCTCTACACTTAACATCGGCAGTAATGTGAAGGTGATCCCCAGTTTGTTTGATGGTTGTAATTCTCTCGCATCGGTTAATATTCCCAATTCGGTTCGACGTATTTGTAGAAGTGCATTTAGCAGTTGCATAAACCTTTCCGAAGTCACAATTGGTTCGTCGGTGGATTCCATAGAACAAGAAGCCTTTGCAAGTTGTTTTAGCCTTGTTTCTGTTTATTACAACGCAGACAGTTGTTCATACATGGATGGTACTGTTTTCCAATCCTGTCCTATAGAAAACCTTACATTTGGCAACAACGTAAGGTACATTCCCGACTATGCTTTTAGCAATTTGTCTCACCTTACCTCCATTATCATTCCCGCCTCGGTCACCCATATTGGCAGCTACGCTTTCAAGTGGTTGGACAACAGTGATATGAACGGAGTAAATGTTTATTTTCATATGATGGGAAGCATCCCTCCTGAGCTGGGTGAAGATGCTCTGTCAGCAGAATATGTACAAAATACAATTGGTCGTGTTCAGGTTTCTATTACCGTTCCTTGCAACACCTTGGTAAACTATCAGAACATCGATTCGTGGCGTGGACTGACCACTACTGTCAGCGACGAGAATGTGGATTGGATTGTGGGAGAGCAGTGCAGCGATTACTATGTTTTTGCACGGCCCTATGATACGTATTATGGATTGCTGACTGGCGAAGACGTGGGTCACGTTAGCGGAACAGGGTCTTACAACACTGGCCAGACGGCGACGCTGCAAGCTGTGGCCCCAACAGGCTACCACTTCGCACGATGGAACGACGGCAACACAGACAATCCTCGTCAAATCACAGTCACATCCGACACCCTTTTGGTTGCTCACTTTGAAGAGGGTGACGAGCCGACCGAGGGCATCGATGACGTGGACGGCATGAACGCCAAGGTGACGGTCGCCGACGGCCAGATTGTCGTCACCGATGCCGACGGCCTCACCGTGACCCTCTACGACGCCGCAGGCCGCCAGCTGGCCGTGCGCGACAGCCATGCAGGCACACCATTACACTTCGACGTCCCCGCCAGTGGCACCTACCTCGTCCAGGTCGGCGCCGCCCCCGCCCGCCGCATCGTCGTGATGAAGTAACGGCAATATCCGACTGCCATTTTGTCAGCATCCGTGTCAGTCCACGCGATTGGCACGGATGTTGTTGTCATGAGGGTGTGAAAGTTCAATCAGAACGAAAAGAACAAAAAGAATTTCTGATGGTTGCCTCAACAAGCTCGGCAGGCTCACCACAGAAAGTTCTGATTGAGATAAAAAAAAGCAAACAAAAAAAGAAAGGAAAACAATATGAGCAAAATCATCGGAATCGACCTCGGCACAACCAACAGCTGTGTGAGCGTCATGGAAGGTAACGAACCCGTAGTTATCGCTAACAGCGAGGGCAACCGCACCACCCCCAGCGTGGTGGGCTTCCTCGAGAACGGCGACCGCAAGGTGGGCGACCCCGCCAAGCGTCAGGCCATCACCAACCCCCACAACACCGTCTACAGCATCAAGCGCTTCATGGGCGAGACCTACGACCAGGTGACCAAGGAGATTGAGGCCGTGCCCTACAAGGTGGTGCGCGGCAACAACAACACCCCCTGCGTCGACATCAACGGCCGCCAGTACACCCCGCAGGAGATCAGCGCCATCGTGCTGCAGAAGATGAAGAAGACCGCCGAAGACTATCTGGGTCAGGAAGTCACCGAGGCCGTCATCACCGTCCCCGCCTACTTCAACGACAGCCAGCGTCAGGCCACCAAGGAGGCCGGCGAGATTGCAGGCCTCAAGGTGCGCCGTATCGTCAACGAGCCCACGGCTGCCGCTCTGGCCTACGGCCTCGACAAGAAGGCCCAAGATATGAACGTCGCTGTCTTCGACCTCGGCGGCGGCACGTTCGATATCTCCATCCTTAACCTCGGCGACGGCGTCTTCGAGGTGAAGAGCACCAACGGCAACACGCACCTCGGTGGCGACGACTTCGACCGCAAGATTATCAACTGGATGGCCGACAGCTTCCAGAGCGACAAAGGCATCGACCTCCGCAAAGACCCCATGGCCATGCAGCGCCTGAAAGAGGCTGCCGAGAAGGCCAAGATCGAGCTCTCCAGCAGCATGGAGACCGAAATTAACCTGCCCTACATCACCGTGGCCGACGGCGTGCCGCAGCACCTGGTGATGAAGCTCACCCGCGCCAAGTTCGAGCAGCTCTGCGACGACCTGATCCGCGCCACCATCGAACCCTGCCGCAAGGCCATGCAGGATGCCGGCCTGAGCAACAGCGACATCAACGAGGTCATCCTCGTCGGCGGCTCCAGCCGTATCCCCGCCGTGCAGAAGAAGGTCGAAGAGTTCTTCGGCAAGGTGCCCAGCAAGGGCGTCAACCCCGACGAGGTGGTCGCCATCGGCGCCGCCATCCAGGGCGGTGTGCTCACCGGCGAGGTAAAGGACGTGCTGCTGCTCGACGTCACCCCCCTCTCCCTCGGCATCGAGACCCTCGGCGGTGTGATGACTAAGCTCATCGACGCCAACACCACCATCCCCACCAAGAAGAGCCAGGTTTTCAGCACCGCTGCCGATAACCAGCCCGAGGTCGAGATCCACGTGCTGCAGGGCGAGCGCCCCATGGCCAACGACAACAAGACCATCGGCCGCTTCCACCTGGCCGGCATTCCGCCAGCACCGCGTGGAGTGCCCCAGATTGAGGTCACCTTCGACATCGACGCCAACGGCATCCTCAATGTCAGCGCCCTCGACAAGGCCACCGGCAAGAGCCAGAACATCCGCATCGAGGCCAGCAGCGGCCTGAGCGAGGACGAGATCAAGCGCATGAAGGCCGAAGCCGAGGCCCACGCCGACCAGGACAAGAAGGCCAAGGAAGAAGTGGAGAAAATCAACAACGCCGACGGCATGATCTTCCAGAGCGAGAAGAACCTGAAGGACTACGGAGACAAGATCCCCGCCGAGAAGAAGAGCGCCATCGAGGCCGCCCTCACCGAACTGAAGGCCGCCCACAGCGCCCGCAACGTCCAGCAGATCGACCAGGCCATGGCCAAGATCAACGCCGCCTGGCAGGCCGCCAGCGAGGACATGTACAAAGCCCAGCAGCAGGCCGGACAACAAGGAGGCGCCGCCGGCTTCGACCCCAACAACATGGGCGGCGCAGGCCAGCAGGGCAACCCCGGCCAGTCTTCCAACGGCGACGACAACGTCACCGACGTCGACTACGAAGAGGTGAAGTAATCCTCATAAATACACTAGATAGAAACGGGTGCTGAATAGTTTTCAGCACCCGTTTTTTTTATTTGGTGGACTATATGACTAAATTTACTGCTGGATAACGGCCAAGTTTATTGTCAAAAGTCAGCCAAATTTATTATCAAAAGTCAGCCAAATTATACAATAAAAATAATCATCCGCCGTTATATCAACAAAATATATCACAATATGTCATACACCAAAATAGCCCAGCTGGAACTGCTCAATGCCCTCAAGAGTATTACCTCCGAGGCCGACCTCAATGAGTTCAAGGACTTGGTAGTGCACTTCTTCGCAGCAAAGGCGCAGAGGGAAATAGATGCCCTGTGGAACAACGGCACCATCAACGAGGAAACCATCAACCAATGGGGCAGCGAGCACATGCGTACCCCCTATCGTTATATGGAGGCATTCACTTCGACGGCCTCAAACAAATAGACAGGCAGAAGGTCGCCATACTGACCATCCAGGAGTTTGCTGCACAGATTTAATAGCATATTCTCCGCAAAAAATGCGGAGAATGTTTATCTTATACTCCGCACAAATTGTAGGGTCGTAGCACCAAACAAACAATATAAACAGAAAAGGGAGCGCCAAAAATGACGCTCCCTTCTTTATGCCTTCTTTGTGCCTTCTTTATGGCAATAGTAAAATCGCCGAAAACCAACCGAGTACAGAAAATCGTTTGTGATGTATACAAAATGCTGATTTATAACACACTTATCATGTATCATTTCAGTGGTCATTCGGTGGTGTGTCGGTGGTCTGCTTACAGCCGATAACACATTTATACAAATATACAAAAAGAGTATATCTTCTTGCACGAAAGATATACTCTTTTTTAGAGCAAAGGTATTGTTCCATTAAAAAATGATAGTCTCGCTACCGAAAGCTTTATTTTGTCGCCAACTGTCTATTGCGTCTTGGACATCTTCTACTTGCAATTTGGTGCCTATTGGCAGTTGATCTTTATATTTCTCGTAAAAGGCCTTTTTTATCTGCTCCTCTGTTGCAGAAATATCAGTGTATTGTTCCACACATAAAAGTACCCCTAAATCACTTTCAAATAGTTGCTGATATTTTTTTGTTCCGCCAGGGTATGTGATTGTGACCAAAAATTTTGTATTTGAACAGATGCTTGGGCTTTCATATGTTTTAGAACCTCCATAATGCAGTCGAATAGGATAAATAACTTTAGTGTTGCCCTGCCTTCTAAACGGAGGTTCCCATATATTCACATTGTCGGCAATAACCTTCCCATAATTTGTGGACAATACAATGTTGACCCACTTGTGGTTGAATATGTCATCAATATTGTTTACCTTTACCGTGCCATTATTATATGCAATAGGAGGTCCCAAATTTATTATTCTCACACCAAACGGAGGCAAAAGGATGGGCTTTACGAGGCTGTTGCTCTTTGGGTTCTGATGTAGAAGGTCTATGTAAAGATTATCACTAATCTGAACATATACATTATATATTGTGACTTCTTTGTCTTTTCGGTTCTCCAATATTATCTGTTCGACATAAGGTTCACAGTTTGTTGAACTTACTAAGCAACGACTCATTTGAACGGCTATTTTGCAACCTTTTTTCAAGTAAAAGGTCATAATTGTATAGATTGCCGCTACCACAGCGGTAAGTAATGCTGCTAGTGATATATAAAAACCAATGCATGTAATGTTTCCCATAATAATCAAAGGTAAAAACTTCATTTTAATTGGTTATTGACTGTTTGGGTGAAAATAATAATGACGATATTCGGGATGTTTTGCTAAATTATCTTACTACAACTACCTTTTGAGCTGGGAGAAGTCCGACCTTGACTATATAGATTCCTGTGGGGAGAACAGGACTATTGTTAGAATTGGAAACTTGTGCAATTACGCGTCCCATAATGTCGTAGACACTGAATCCGTTAGGCACTTGGCCATCATTGGTCACGTGGATGCAACCGTTTACAGTATAGACTTTGATATCTGAAGTGGTCACGTTGTTGATTCCCTCTGTACTTTCAGCTTCAAACAGTGCTGTTACAGTAGTGTCGCTTGTTAGATGGAATGTGCGGGGATTGTCCGTAATCTCATCACTCCATTTATTAAAGTGAAATCCGACATTTGCTGTTGCTGTAACAATGACATTGCTGTCGCAATCCACGACTCCAAGACTAATGGTGCCCATGACTTCATCGTTTGGTACAAATGAATAGACATAATCCAAAAACGGAGTACCATGTATGTTCGAAAATAAGAAACTCCAACCATATTCATTTTGATATGCGTTAACAGATTCGCAAGGTACATAAACATGAGTATTAGCATTGAATACCCACCCTGATGGTATTATCGCAGGGTTAATTCTTTTGCAATACACCGTTGATAAATTACTACAATAGTAGAATGAATATTCGTCGATGTAGTCCACTGAATTTGGAATAGTTATCGATGTTAAGTCATTAAAACCAGCAAAAGCATATACGCCGATTCTGTTCACAGAGTTTGGTATTATCGTGTTTTTGCATCCTTGTATAAGACTATTGCCGTAAGTATATATTATTGCATTACAACTGTCGCGGCTGTCGTATTTTATATTGTCATCATCTACTATAATAGAAGTTAGGTTATTACAACCCCAAAAGATGCCGGTCCCAATGCTGGTAACAGAGCTAGGTATTATCATTGATGTCAAGCCATGGCAGTTCCGGAATGCTTCTGCGTTTATTGTGGTCACAGAGTTTGGAATGATTATTGTTGTTAGACTATTGCAGCCAGAAAAAGCGCTTTCACCAATTTTGGTCACCGAGTTTGGAATGGACACTGAAGTCAGACTACTGCATCCCGAGATGGTTCCATAAGGGATGCTGGTTATCGAGTTTGGGATGGTCACAGACAGTAGATTACAACAGCCCGCGAATACGCTGACACCCATGTTGATTACCGAGTTTGGAATGGTCATTGACATTAGGTTGCTACAGCCTGAAAATGCTCCATCACCGATGTTGGTCACCGAATTTGGAATTGTTATCGACGTCAGACTACTGCAGCCCCAGAAAGCGTCTACGCCAATTAGGGATACCGAGTTTGGAATGGTTACTAATGTCATGTGATTGCAGCGGTAAAAGGCCATTTGGCCAATGCTGGTCACCGAGTTGCCGATTGTCACAGAAGTCAAGCCATTGCATTTTAAAAAGGCGCAGTCGCCGATAGTTGTTACAGCATATTTGATTCCATTATTGTTTTCAACGCTATCGGGAATAGTCAAGGCCCCCGTGATGTATCCGCTAGGGTTATAGGAACTAATAATAGGATTGGTTACACTAACGAAATGGTTGTTGTTGTCGATGATTGTATAATAAAGAGTTTGCCCTTGATAGGTATAACTAAAATCATAGGCACTTGCTTGTTGGGGAATAATTAACGCCATCATAATAGTGGCAATCAAAAATACCTTGTGTTTCATTGTTATTATTGTTTATGTGTTATTATTCTATTTGTAAAATGACATAAAATCATCCGTGAGGTCTTTCTGTCTAAAGTCGAGGTTCGGCAAAACCCTTGTTGCAACATGAAAGCTCACGGATTCCGTGAACGCTTCACTTCCTTTCGCAACAAGTTGAAAATATGCCGATTTCGACCTTACAAAGAAAAGCAAAAACGCTTCTAAATTATGTATTTAATGCCTTTTATCTTCCTATATTATTGTCTAATTAGTTGTTAATTATCATTCTGTTTTCACGGTGCAAAGATACGCATTATTTTTGAAATAGCAATGAGAATGTTTCAATGCCAGCAAATGAACACTATAATTCTGTCTTTGAAATGTTAAAATCGGTAAGTTATTTGTAAGTTGAGATGTGCAATTTGTTCACTTTAGAAAAAAAGTTGTACTTTTGCAATTCAAAAACCTAAACATTTCTTAATTGAAAAATGTGTTATGAAAAATATTGGTGTAAATGATTCTATCTTTGATTTTGACTGTAAGCATACCCTTGCTTTCTCATATTATGGAGGGGAAGTTAATAACCAACATGCTTTTCATAATTACATGATTGGTTACAAGGCATCTGCGGATGCAACATTTAATGCGTTCAAGAAAGCTGTTATTTCAGGTGACAATGAAGTTGTGGATACTATATGCTATCCATTGGTCTATTTGTATAGGCATGTGGTTGAGTTGATGTTGAAATATTCGTATATAGAACTGAAAAAGTATCGAACAGATAATGACATTGAGACATTACTCAATAAGGGTCATCATTTAAAAGAATTATGGAATCAAGTAAAACCGGATTTTGAAAGGTTATCAAAACGTACTGGTATTGCAGTTGATGTGTTGGCGATAGAACACTATATAATGGAACTATCGATAGTTGATGATTCATCAATGGCCTATCGGTACCCAATAAAAAAGAATTTAAATAGATATCATGACCAAGATTTACGTCTAAATATTCCTAGATTAAAAGAAAGTATGGATGCCTTTTACAATTATATGTATGCTGTCATTTATCAACTGTCATCACACTTGGAAGACTATAATTACAGTTTTGAATTTGACGAACATTTTACGAATGCAATAAAAAAATCTTTGGCCAATATCGGAGTTGCATTAAACAGAATTAGTGTGAACATTGAGAAATACGCCCACGACAATGATATTGAACATGAAATGGATGAAATATTCAATGGCAATACTGATATTTACGATTGGGCAGACTCATTTTCAGAGTTAGAGAAAAGTGTGCTTCTTCTTTTGTATTATACAGGGGAGAAGATTCAATGGAGTACACTATCCATTGATGCAACAGAAAGGAGAAAAGATGTTATATGTATTGCTTATGACTTTGCCCAAGGTCTTAAATGGCTTGCGTTAGACGCAGCCAAATCAGACACAAAAGATGACCTTTTTATGAAACATATAACTAATGGAGGCCGTATGTCAAAGAAATATGTTGAATTGACTTTATCAGAACTGGGTATTCCGTATCAAGAATCGTAATCAAAAGCTTTTATTCGGATTGGCGAAATTTGTTTTCATCCGCTACCTATAAGCAAAAAGAAAGCGGCTCCAGATGGAGCCGCTTCTTGCCTTATTATGCTAATTGATGCCTTTTATCTAACGAGAACAAGAGCGTCAAGCTCAATATGTCTTTGTCTATTTCTACGTTTTAAGTCATCATCATTTTATCAATTTCACGCTGCAAAGATACACATTATCTTTTAATCATTTTTGCTGCTTTTATTCTATCAATCACCACTGTGTCATTCTCGATATGAAAGATATACACCCAACGTTTGTTGTGCGACACCATGTGCCGTGCCTGGGGATGTATGCGGCGGACATCGGCATAGCGGCTTACACGATAGAGGTCGGCAAAGATGGTAAGCGAAAGTATCTCCTGCCGCATTGCCTCTTTGTATCGCCATGCACCTTCCTCGGACATGTTCTCCGCCAAGAAATCGGACAACTCGCCAAGGTCAGCTCTGGCCGATGCGTCAATCTCAATTCTGTAGGTTCTCACGTTTCGTCAGATACATGGACCACAATTCATCGAAATACTCATCCACCGACAGACGTTCGCGTTTTCCGCCGATTGGATAACCCTCGTGCGCAACTGCTGTACGCCCATATACGGCCTCTGGCTCAGATGCTGTCGGCATTGGCTGTTCCTCTGTTTTATATGGTTTTACTGCCATGGTATTATTTGACTATATAGGTACAAAACATTTTACATCATAGGCTGTCGAAGTATTGCTGCATTTCCTTAGGGGTGCTGCACACGATGGTTTCACCGTCGGACGACTCCTTGCGGGCTTTCCTGATCTTGGTACGCAACGCGGGTGTGATCATGTTGTCGCCATGTGCCACACGAACCGCTGCAACACCACGTATCAACAGCAAGGCTTTCTTGATCTCTGCCAAAGCTGCACCATCCTCAAGAGTTACAATCACTTGATTTGACTGCGGTGTATATGTTCTTGTATCCATTTTATTTTATCATTTTCACGCTGCAAAGATACACATTATTTTCCATTTGGCAAAATAGAATTGTTGGTTGTTGCCTCAATTCCATGTTGGCTTCTGCACCGTTCCAACAATGGAGGCAGGGTATAGGAAGGACGGAGTTATGATATAGTCAGGTAAAAGATGAGTAAAGTTTGAGTAAAAGGGGAGTAAAACCTATAAACTGTTGTTATGTGTATATGATGGTTTAAAACATCATTTCCCAAACCATCCGCCATAACCAACGGCCTATCGTGCCCTATCAACGAGACAAGGGTGAGGAATGGTCAAAGGGCAAAGTGGTGGCGGCCGCTGCCGAGGGTTTGTTTTTCGGCGTGACCGTCGGCGGTGGGCAGGTAGACTTCGGCGGTGGTGTTGGGCGGGATGACGATGTCCCACTCGAAGAGGTCGCCGTTGCGGCGCCAGTGGCTCTCGATGGTGCCGCTGACGGAGCGGTAAGTGCAGTCGACGCGGTTCAGCCCGTCGGGCACCGTGGGGCGCAGTTCTATCGTGGTGTATCCAGGCTCGAGGGGGCGGATGCCGGCGAGGTATTCGTATTCCCAAAGGAGGAGGTCGCCAAGGAGCATGACGTGGTTGGCGCTGTTCATCGAGGCCAATAATTGGCCGTTCGCTCCCATAAGGTCGCGTTCGCCGCCTGCGTCGCCGTTCCAGAGTTCCCAGATGGTGGTGGCGCCGCGCCGGGTCATGTAGCCCCAGGAGGGGTAGGTGGTGTCGGTGGCCAGACGGAGGGCCAGGTCGGTGCGGCCGTAGTGGGTGAGGGTGCGCATCAGCTGTTGTATGCCTACCACGCCGGTGCTGACGTGACCGCCGAAGTCTTTTTCGGTCTTGAGGATGATGTTGTCGAAGACCTTGTCCCTGAGTTCGATGGGGACCATGCCGAACCACAGCGGCAGGATGTTGGCGGTGACGGTACCGTTGGCGTAGTTGCCCGTGAGGGTGTCGAGGTAGCGGGCGTTGTAGGCGGCGGTGACGCTGTCGTATTCATTCTGGAAGAGAACAACATCGTCGTCTTTGCCAAGTCGTATGGCGAAGCCTTTCATTATGTGGCACAGGTAGCAGTAGAAGGGCGTGGAGATGACGGCGGCCTCGGTGATGCGGCTGGGGTCCTTGGAGTGGATCATCTCGGGGCTCTCGGGCGGCATGCACCAGTCGCCGTAGCAGTCGCGCGTCATGATGCCGTCCTTGAGGTACCACAGCTTCATGTGCAACAGCCATTTGCGCATGGCGTCGTAGTGGCGGCGCATGGGCTCGATGTCGCCGAAGCGGGTGTAGAGCATGTCGGCCACGGTGACGAAGGCGCCGGGCCAGGTCATGTTGTCGGTGTAGTTGCGCCAGTAGGCGGGGGCCACGTCGCTGAGCTGCCCGTTGGGCCACTGGCAGTCCTCGAGGTCCTGCAGCCACTTGGCATAGAGGCGGTGGTTGTCGAAGAGGAAACTCTCGCCGTAGCATCCCGTGGTGCGGTCGCCGGTCCAGCCCATGCGCTCGTCGCGCTGCGGACAGTCGGTGGGCATGGAGCGGTAGTTGCCGCGGATGCCCCAGAAGGCGTTGCGGTGCACGGCGTTGATGACGTCGTTGTCGGTTTCGAAGGTGGAGGCCATCTGGTCGTAGAGGACGAGGCCGGTGAAGTCGCTGAGACTGGGATTGCTGCCTTCAGGCAGACCGCTGATTTCCACGTAGCGAAAGCCGTGGTAGACAAACTGTGGGTGCCACGGCAGTTCATACTTGGCAAAGGCAATGTAGCGGTCGGTGCATTCGGCGGAGCGCAGGTTGTCGATGTAGAGTGTGCTGTCGGCTGCCAGCAGTTCGGCATAGCGGAAGGTGATGGTGTCGGTGCCGGTGCCGTCGCTTTTTTTAGCAAGCAAAGAGGATATGTCGTTCACTTGCAGAACCCCTACCATATTCTGCCCCATATCGAGAATCCATTTGTCGCCCTTGCGGAAGATGGCCTTGGGGGTGAGGTACTCCATGACGCGGATGTTGGGGTTAGGCTGCGGCGTCAGTTCGTATTCCAAGCGCTGGGCGGCAATCTCGGCGCTGTCGGGGAAAGGCATAGAGGCGTCGTACTTGTCGTCGCGGCGTTTCCAGCGGGGGTTGAAGCGGTCCTCGAGGTTCATGTTATAGCGGTCGTAGTCGACGACGGCATCGTCCCAACGGCTGTCGTCGTAGTCGGTATGGAGCCAGGCCCCAAGGGCTGCGTCGAGGTGCTGGTCGAAAGTCTCGCCGTCGAACTCGTTGGCCTTGCGAATGGGCCCCCGGTTGGTGATACGCCAGCCCTCACCTGACATGATAGTGTCAGCGGTGCCGTCCGTGTAGAACACCTCCAGCTGCATCAGCAACTGCGGGCGGCCGTAGTGGGCGGCGTGGTTGATGCCGCACCATTCCAGATAGTTGGTGTCGTGGCGCACAGTGGTGAAGCGGCCGGGGGCGAGGATGACACCCACGGCGTTGTCGCCTTCCTGCAGCAGGTCGGTAACGTCGTAGGCGTTGAAGTACACGCGGCGGGTGTAATCTGAAAGGGCAGGCTTCATAAGTTCGTCAGGAGCCACCTCCTGGCCGTTGAAGAAGGCTTGGTACTGGCCGAGACCGCTGATGTAGAGGCGCGCGTGGTCGATGCCCTGCTGCAACTGGAACTCGTGACGCAGGTAGCGTGCGGGGACTTCGGTATGGCCCTCGATTATGTCGTCGGGGTAGTCGCGGCCGATCCAGCGGGCGTGCCAGTCGTTGCGGTCGAGGAGACTGAGCTCGAAGTATTGGATGGGACTCTCCAATGTCTCCTCATGCCGGCGGGACGCCGGCGCTCCATAGGTGACGGTGGTGTAGACCCGCCACCAGCAGCGGTCGCGGCTCATGAGGGGCGTGCCGGCGTAGGGGATGTAGAGCATCTGCGAGGTGTCTGCGAGTCCCACAGGTCGCCCTCGCCGCGGCGGGCCTTCTCCTCGCTGCTGGCCACGATGATGCGGTAGCTGGTTTGGATGACATTGTCCACCTTGGCCTCGTAATTCCAACTGAAGCGGGGCGTGGCGGTGGCCAAAGGCATACTTCCGTCTTGCATCTCGACGGTGAGGTTGGTGATTTCGACTTTGCTGCCGCAGGCGGCGAACAAAAGGGTAAGGAAGATGGGTATGAGGCGTTTCATAGGGCTATTGGTATAAAGGAATTATGTACTCTCCAGGACCGACAGTGCGCTCGTAGCGGCTACCGGGGTACACCGTGGCGGTGGTACCAGTGGGAACTACGAGTTTAACACTCTTAACTTTCGACTTTTCACTTTTAACTTCCACCTTGATGTCACCGTATTGTGTAGGCTTGGTGCAACGCACCCATTCAATTCCGTTGCATGGCTGCGGGTCGACGAAGAAATGCTTGTAGCCGGGCTGTTCGGAATCGGGGCGGATGCCGGCGAGGGCCTGGTAGAACCAGATGCCGATGCCGTTGTAGCAGTTGTGCACGCGGCTGCGGTCCTCCTTGCCGGGGCGGCCGCAGTCCCACGACTCCCAGGTGGTGAATGCGTTATTGTGTGATTGCGTTATTGCGTTAGTGATTGCCGCGTCAGCACTTACGCATTGACGCATTAACGCACTAACGCATTCAGTATCCATCATATTCAGGTAGCCGGGGTAGTCGGGCTGGCGCAGGAGGGTGGCCATGAGGTCGGCCTGCCTTTCGCGGATGCACCATTCGGTGAAGACGGGGGTGCCCATGAGGCCGAAGGCTACGTGGTCGCGGTAGCGGCCGTGGATGTCTTTGATTAATTGCGCCTTTACGGCGGCGGCGGTGGCGCTGTCGGGCGGTACGCCCATCAGCAGGGCGTAGGCCATATCGAGCGGGGTGCCGTTGGCGTAATAATGGCGCGTCGGCATCTTGTCGGCATTGGTGTCCACATGGTAGAAATGGCGGTGGATGGCGTCGACAACGAGCTCCCGCCTTTCGGCGAAACGGTTCGCCTCGGAGGTAAGTCCCCTCATGCGCGCCATCCGCTCCATGTCGCCGAGGCATTCGGCGATGAAGCAGCTGTTGGCATGCAGCACGCTCTCGCCACCCTTGTCGACCCCTTCGGGCACAGCCCAGTCGCCGAGGAACCATGCGTGTCGCTCGGTGTCGGGCCACGGTTGCAGGATGCCGTCGGATTGATTGCCGTTTTCTCCACTTCGGTCGCAATCGGCATCCACGCTGTGCCGTTCAATGTAGTCCATCCAACGTTTCATATCTTTATAGTGGCGGTAGATGAGCGTGGGATCGCCATAGTTGAGGTAGGTGCGCCAGGGGGCTTTGACGATGAAGCCCTGCCAGTAGGGGCCGCCGCCGGTGCGGAAGGCAGGAGCTACGTAGGGCAGGTCGCCCGTGCTGTCCAGCGCATCTTGCCAGGCCTGCATCCACTGGCGGTAGGTGTCGCGCACGTCCCAGAGGGTCTGCAGGGTGTTGGTCGACGAGTTGCCGTCGCCGCCGTAGCCCATGCGCTCTATGTGCGGGCAGTCGACCATATAGCCACTGAAAGTGAGGCAGCTGAGGGTGTACTTCACCATGTCGTGGATGGCGTTCAGCCGTGGGTCGCTGCACTCAAAGGTGGCACCGCCCGCAGGGTCGACGGCGCTGATTTGCAGGGCGCGGGCTGAGACCACACTTGCACCTTTGACACGGACGTAGCGGAACGAGTGGGTGTGGAAGCGGTTGGTGAAGTGGATGTCGTCGTCGCCCGAGCCGTCGCTGACGTAGATGTCGGTCTCGGTATGTGGAGGCTTGGCATCGAGGTGGTCGAGGTATTCCATGGTTATCGAGTCGCCTTCGGGGATAGGGAGACAGTCGAGTTGGAACCAGCCTGTCACCACGCGGCCGAAGTCGAAGAGGAGCGTGCCGTCGGGCAGGGTGTCGACCGATTGAGGCTGCGGTCCGCCAACAATTCGGTTGCCTTTGAATTCCTGTGATGCAATCGCAGGCTGGCAGCCTGCGTCCCAAATGGTTGCCGGGCGCCAGGTTTCCTTGACGCGGGCGTCGTAGCGCTCGCCGCCGAACTGCAGGGGCTGCCAGCTGCCGGTGTAGCTGTAGGGAGACGGCGAGGCCTCCCAGGTGCTGTCGGTGCTGGCAAGGATGTAGATAAGACCGCATTCGCCGTCGCTCACACTACGTTCCACCACGGCCCGGGCTACCGCCGGGGTGCCGTATATGCGCCCCCAGCCCTGTCCGATCCAGAGCATCAGCTCGTTGTCGCCCTCGCGCACGAGGTCGGTGATGTCGTAGGTCACCTCCAGCGCCCGTCGGTCGAGCTGGCTGACGGCGGGCTGCAACACCTTGTCGTCGACCATGATGTCGTTTACATACACCTCGTGGTAGCCGAGCGAGACGACGCGGAGGCTGAACGTGACGCTATGGCCGACGACAGGTGCAAGGTCGGCGCGCTCCACCTCGAACGTGGTGCGCAGCATGGGTGTCTCGGCCCAGCCGCCGTCGGTGCGGCAGCCGATGAAGTGAGCTCGGCGACCTTGTGGAGCCAACTGCTGGGCAAGGAGCGGAGCCGGCAACAGCAGCAGGACAATTAGCAGTTTCAACCTTTTCATGGCGTTTGCGGTTCGTATCTTCGACCTATCATGTTCTTCCCTCGAAGAGGATGGTAAGAGGCGGGTAAGACCGAGGTAAGAAGATGGGAAGAAGATGATAGGGTAAAGGTGCTGGTTATCAGTTAATTATGTGGCAATTTGTTTGGTTCTTCAATTTGCTGTAAATCAGTCTGTTGGCAAATCCGTTTTTCCCGGATTCCGGTTGTGTTTTTTCCGGTCGTAGTATTCGGCGGTGGCGGTGAAGAAGGCGTCGCCGCTGGAGTTGAGTGCCGTCTCGACCGAGTCCTGCACCACGCCGACGATGAAGCCGATGGCTACGGCCTGCATGGCCACGTCGTTGCCGATGCCGAAGAAGGAGCACGCCATGGGGATGAGCAGCAGGGAGCCGCCGGCCACGCCCGAGGCGCCGCAGGCGCCGAGGGTGGCTATGATGCTGAGGAAGAGGGCCGAGGCGAAGCTGACATCGATGCCCACCGTGTGGGCCACAGCCAGCGAGAAGACGGTGATGGTCACCGCCGCGCCGTCCATGTTGATGGTGGCGCCCAGCGGGATGCTGACGGAGTAGAACTCCTCGTCGAGGCCCAGTTTCTTGCACAGCGCCATGTTGATGGGGATATTGGCCGCCGACGAGCGGGTGAAGAAGGCCTGCAGGCCGCTCTCCTTGAGGCAGGTGAAGAGTAGGGGATAGGGGTTCTGCTTGAGCATGAGGAAGGAGATGAGGGGGTTGAAGATGAACGTGTTGGCCAGCATGCAGCCCACGAGGAGCAGCAGCAGGTGGCCGTAGGTGGTGAAGATCGCGAGGCCGTTCTCGCTCACGGTGCTGAACACCAGGCCGAGGATGCCGAAGGGGGCGAACTGGATGACCCATTTCACCACGCGCGTCACCACGGTGCTGAGGTCGTGCACCACGTTGACCGTGGCCTTGGAGGCCATGGTTTTCAACGCTATGCCGAGGATGATGCTCCAGAAGAGGATGGCGATGTAGTTGGCGTTGGCGATGGCGGCCACGGGGTTGGCCACCATGGAGGTGAGCAGGTTGGTGAACACCTCGGCCAGCGACCCGGCCTCAGGCTCGACGTCGGCCACCTCGCCCAGCTCCAGCGTCACGGGGAAGAGCATGCTGCCCGCTACGGCGCAGAGGGCGGCGATGAAGGTGGAAAGCAGATAGCGCGAAATGACGGTGCGGAAGCGTGGCCCCAGCCCGCTGCCGGCTTTGGCGATGCTGCTCATGACAAGCACGGCCACCAGCACCGGGGCTATGCCCTTGAGGGCGGAGACGAACATGCGGCCCAGGATAGCGATGCCCGTCCACTGCGGCAGCAGCAGACCCAGCGTGGCGCCGACGACCAGGCCGATGAAGATGCGCAGCATGAGGCTGACGGAGGTGTACTTGGTGAGTATTTGCTTGAAGATGTTCATAGTGGTGGATATATTTGTGGTTTAGTTGATTTTTATGACGAAACCGCCGCCTGGGGCGAGGTGGATTTTCAGAGCGGAAGAGTCCGAGAGGAAAGAGATAACATTATAGTCGCTGCCCTTGCGGTGGGCGTTGATACCGTCAGAGAATATCGTCAAGTTATCCGCGGCTGCCATTCCACAAACAGGCATCTGAGGTTCGTCGGCATCGGCATTGTGTAGTACGGAGAGGTCGATTTCGACGTCCCGTTCTGTCCAGTTGGTGATGCCGCCGATGTACCATGTGTTGCCTTTGCGGCGGGCGGTGACGATGTACTCGCCCACCTCGCCCTGCAGCACGCGCGTCTCGTCCCACACGGTGGGTATCTCCGCCAAGAAGCGCGTGTAGTCGGGCTCGCGCTCATAGTGCGTAGGCGAGTCGCAGAGCATGTTGAGCGGCGACTCCAGCACGATGTAGAGCGCCAGCTGGTGGCAGCGGGTGCCTTGGCTCATGGGCTCCATCCAGCAGGGGTGGTAGTTCCACTTGCCGCCGTTGAGCATGGCGCCCTGCGTGTAGTCCATCGGCCCCGCCGCCTGGCGGATGAAGGGTATCTCGCAGTCGTAGCGCATCTGGTCCACGGTGGTCGGGGCCCACTTCATCTGCTCCAGTCCGAAGACGCCCTCGAAGTTGAGCACGTTTGGGTAGGTGCGTGTGAATCCCGCGGGCTTGAAGGCGCCGTGGAAGTCGACCAGCAGGTGGTGCTTGGCGCAGGTCTCCGCTGCACGGCGGTAGAAGTCGACGGCGAGCTGGTCGTCGCGGTCCATAAAGTCGATCTTGAAGCCTTTGACGCCCATCTGGCTATAGTGCTCACACACGCGCTCCATATCCCTTTCAAAGGCATAGTAGCCGGCCCAGAGGATGATGCCGACATTCCTTTCTTTGGCATACTGCACCAGCATGGGCAGGTCAATCTCGGGCACCACCCGGAAGAGGTCGGCCTCGCCGTTGACGGCCCAGCCCTCGTCGAGGATGACGTATTCGATGCCATACTTGGAGGCGAAGTCGATGTAGTGCTTGTAGGTGTCGTTGTTCACTCCGGCAGGGAAATCGACGCCGCTGATGTTAAAGCAGTTCCACCACTCCCAGGCCACCTTGCCGGGCTTTATCCAGCTGATGTCGTCCACCCGCGACGGTTCCGCCAGCAGGTAGCTCAGGTTGTTCATCGCTATCTCGGTGTCAGTGCCCACCATCATGATGCGCCAGGGAAAGACCTTGCTGCGGTCCATCTCGGCGATGTAGTCCTCGCGCTCCTTCACCAGCAGCTGGAGGTTGTTGTGTCCTCCCTGCTCCACGCGGCGGGGCAAGGGGGCGTGATCACCCATCAACGGGCGGCCTCCCGTGCCATGCAGATACAGGCCCGGATAGTCGAGCAGCGCCGACTCGGTGATGCACACCTTCACGCCATTGTCGCAATGCACCATCAGCGGCAGGAAGCAGAGGCGACTCTGGTCGAGCTGTGAAAGTGGTAGTGTGGTGTACTGGCTCTCGAACGAAGTGCTGTACTGCACCTCGTGGTGAAGCGTTAGTTTGGTGTAGTGATTCTCTAACGAAGGTCTGTACTGCTCCTCGTAGCGAAGCGAGTCGAACTTGACATAAGGCACAGTGGCGGTCCAGTCGCCGTAGAAACTGTAATCCACCTTTTCCTTATTCACACGTCCGGGCTTCCCTTCCCACACAAAGCGATAGGCAATGCCCTCGTTGTAGGCGCGGAAGACGAGCGAGAGGCCCTCCTTCAGGTGCAGGGTCAGCTCGTTGCAGTGGTTTCGCATAGTGGCCTGACGTGTGAAGGGCGAAGCCACTGTCTCGTCGATGGTACGACGGGTCACCTTCCTCACAGTCAGCGCGTCGAATGTCTTGCCACCCTGCGAGTGCTCGATATCTATTAGGGAGGGGCGCAACAGCTGTATGTCGCCAAGATAAACGTAATAGTGTACGACTAAATCGTCAGTCCAGATATGCGCCACCAGCCGCCCGTCGGGCGAGGCGAGGGTGTAGGTTTTCTCTTTGGCTGCGGCGGAGAGCGACAGCAGAAGCAGGAAACTCAGGAGGATGGGCTTAATGGTTTTCATAGGGAAGGTGGTTTATTTTATCTCGCGAATCGAAACGGCGAAGCCGCCGCAGGGGGCCATGCGGAGCTTCAGTTTGCTCTTCTTGGTGACCGTCTTCTTGGTGATGGTGTATGCCTTGGGGTTGTAGCCCTCCTTCTGGGCGGCCTCCCAGCCAATATGCACATCCGACACATAGCCACTGGCGTCTTTGGAGTCGGCGTAGATGGTGGCCTCGTATTTTACGCCGGGCTTCAGGAAGTCGAGCTTCACCTCCACCTCGCGGGCCTGCTCGTCGGTGACACCGCCGACGTACCAGACGTCCAGCGGAGCTATAGTTTCTATAGTTCCTATAGCGGCATCGAGACCATAGACGAAGCAGGCGGTGTTGCTGATGACGCCTTTCTTGCCGTCGGCGAGGGTGCCCACGCCGTCGGCGGCGAGGTTGAGGGTGGAGGTCTTCGGATGGCGGGCGGTGACGATATAGTCGCCGATTTCGGCGGCTATATAAATGCTGGTGTCCCAGTCGACGGCCACATCCTTGATGAATTGGAAGGCGTCCATGTGGGGCTCGTAGTGCTCGGGGAAGTCGGCGGCCATCTGCAGCGGCGAGTAGAAGGTAACGTACAATCCCAGCTGGTTGCAAATCGTGTGGCGCATCAGGTCCTTGTTCCACGGGGCATTCTTCTCCATGTCGGTCTCGAAGATGCCGGGCGTGTAGTCCATCGGGCCGCCCTGCAGACGCGTGAAGGGCAGGATGGTGGTGTGGCCGGGATTGATGCGGCCGCGGAACTCGGTGCCCATAGCGCTCTCGTTGCCAATCATGTTGGGCCACGTGCGGCACAATCCCGTGGGGCGCACCGCCTCGTGGGCGTTGACCATAATCTTGTGCTTCGCGGCTTCGACGATGGCGCGGTGGTAGTGGTTGATGATGGGCTGGCTGTAGTGGTGCTCGCCGTGGGGCACAATGCGGCCCACGTAGCCGCTCTTGACGGCGTCATAGCCATACTTATTCATCAGCGTGTAGGCCGGCTCCATGAAGCGCTCGTAGTTGCTCACCGACGAACTGCTCTCGTGGTGCATAATCAGGCGGATGCCCTTGCGGTGGGCATACTCGTTCAGCGCCGGCAGGTCGAAGTCGGGGTAGGGTGTCTGGAAGTCGAAGACGTAGTCTTTGTCCTTGCCGTACCAGTCTTCCCAGCCGATGTTCCAACCCTCGATGAGGAGGGCGTCGAAACCGTGCTCGGCGGCGAAGTCGATGTAGCGGCGCACGTTGGCGTTGTTGGCCCCGTGGCGGCCGTGGGGCTTGGCCTTGGTGTAGTCGGTGGTGGAGCCTTGCAGCGAGGGCGGCAGCGAGGGGTCGCCGGGGAGACGGACGGAGGGGAAGTCGTTGGTGTAGCCCCAGGTGCTGTGGTCGGAGATCATCTCCCACCAGACGCCCATATACTTCACCGGGTGTATCCAGCTGACGTCCTCCAGGGCGCAAGGCTCGTTGAGGTTGAGTATGAGACGCGAACGCAGCACGTCGGTGGCCTTCTCGCACACCTGGACGGTGCGCCAGGGGGTGTAGCAGGGCGACTGCAGTCGACCCACATAGCCCGTGGCGTCAGGCGTGAGGTGCACCTTGAGAGAGAATGTGTTCTCGTCGAGGTCGAGGTTCATGGTGGGGAAGTCGAGCACGGCGGCCTCGTGGATGTTGATGTAGAGGCCGTCGTCGGTCTTCATCTGCAGGGCGGTCTGCAGGGCGGTCTCGGAAAAACTCTTCCAGGGCCAGCCGCCGGTGAGGTGGGGGTTGTTGTGCAGACGGCGCACCTCGCTCAGGCGGCTCTGGGTGTAGTTGAACTCCTGCGTGTCGTAGTCGCCGGGAATCCACCATGCCGTGTGGTCGCCGGTGAGGCAGAACTCCGTCAGCTCGTCGGTGAGCCAGAAGGTCACCAGCGAGTTATATACCGGTTTCGACAAGTCCTGTTCTACTCCAACGGTTGACTCGAACTCGTAGCGGAACCCCAAGCCGTCGTCGTAGAGGCGGAAGCGGATATCCATCACCGTGGGTTTGTCCACCCGCTTGCCCTCGTGGTCGAGGTAGAAGTCCTGTTGCAGCGTGACGCAGAGCTCGTTGTATCGGTTGCGGATGTTGGCCTCCTCGCCCCAGACGGGCTGCCACGTCTCGTCGAAGGAGTTGCGCTGCACATGGCTCACGCTGAAGCCGCTGGCGAGGTCGCTCTTGCGCCATTCGAGGGTGAAGCCCATGCGCGATGGCTGCATCACCGCCTTGCTGTCGCGGTAGAGGCTGTAAAAGGGTTTTCCGTCGCGCAGCTCGAAGCGCATCTCCATGCGCCCGTCCGGACTCTTCAGCGGCTTGACTGTCGTTGTCTCGTAGGCCCAAAGCGAGGCTTCTGCCAGCACCAGTGAGAGGAAAAATAGAAATACTCGTTTCATATTGCTGTTTTTCAGTTTTTTGATTCGTTCCATGCACCTATCATCTTCTTCCGGAGCAGAGGTGGGGAATAAGAGGGTAAGAGGAGGGTAAGAAGATGGGAAGAAGATGATAGGATAAGTGTACTGTTTATCAATTGATTACAATTTCATGTTCTTTGCCGTCGTCAACGAGTGTGACGCTCGTCGCAAAGCTCTGGTTGTTAGAGGATTGGTATCGGATGATGTAATTGGTGTGCCCGAACCGGTAGCGGAGGGTGAAAGAGGGCCAGTCGGTGGGGATGCGGGGGTCGATGGTGAGGGTGTCGCCCTGCTTGTGGAGGCCGAGGATGTTCTCTATACCGGTCTTGTAGGCCCACGAGGCGGAGCCTGTGTACCAGGTCCATCCGCCGCGGCCGGGGTGCTGCGGGTTGGAGTAGATGTCGGCGGCCATGCAATAGGGTTCCACCTTGTATTTGAGTACGTCGGCCAGCGAGTGGGTGCGGTGCACGGGGTTGATGATGGAGTAGAGGTAGTAGGCTTCGTCCTTGAGTTGGGCGTGGGCCTGCGGGGAGCTTTCTTTGAGTTTGGCCATGATGTACCACATGGCGCCGTGGGTGTACTGGCCGCCGTTCTCGCGCACGCCGACGGGGTAGTTCATGATGTAGCCCGGCGAGGGGTTGGAGTCCTTGAAGGCGGGGGTGAGCAGCTGGATGATTTCGTGCTCGCGGTTGACGAGGCGGCGGTCGGTCTCGCGGAAGAGGGAGTGTTTCTGCTCGGGGGTGGCTACGTCGGTGAGGATGGCCCAGGCTTGGGTGATGAGGTCTATCTGGCACTCGACATTGTTGCGGCTGCCCATGGCGTCGCCGTTGTCGTAGTAGGCGCGGAGGAACCAGGAGCCGTCCCAGGCGTTCTTCTGCAGGGCGTCGACGAGGCGTGAGCGGAACGTCCGTAGCTCTTCGCAGTAGCCGAGGTCGGCCTGGAGCGCCGGCATCTTGCCGGCAAGAACCGTCAGCTCCTCCATCTTCGGCAGCAGGTCGCAGAGGAAGAAGGCCACCCATACGCTTTCGCCTTTGCCCAGCACGCCGACGGAGGACATGCCGTCGTTCCAGTCGCCGCAGCCCATGAGCGGCAGCCCATGGATGCCGATGCGGCCCATGCTGCGGTTCACCGCACGGCGCAGGTGCTCGTAGAGGGAGGCTGTCGCCGTGTCGTCCGCCGTGCCGCCAGAGTAGGTCACACCGCGTTCCGCCACGTCGGGCGGCAGCTGGTCGGCGTGGCAGAAGGGCACTTGCTCGCCCAGTATCGAGGTGTCGCCCGTCACTTTCACGTATTGATAGGTGACGAATAGGAGCCACAGGTAGTCGTCGCTGAAGGTTGTGCGTGCTCCGAGGTGGAGGCTTTCGTGCCACCAGTGGAGTACGTCGCCTTCGGGGAACTGGTGCGCCGCGTGGTCGAGGATCTGGCGGCGGGCATACTGCGGGTCGCTGTAGAGGAGCGACATGACATCCTGCAGCTGGTCGCGGAAGCCCGTGGCGCCGCCCACCTGGTAGAAGCCTGCGCGGGCGAAGAGCCGCGAGGCGTAGACCTGGTAGAGGTACCACCGGTTGAGCATGTGGTTGAAGGCGCTGTCGGGGGTTTCGACCTGTATGTGCGTCAGCTTCTCCTCCCAGTAGTCCACGACGTGGGCAAACTCTTGCTCGATGGCGGCAAGGTCGGAGGTCGGGGTTTGGCTGGGGGCGTCGGGTGCGGCTACGGCAATGACAAATGCCTCCTCGCGTTCTTGACCGGGGTCAAGGGTCAGCGAGAAGCCGATACGCTTGCGGTTGGGGTAGTCGAGGACGATGTCCGTCAAGGGGGCGGAGGAGGAGAGCAGGAGCGTCTGGTCGTGATAGATGGGGTGGTACACGTTGCGCACGCGGAGGGTGTTGGTGCCGTCCTCCCACTGCGAGTGCAGGTAGCGGGCGGTCTGCTCCTCGCATTGGCCGAGGACCAGCTTGTAGACCATCGAGAGGCTGACGTGGCGGCTCTCGCTGCCGTTGTTGCGCACACGTATTTGGTAGTATTTCTCCATGCGGGTCGTGGAGACGAACACACGCACGGCAACGGCGAGGCCGTCGTCGTAGTCGGCGTCGAAGGCCGACCAGCCCTGCGAGTGGCGCGCCGTCGCCGGGAGGAACTGCTGGTTGTTGATGAGCAGCATCTCGCTGGCGTTGTCGCGGACGATGTCGTTGCTCCAGCCCGTGAGCTTGAACTGCTGCGCATTGTGGGCGAAGGTGAAGCCCGCCATGGTCGAGCTGACGATGCAGCCGAAGTGGTTCTCGTTGGCGATGACGTTGATCCACGGCATGGGGGTGTTGGTGTTGGTGACCACGTAGTTTCGGCCGTCGCGGTCGAACCCGCCGTATTGGTTGTAGAACTCCAGGTTGCTCCATACGCGGAAGTCGCGCTTGGGGCGCAGCATGGGGTATTCAATCTTGTCCTGGTAGTGCAGGTTGTCCACCTCCAGACGGCGTAGCTGCTGCGTGATGGTCAGTCCGCCCGTGCTGGTGAAGGAGAGCCGGGCCACGGTCTTGAGCAGCGTGCGTTCGTCGTCGCTGAGGTCTGTGGCGTCGAGGATATAGACTCGTCCTGCGTCGCTGTGTCTGGCCCAGAGGTGCTCCGTGCTGGCCATCCCCTGGATGAAGTGGCGGAGGGCTTCGCGTTCGGCGGCGGGGGCGGAGAGGATGAAGACAAGGTCAAGCAGGAGGCCGTGGACTTTGTAGTACTCGAAGGCGCGGAGCATCTCCTTGGCGTGTCCGGAGTGCTCCATGCTGTCCACTTCCATCAGGAGAATGTCCAGGTCGCCGCTGATGCCGAAGCGCCAGAGGCCGCTCTGCGACAGCGTGTTTTGCGCCAGCAGGTCGTTGCGGTCGTTGCCGAGGGTGGCGGTCTGGGCTATGTATTTGGCCATGCTGCAGTAGAGCCGCATCTGGCTCCCTTTGAGCAGGGAGAGCGACGTGCGCATGTTGTTGAAGACAGACGCCGTTTTGAATGCGTGCTCGATGTCGAGGGCACTCTGATACTGCTCGGTGAGTTGCAGCAGCCCTTCTTTGCCTTTGCCGAAGGCGGTGAGGATGTAGGCTTCTGTGCTCTCGCCGGCGGCGATGTGGATGCGGCGTCGCATGCTCATCACGGGGTCCAGCGTGGTGCCCACGGTGCCGGTCAGGGTGCGGCGGCTCTCAATGATGTCGGCATGGCGCAGGCTGTTGCCGCGTCCGAGGAATTTCAGTCGCGAGGTTTCGTATTCCACCAGCTCGGACCTCCCTTCGGCGGCATCCGCGCCCTCCACCCACAGCTTGTGCATCAGGAAATGGCGTGTACCATGGTTGCCGGGACGGGAGAAGAGGAGGGCCTGATGGCTCTCGTCGTATTCCGACTGTATCTTCATGGCGTTGAACACACGGTGGCTCTCCTCTTCGGCAGCGGAGGAGAGGACGACCTCGCCATAGGAGGTGATTTCGAGGTCCACGTCGTGGTCGGTATGGTTGCTGAAGGTGAAACGGCGGATTTCGGCGCTGCGGTCTTTGAGCACGGTTATCTCAGTCTGTGTGACGATGCCGTCGTCCTCGCGGCTGTATTTCAGCTTGTCGCTGGCAAAGGAGACGTGGTAGCCCATGGGCATGACGTCCAGCGGGGCGTAGGTGGCGCTCCAGAGGCGGTCTGTGCCCAGGTTGCGGATGTAGAGGTATGTGCCGTAATGGTCGGCGGATATCTTGCGGTAGCGGTTGAGGAAGATGTTCTTGTAACGCGAGAATCCGCTGCCACGGTCGTTCATGAGGACTGTGTATTCGCCGTTGCTGACGACGCCGATTTCCGGCACATTGGCTATCGCATCGTAGTCACGCGCGTCGCTTTCGGTCTGCACTTTGCTGTACTGATAGCGTTTGTACTGCGTCACCTTGAGGTCTATGTAGGGCTTCACCTGCGCTTTCTCCTTGAGGAGGGTCTCCATGGAACGCATGGCGGGGTCGGCCATGAAGTGGGTCTGCAGGCAGTTGCCGCAGAGGTAGTTGGCCAGCGAGGCCAGGATCATGCCTTGGTGGTGGGCGTAGTGTGCCCGTACGGGTACATGGTCTTCGTCGTCATAGCTTTCGTAGAAACCGTACTCGTCGTACATCTCCAGCCGTTTGAAGAGCTTGAGGTTCTCATAGACTGCGCGGTCGTCGATACCTGTGGCCAGCATCGAGCTGTAGGGCGAGATGACGATGCGGTCGGGCGTGGTGTTTTGGAACTTGAGGTAGGGGACGCCAAAGGCATGGTACTTGTAGTTCTGGGCGTCGTCCAGCTCGTTGTAGGCCGTTTCGGATATACCCCAGGGGAGTGGGGGCTGGACGAAGGCGCGCTGGGCACGGATGGCGAAGCTGTAGGTCTCGTCCATGAGGGTGTGCTTGTAGGTGGGAAGGAAAATCAGCGGCATGAAGTATTCGAACATCGTTCCGTACCACGATGCCACGCCTTTGTAGCCTTTGTATTGCACCAGGGTCTTGTCGAGGCAGAACCAGTGCTTGTAGGGGGCGTCGCCTTGGGCGATGGTGAGGAAGGAGGTGAGTCGGGCCTCGGAGGCGAAGTTGTTGTAGTGATAGGGGAGGAGGGTGTGGGCACCGTCGTCGTAGCCGATGCTGAAGACGTCGAGTTCGTGGTTGTAGAGCTTGGAGAAGTCGGTCTGGCCGATAAGGCGTTGCACCTTGGAGAGCAGGGCGTCGGTGTCCTCGCCGCGCTCTTTGCCGTCGACGGCCTCCAGCCATCCCTTTACGACGTAGAGGCAGGCCACGAAGTTGCCGCTGTCGGCGGTGCTGACGAAGAAGTTGGGGAGTTTGGCCAGGGTGTGGATGTCGTACCAGTTGTAGAGGTGTCCGTTCCATTTCTCCAGCCGTTCCACGGTGCCGATGATGTTCTCCAAGCGGTGGAAGGATTCTTCATGCGTGATGAACCCAAGCTCTGACGCGCTGACGACGGCGGTGAGCGAGTATCCGATGTTTGTGGGCGAGGTCTTGTAGTCGGTCAGCGGCTCACGTCCCACCTGGTAGTTGTCGGGCACCAGATAGTGGGACTCCTCGCTGAGCATGGTGTCGAAGAAGTGCCACGTGTCTTTTGCCACTTGACGCATCTCCCCGGTCTCCTGTTCGTTGAGGGTTTTGTTCTCTTGGGGGAATTTCTTGCCGAGGCGGTACATGATGAAGGGGGCTGCCACCCACACCGCGCAGGCGATGGCGGCGAAGACGGTGGCTACGATGTCGCCCGTGGGGATATGGCCAGAGGTGTTGCCCAGCATCCGGACGGTGATAAGGATCAGCACAATGGCGGCCACATAGTTGAACCAGAATTTCTTCACATAGTCGCCCAGGGTGCCTTTGGTGCTCTTGGCGGCCTCGTCGCTGGTGATCCACGCCAGCAGGTCGTGCTTGCTGACCCACATGCGCCAGCAGGCGCGCACGGCGGCGTCGGTGTACATCCACGCCTCCTTGGGCAGCAGCGCGAACTGGACTGCCGAGCGGTAGGCGATGACGCGGAAGCCGCGCATGAGGGTCATGTAATACTTGTAGCGGCGTCCGAAGCGTGGCAGGCGGGTTACCTGTCCTGCGATGAAGAATACAATCGGGCTGGCCACCACGATGGCCGCCACCAGGAGGAACCACGCCGGGCTGGGGCGTGTGTCGTGGGCGATGGCGAAGGCGTAGCCTGCAAAGACCATCAGCATCACGCTCAGGCTGAGCATCGACCGGCGCAGGTTGTCGAATATCTTCCAGCGGCCGATGGTGTTCACCTGGTTCTTCACGCGCTGGCCACGCTCGTTGCGCACATGCGGGGTGAGCCAGGAAATGATTTGCCAGTCGCCGCGCGTCCAGCGGTGGTGGCGCTTGGCGTCGTCGATGTAGTTGGAGGGGTTGTCGTCGAAGACCTCCACGTCGTTGATCAGGCCGCAGCGTATGTGGCAGCCCTCCAGCAGGTCGTGGCTGAGGATGAGGTTCTCCGGGAAGGTGCCTTTGAGCACCTGCTGGAACACCCGCAGGTCGTAGATGCCTTTGCCGCAGAACGAGCCCTCGGAGAAGATGTCCTGGTAGAGCTCGAAACTGGCGGTGGTGTAGACGTCCAGTCCGCCCAGACCGGCCATCAGCTGTGCGTAGCGGCTCTTGTTGGTCACCTCCACGTCGACGTTGACGCGCGGCTGCATGATGCCGTAGCCGCGGTCCACGCGCTTGCCGTCCTTCGACAGCTGTGCCACATTGAGCGGGTGCGCCATCGCCCCGATGAGCTTCTGGGCCGAGTAGAGGACAAGCTCGGTGTCGGTGTCCAGCGTGATGACGAACCTGATGGCGGGGGCATTGGAGCTCTCCAGCCAGCGGCTGACGGTCTCTATGCGGAAGCGCTTCTGCTTCTCCTCCCCGGAGGTCTGGCCCAGCAGCAGGTCGTTGAAGTGGAGGATGGCGCCGCGCTTGCGCTCGTGGCCCAGCCAGGTCTGCTCGCCCTCGCTCCAGGCGCGGCGGCGGTAGACGAAGTTGAAGATGGGCGCGCCGTATTTCTCGTTGAGTTCGCGCACCTTGCGCTGTCCTGCTTCGGCCACCTCCTCGTCCCACGGGGCGTCGGCCTCCTTGTAGGCGGCGGCGTCGCCGACCAGTGTGTAGTAGATGTTGTTGAACTGGGCGCAGCCGTTCTCTATCTTCCCCTCGCCGCGGTTGATGTTGCTGAGGTAGTACATCTCCAGCACCCCCATCAGCTCCTCCACCCGTTCCTTGCTCTTGAGGATGGTGGGCATGATGACCATGGTGGCGTATTCGTCGGGGATGAGGCCGTCCTTGAATTTCAGCTTGAAGGTGCCGCGGGGCTTGTGCAGCTTGCCCAGGAGCCAGTTGAAGAGGTCGATGGCCACCTGGCTGACGGGCAGTGCCAGCAGCACGGTCATCACGATTTTTACCCACAGCGGGCAGTTCGTCAGTGCCCAGGCCAGTGCCGCTGCCCCGGCCCACGAGGCCAGGACGATGATTCCGATGTAGAGCCTGGCGCGGGTTTTCCACCGCTTCGGCGGGAAGAGTTTCCAGCCCACATGGAGGGGCTGTGCAGCCTCGCAGCTTTCCAGGAGGCCCTTCACCAGGTCGTATTCCTTCACCTTGCGTTTGCGGCAGAGGCGCACAATCTGGGCGCGGTAGTCCTCCTTGGTCTTGTCCTGCATGTGGTCGTACATGCCGGCTTTTTCGTTTTTCAGCATGCGCTCCGAGAAGCTGACGGCATCGATGAGCTCCGCCATGGGCAGCTTGGTCACTTTCTTGAGCGAATTGAAGATGTTCATCATCAGCAGGTTCTGCTGTGCGGCACGCTCAAGGCCTTCGGCCGAGGTCTTCTCGGTGGGTCGGTAGTGGAAGGCTTTCTCCTTCTCCAGCTCGCCGCAGAGGCGTGCCAGCTCGCAGATGAGGATGGTCTTGGTCAGCGGCAGCAGGGCCGTCACCTCGGGATAGGCCAGGAAGTCCTTCTGCGATTGCTGCACCTGCCTCAGGTAGCGGAAGAGCAGCGCTTTGTCCACTTCGTAGTGGCACCGCTTCAGGTAGCCCTCGAGCAGTTTCCAGAGTGTCTCGACGCGCGAGCCCTGCCCGCGGCCTCCCGCCTCCGGCCTGCGTACGCTCCGCTCCAGGCCCTGCAGCTCCTCGCGCAGCACCTTCTCCTGTTCGCTGACAATGTAGTAGTTGTCCAGCACCCACTCGTTGGTGCTGCCCACCAGGCGCTCGCTGCGCGTCTCCTCCACAAGGAGCATATAGTAATGCGTCACCTCTCTGACGCTCCGCTTGAATACCTTGTACACCTTTTCCATATATGGGACATGTTTGAATGAAGATGCAAAATTACAAACTTTTCCCCATATACACAAATTTTCTTTTGCGCGTGCGCGCAGAGTGTCCTCCCGCCACCCTCCCGGAGGGGATTGTGGCAAAATGTCAATGTGCTGGAAACCAGATGTTTGTGAAAAGTGTTAAATTCGGCCCTAATCAGCTGGAAATCAGTACCGAATAGGGACCATCTTCTTCCCATCTTCTTTCCCTCTTCTTCCCCTCTTCATATCCTCCTCTCCTGCGGTAGAAGATGAGCGCTTTTTGGAAGGCCGGACGGAGGGGTCAGATGAAGAAAAGGGCCACTCCCGCCACGCTGACTATGGCGCCCACGACCTCGCGCGGCGTCACCTTCTGGTGGAACAGCACCGCCGCCGGGGCGATGATGAGCACGGGGGTGAGTGCGAAGAGTGTCTGTGCGATGCCCGTGGAGGTGTACTGCGTGGCCAGCAGCGAGGCGCTGACGCCCACGAAGGGGCCGAAGACCGTGGCTCCCAGCAGGCACCACATGGCCTTGCGGTCGTGGACGGCATGGGAGAGCTTCTCTTTCCAGTCGCGGTTGAAGATGGCCAGCAGGGCGAAGAATCCGGCGAGGCCTATGGTGGCGCGTATCATGGTGGCGGCGAAGGGCACCGAGAGGAAGAGCGGCAGGGGCACCGTGGCGCCCTCGGCCACGGCGTCGCCGCTCAGGCCCGCGGCGGCAATGGCGGCGTCGTAGTGCTCCAGGCCTATCTTGCTCAGCACCAGTCCGAAACCCTGGCAGATGCCTGCCATCGAGGCGAAGAAGATGCCCCGTTTGGGCAGCGACAGTTTCAGCGTCGTTTCGTCGCTCTTTTTCGACAGTATCGACATGGCTATACCGCTCAGTGTCACCACCATGCCGAGGATGGCGCGGGGGTGCATCTGCTCGCCCAGGAGCAGGTAGCCCGTGAGGGCCGCCGTGGGGGCCGAGAGGGTCATGAAGAGCTGGCCGATGCGCGAGCCGATGAGGATGTAGCCCTGCATGAGGCAGTAGTCGCCGATGACGTAGCCCACCACGCCGCTCAGCGCCAGCCAGCCCCACGTGCCGCCGTCGGCATAGCGCGGCCAGGGGACGCCCATGGTGAGCCACAGCGTCGCCGTCAGCAGCAGGAGCGACATGGTCATGCGGATGGTGTTCAGCGGAAGCGAGCCCATGCGCTTCGATGCCACCTCGGCAAAGAGCGCTGTCGCCGTCCACGACACAGCGACGAACAATGCAATGGTTTCTCCTATCAACATGCACCCATTAACGACAAGGGAATCTTTTTATTGCACATGCACAATATTTTTCCCCTTGCTGCGTTCAGTGTTAAAAATAAAATAATTTAATATGATGAAAAGAATACATGCTCTCTCCCTTGTTGCCGCTGCGCTGATGGCGGTCTCTTCGTGCAGCATCTACCACCCCCAGGCGGTGGATATCCCCCTGATCAACCACGCCGAGGACGTGCGCATCGACGCCTCGCTGGGCCTTTCCACATGGGTGCTGCCCGATGTGTTCACCCTCAACGCCACCGCTTCCTATGGCTTCAACGACTGGCTTGCCGGCCAGGCACACTTCAACTATGGCGGCGAGAATCTCTACGCACAGCTCGCCCCGGGCGCCTACTTCCCCCTCGGCGAAAAAGCCGTGGTGGAGACATACGTCGGCATGGGTATGGGGGGCTCTTGGCGCGACAACATCAGTTCCTCCAACGCCAACGAGAACGACACGACGACCTACAACCACTACGGCTACTCGGGCCATTTCTTCCTGCCGTTTGTCCAGGGCAACATCGGCTGGCACGACCTCACGGCGGCACACATCGACCTGGCCTTCGGCCTCAAGCTGGGCGCCTATCTGCCTGATTTCGACTATAAGAAGTACGACGAAAACGGCGACTTTATCGCCGGCAGCGACGAGACCTACTCCACCGCCAACTTCCTTGTCGAGCCCCAGTTGATGTTCCGCATCGGCGGCGAACGGATGAAGTTCAACGTCAAGGTCGGCTTCAACTGGCTCAGCGACATCTTCGGCTCCGACAGCTACTCCGGCCCCTTCACCGCCGACCTCTTCACCATCTCCACCGGCTTCACCTTCAGCCTCTAATGCTCAACCTAAAACTGGAATGAAGAGAATAACTTTGCTATTATTTGCATTCTGCTTCACGCTGGCGCAGGCCCAGGAGGTGAAGACCTACCCCTTCGTGCAGCGCGACTCGACGCTCTACCTCGACGTCTACCGCCCGGCCCAGCCGCGTGCCGACAAGGCCTGCGTGCTGGCGGTCTTCGGTGGCGGTTTCGTCAGCGGCGAGCGCAACAACGGACTGCAACGCTCCATCGGCGAACTGCTCTCCGAGCGCGGCTACACTGTGGTCAGCATCGACTATCGCCTGGGTATGAAAGATACCGTCAAGATGAAGGAAATCCGCGGCATCAGCGGCCTGCAGGACATGTTCCAGTACTGCATCGACATCGCCGTCGAGGACTGCGCCGCCGCCGTCCGCTGGGTGTGCGACCACGCCGCCGAGCTGGACGTCGACACCTCGCGTCTGGTGCTCACCGGCTCCTCTGCCGGCGCCATCGCCGTGCTGCAGCTCGACTGGTGCCGTGCCAACGGCCTGCCGCAGGTCTCAGTGCTCCCCAAGGGGTGGAAACCCGCCGCCGTGGTGCCCTATTCCGGTGGCATCATGAGCCACGGCAAACCCACCTGGAAGACCCCTCCCGCACCCACCATGCTCCTCCACGGAGAGGAAGACAAGATAGTATCCTACAAAAAGTTCCCGCCCGTGCTCTCCTACGCCCTCTACGGCGCCAAGAAGGTCTACAAGCAGATGCAGAAGCAGGACATTCCCTGCTGGATCATCCGCTTCCCCGGCGTCGGCCACGAGGTGGCCACCTGGCTGCCCGGCAGCGTGGACCTCTTCTGCGGTTTTGTCAACCAGGCCCTCGCCGGACGCATCACCAACCTCGACGCCACCATGACGGACACCAAGCTCGTCCCCACCAAGTGGACCTCCATGAACCTCAAAGACCTCTATGCAGAATAGGATAGAAATCATGTCGCCCGTGGGCTCCTACGAGAGCCTGCAGGCCGCCATCCAGGGCGGCGCCAACGCCGTGTACTTCGGCGTCGGCAAACTGAATATGCGCTCGCGCTCCGCCGCCAACTTCACCGTCGGCGACCTGCCCCGCATTGTGGACATCTGCCGCCTGGCCAACGTTCGCACCTACCTCACGGTGAACACCATTATATATAATGATGAAATCGAGGAGATGCACGCCCTGCTCCGCGCCGCCAAGGAGGCCGGCATCAGCGCCGTCATAGCCTCCGACATGGCCGTCATCACCCACGCCAACCAGATTGGCCTCGAGGTGCACATCTCCACCCAGTGCAACGTCTCCAACATCGAGGCCGTGCGCTACTATTCGCGCTTCGCCGACGTCATCGTTACCGCTCGCGAACTGCCCCTGCGCCAGGTGGCGGAAATCACGCAGTTCATCCGCGACAACGACATCCGCGGCCCCAAGGGCGAGCTGGTGCAGGTGGAGGTCTTCGCCCACGGCGCCCTCTGCATGAGCGTCAGCGGCAAGTGCTACCTCTCGCTCGACAACTACAACTACTCCGCCAACCGCGGCGCCTGCCTCCAGCCCTGTCGTCGCGGCTACATCGTCAAGGACAAGGAGAGCGACCTCGAACTGGAGATCGACAACGAGTACATCATGTCGCCCAAGGACCTCTGCACCATCGGCTTCCTGGACAAGATTGTGAAAGCCGGGGTGCGCGTGCTGAAAATCGAAGGGCGGGGGAGGAGCGCCGACTACGTGCGCACTGTCACCGAGTGCTACCGCGAAGCCGTGGAGGCCATCGCCGACGGCACCTACACGCAGGAGCGCATCGCCGAATGGACACGCCGCCTTTCGACGGTCTTCAACCGCGGCTTCTGGGACGGATACTATCTCGGCCGCCGTCTCGGCGAGTGGAGCGAACGCTATGGCTCCCAGGCCACCGAGAACAAGGTCTACCTCGGTCCCGTGCACAACTACTTCGGCCGCATCGGCGTGGCCGAGGTGCAGCTGCAGACCGACGAGACCCTCCGCGTAGGCGACGAGGTGATGGTCATCGGCGAAACCACCGGCGTCTACCGTGCCACCGTCCAAGAGCTCCGCACCGACCGCGACCCCGTGCCCGAGGTGCACCAGGGCGACCGCTTCAGCTTCGCCACCTCCGAGCCACTGCACCGCGGCGACAAGGTCTACCGCGTGGACAAAGTGACAGATGAATTCTAAAAAACAGAATGAATATGTTGAAAAGATTCAACCCCTGGGAAATCGTGGTGGCGCTGCTGCCGCTGCTGTTCGCCATCGACGAAATTTGGCACTACCACACCGACGACTACCCGTCGGCGTTGTACCAGATAGTGAAGCATGTTTTCGCTTTCGGCTATATCGCCATCCTGCTGTATTCCGTCTACTGCATGTACCGCGGCGCCAAATGGTCGGGCCGTTTCCCGAAGCTGATGCTGACGCTGCTGATAACGCTGACGGCCGCCAAACTGATGGCATTCGTCAACGGGTTCTTCCCCCAAGACCCCTTGCCGGACCCCGATGCCATGTGGAAGTACTATGTTTTGGGCACATTGTCGTTGGCCTACACGGTCGTCACGCTTTTCGTCATTGTCCGCATGTTCATGGCGAGGCTCAACGTGCTGGCCATAGCGTTCACCTGCGGTGCCGTGGTGATTCCGCTGCTCAGCACGCTGATATTCTCCCTTCTCTCGGCCTTTTCCGGCAACATGATGTGGGACGGCCTGTATACAACAGTGGACATTGTCGCGCATGCAACCTCTTTTCTCACGTCGCTCTGCTATAGCGTGATCTTCCTGTATCGCAACGACTTCTACAAACCCATTGACGAATGACTGCTGACCAGGAACAGGCCCTCACGCTGGCCGCCGAGGCCGGCCACATCCTTCTCGAGAACGGGGCGGAAATCAGCCGCGTTGAGGAGACCATGGAACGCATCGCCGCGGCCTACGGCGTCGAGGACGAGAGCTTCTTCGTGCTCAGCAACGGCATCATCGCCACGGGCCAGCACTACGCCCGCGCCGAGTTCATTCCCATCAAGGGCACGCAGCTCAGCCGTGTGGTGGAGGTGAACCAGCTGAGCCGCGAGGTGGAGCGCCGGCGTCCCGCCGGCGCTCCAATGCCGGTCTCCGAGCTCGCCTCCCGCCTGCAGGCCATCCGCACTGCCCCGGGAAAGCCCGCCTGGGAAATCATCCTCGGCATAGCCCTCGGCGTCTCCGCCTTCAGCATCCTCTTCGGCGGCAGCCTGACGGACGCCGCGGCCACCCTCGCCTGCGGCCTGCTGCTGGGAACCTTCATGGCCTATGTCAGCCCCCACCTCTCGCGCCTTGTCGGCAATGTGGCCGGCGGCCTCGTGGGCGGACTGCTCTGCATCCTCGCCGTCCACCTTGCCACGCAGTGCCTCGGTTCCTCAGTCACCCTCCACCTTCCCAACATGATTATCGGCACCATCATAGCCCTCGTGCCGGGAGTGCCCTTCACCAACGGCATGCGCGACCTGGCCAACGAGGACTACATCGCCGGCACCACGCGCCTCACCGACGCCTTCCTGGCCTTCCTCTGCATCGCCCTCGGCGTCGCCGTGGCTTTCATCGTCGAAGGCCTCTTTGCCGGAGGCATCATGCAACTCGGAGCCCCGGTGAAGGACCCCCTGGCCTCCGCCTGGTACTTCCAGCTGCCTGCGGCCTTCATCGGCACCATCGGCTTCTCCGCCCTCTTCGGCGCCCCGCGACGCTACTACCTCGACTGCGGCCTGGCGGGCACGGCGGGCTGGGCCGTCTACCTGCTGCTGGCATCGGCGGGCCCCACCCACGTGGTCGGCGCCGCCTTCCTCGGCGCCCTTGCCGTGGCCGTCATGGCGCACCTGCTGGCCGTCACGCGGCGTTGCCCCGTCACGGTGTTCCTCATCTGCGGCATCATCCCCCTGGTGCCCGGCGGCGGCATCTTCTGGACGGCCTACTACATCGTCACCGACCAGCTGCGCCTTGCAGCCACCACAGGCTTCACGGCCCTCAAGGTCACCATCGCCATCGCCGGCGCCATCATCCTTGCCGCCGCCTTCGCGGCACGCCTGCAACGCAAACATAAGAGATAAAAAAACATTAGAACTATGCCCAAAGCGAGAACATACTATTTCTGCCAGAACTGCGGCTACCAGTCGTCGAGCTGGCTTGGCCGTTGCCCGGAGTGCGGCAAATTCAACACCTTCCAGGAGGAGGTGGTGAAAACGGAGACCGGAAAGCGCAAGCCGGAAGGCGGAAGGCAAAAGTCTGCCCCCCAACTGATTAAGGAGGTCAAGTACAACGAGACCAAACGCCTGCCTACGCACTGCGGAGAGTTCGACCGTGTGCTCGGCGGCGGCATTGTGCCGGGAAGCCTGCTGCTGCTGGGAGGCGAGCCGGGCATAGGCAAGAGCACGCTCCTCCTCCAGACCGCCCTCGCCATCCGCGACCGCAAACTGCTCTACGTCAGCGGCGAGGAGAGCGAGCAGCAAATCAAGATGCGCGCCGACCGCCTGAGCGGCGAAGGCGGGGTGGGCGAGAATGAGCTTTATGTTGTCAGCGAGACGGTCACGCAGCGTATTTTTGAACATATAGATTCCGTGCAGCCCGACCTGCTCATTGTGGACTCCATCCAGACCATCTCGACCGAGGATGTCGAGTCGCCCGCCGGCAGCGTCAGCCAGATACGCCAGTGCACCACCGAGTTCCAGCACTATGCCAAGACCACCGGAGTCCCCGTGCTCCTCATAGGCCACATCACCAAGGACGGCACCCTGGCCGGGCCCAAGGTGATGGAGCACATCGTCGACGCCGTCCTCCAGTTCGAGGGCGACCGCAACTACGGCTACCGCATCCTCCGCGCGCTGAAGAACCGTTTCGGTTCGACGTCCGAAATAGGCATCTTCGAGATGCAGGGCACAGGACTGCGCGAGGTGCCCAATCCCAGCGAGTTCCTTTTGGGCCAGCGCGACGAGAACCTCAGCGGCGCCGCCGTGGCAGCCACCCTCGAAGGCGCGCGCCCCATGTTCATCGAGGTGCAGAGCCTCGTCAGCAGTGCCGTCTACGGTACCCCCCAGCGCAATGCCAACGGCTTCGACATGAGACGTTTGAGCATGCTCCTGGCCATCCTTGAGAAGCGCTGCGGATTCAAGCTCGCCGCCAAGGATGTTTTCCTCAACATCGCCGGAGGCATCAAGGTCAGCGACCCCGCCATCGACCTCGCCGTGGCCTGCTCCATCCTCTCCTCCAACGTCGACATCCCCATCTCGCCGCGCATTGCCTTCGCCGCTGAGCTGGGACTGAGCGGCGAGGTGCGCCCCGTCAGCCGTGTCGAACAGCGCATTGCCGAGGCCGACCGCTTGGGTTTTGAGAAGATATTCATCTCGAAATACAACATCCGCGAAATCGACGTGCGCCGCTTCAAGCTCGAAATCGTCCCTGTGAGTGTCATCGAGGAGGCCTTCCGGGGTCTTTTTGCATGACTTTTCAGGCGCAAAAGCCAAAATTGGAAATCAACAAGTTACAGCGCTATTTTTGTATTTAACTTGTTGATTTCTTGTTATGTATGCAGACAGTGAATATTTAATCCGCTGGAAATCAGTACAGTTATCCTATCATCTTCTTCCCATCTTCTTCCCACGTTATTCCCCTCCTCTTATCCTCCTCCTCCAGGGTAGAAGATGGTAGGGCGATGGAGGGTAGGGGAGGGAAAAAACAATTTATATTATTTCAAATTTTTTTTGTATCTTTGCAACGGAATCATAATGCAGTGTAGACTATGTTTGAGAACCTTAGTAGCAAGATAGAGAAAGCGTTACACACCCTTCGAGGTAAAGGGTCGATAACCGATATCAACGTGGCGGAGACCGTCAAGGAGGTGCGCAAGGCCCTGTTGGACGCCGACGTGAGCTATCCCATAGCCAAAGAATTCACCGACAAGGTGAAGGCCGAGGCCTTGGGCCGCAACGTCATCCAGAGCATCGAGCCCGGCCAGTTGATGGTGAAGATTGTGCACGAGAAACTCACCGAGCTCATGGGCTCGGCGGCGGTGGACATCAACATCAAAGGGCAGCCGGCCGTGGTGCTCATCGCCGGTTTGCAGGGTTCGGGTAAGACCACCTTCAGCGCCAAGCTTGCCAACTACCTCAAAACCAAGAAGGGCAAGAGCGTGATGCTCGTGGCTGGCGACGTCTACCGCCCTGCCGCCATCAGCCAGCTGCAGACGCTGGGCGAGCAGGTGCAGGTGCCGGTCTACACCGAGGAGGGCAACAAGAACCCCGTGCAGATTGCCCAGCATGCCATCAACGAGGCGAAGGGAAAAGGCTACAACGTGGTCATCGTCGATACCGCCGGCCGTCTGGCTGTCGACGAGCAGATGATGGACGAGATAGCGTCCCTGAAGAAGGAGCTGCAGCCGCAGGAGACCCTCTTCGTGGTCGACTCGATGACGGGTCAGGACGCCGTCAACACGGCCAAGGCCTTCAACGACCGCATCGACTTCGACGGCGTGGTGCTCACCAAGCTCGACGGCGACACCCGTGGCGGTGCCGCCCTCACCATCCGCTACACTGTGCAGAAGCCCATCAAGTTTGTCGGTATCGGCGAGAAGATGGACGCCCTCGACGTGTTCCACCCCGACCGCATGGCCAACCGCATCCTCGGCATGGGCGACGTGGTGAGCCTCGTGGAAAGGGCACAGGAGCAGTACGACGAAATGGAGGCTCGCAAGATTCAGAAGAAATTGATACACAATGAGTACAATTTCGACGATTTCTTGTCGCAGATAGCCCAGATCAAGAAAATGGGCTCCATGAAAGACCTTATCGGCATGATTCCGGGCATGGACAAGCTGACGCGCAATGTGGAAATCGGCGACGACGCCTTTGTCCCCATCGAGGCCATGATAGGCAGCATGACGCCCTACGAGCGCCAGCATCCGTCGTGCCTCAACGGCAGCCGCAAGCAGCGCATCGCTGCCGGCAGCGGCCGCTCGATACAGGAACTCAACCGCTTCCTCAAGCAGTTTGAAGACACGCGCAAGATGATGCGCATGGTGACCAAGAACGGCGGCAAGCTGCCGATGAGAAAGAGAAGATAAAGAACAACATAAATATGGTACAGTTATTGGACGGCAAGGCTATGGCCTTGCAAATCAAAGACGAGATAGCCAATGAGGTGCGTGCACTGACCCAGCAGGGACACCGTGCCCCTCATCTGGCCGCAGTAATCGTGGGCGAAGACGGGGCCAGCATGACCTACGTGGCCAACAAAGAGAAGTCGAGCCACGAGGTGGGGTTCACCTCCAGCGTCTACCGCATGAGCGAAAAAACCACCGAGGCCCAGCTTCTGGAAACCATTGAATTCCTCAACAACGACCCCGACATCGACGGTTTCATCGTGCAGCTCCCCCTGCCGAAACACATCAACGAGCAGAAGGTCATCAATGCCATCTCGCCCGAGAAGGATGTGGACGGTTTCACGCCTGTCAACATCGGCCGCATGGTGCTGGGCGAGGAGTGCTTTGTGCCCGCCACGCCGATGGGCATCTGCACGCTGTTGAAGCGCTACGGCATCGAGACCGCCGGCAAGCACTGCGTGGTGATCGGCCGCTCGAACATTGTGGGTACGCCTGCCGCCAACCTGCTGAGCCGTAAGGGTTTCGACTGCACCGTCACCATGTGCCACAGCAAGACGCAGAACCTGCCTGAGATTACCCGCCAGGCCGATATCCTCGTTGTGGCCATCGGCAAGCCGGAGTTTGTCACCGCCGACATGGTGAAGGAGGGCGCTGTGGTGGTCGACGTGGGAATCCACCGTGTGGCCGACGCATCGAAGAAGAACGGCTACCGCGTCATAGGCGACGTGAGACACAGCGAGGTGGACGCCAAGTGCAGCTGGGTGACGCCCGTGCCCGGCGGCGTGGGCCCCCTGACCATCGTCAGCCTGCTGCAGAACACCCTGGCCGCCTACCATCGCCACGAGGGTAGGTAGTGGCTGCGCCAAGGCAGAAACAATAAAAGCCGCCCGGTTCGGGGCGGCTTTCTTTTCTTGTTGTGTGTTGGATTGTCAGTCGTTGATGATGTAGTTGATGGGGGCGGTGGCCACGATGCGGAATACCATGTTGGGGGTGTTGGCGCGGCTGAGTTCGGGTTTGTAGCCGTCGAGGTCCTGCATGATGAGGGTTACACGGCCCTTTTCGAGGTCGAAGCGGAGGTTCTCGCCGACAACGCCGGTGGAGTCGTTGTCATAGGTGACATCTATGGGATAGACGTAGGGCAGGGGGTTCTGGCGGCCGTCCTCGTAGACATAGACGTTGACGTTGCCGTCGTAGATGACATGGTCGGAGAGGACATCCCAGTCCACAGGGCAATAGACGTAGTTGACTTCGGGGTCGTCGGTGACCCAGTCGTCGTATTTGACGGTGACTTCGGCGACGCGGGTGCCGGAACTCTCAATGTACACCTCTTTGGTGCAGGAGGTCGCTGTGAGGCCAAGGATGGCGGCAAACAGGCTTAAAAGAATCTTTTTCATTATTCTACAATTTTAATTGTTTTCACGCTGCAAAGATACGCAAAAAAGCGACAGGAAAAATCTATTTTTTTTTAATAAATTTCCCATGGGGCTATATGTGGTTGTATATCAGTGGTAAAATCGAGGTGTATTCGTGCCTGTCGGCCGGGGTGTGGTTTCAAAAAAAGGGTGTGAAATGTTAAAAATGTACCCGGTGGGATTTTTTTTTTAGGTTTGACGTAACATTTTCAATTTTTCTGCGTTATTGAAATAAATTTTGGTGTAAATATAAAGGTGTAGTATGAGACAATTAAAGATTACGCATTCCATTACCAACCGCGACATCAAGTCGTTGGACAAATACTTGCAGGACATCTGCAGCGAGGAACTGCTGACGCCCGAACAGGAAGTCCAGTTGGCACAGCGCATAAAGCAGGGCGACCAGGCCGCGCTTGAGCGCCTGACGAAAGCCAACCTGCGTTTTGTGGTGTCTGTGGCCAAGCAGTACCAGAACCAGGGTCTGTCGTTGCCCGACTTGATCAATGAGGGCAATGTGGGTTTGATCAAGGCTGCAAAACGTTTCGACGAGACTCGTGGTTTCAAGTTCATTTCCTATGCTGTATGGTGGATTCGACAGAGCATTCTTCAGGCCATTGCTGAAAACAGCCGTATCGTCCGCCTGCCGAGCAACCAGTTGGGTGCGTTGAACAAGATACAAAAAGAGATAGCCAAGCTGGAACAGCAGTTGGAGCGTCCGCCTTCAGAAGAGGAGTTGGCCGAAATGCTGGATATCCCTGAGGATAAAATCAAGGCTATCATGGGCATTCGCGGTCGCCATGTGAGTATTGACGCTCCGTTGGCCAGCGACGAGGATGTGAACTTCGTCGACGTGCTGCCCAACGAGGACACTCCTCCGACCGACAGCAAGCTGATGCAGGAAAGCCTGTCGCAGGAGATTGAGCGTTCGCTCTCGACGTTGACAGAATATGAGAGAGAAGTCATCAAGATGTACTTCGGCATCGGTCTGCCCCATCCGCTGAGCCTGGACGAGATTGCCATGAAGTTCAACCTCACCCGCGAGCGTGTGCGCCAAATCAAGGAGAAGGGCATCAAGCGCTTGAAGACCAGCAGCAAGAGCAAACACCTGAAAGCATATCTCTAATGGATATCATTCTCAAATATTTCCCCAACCTAACAGAGCGGCAGCGCGAGCAGTTTGCCGCTCTGTTGCCTTTGTATGAGGAATGGAACGCGCAGATCAACGTTATCTCGCGCAAGGACATGGAGCACTTCTACGAGCACCATGTGCTGCACTCGCTGGCCATCGCCAAGGTGATGGAGTTCGCCTCCATGACCGAGGTGCTGGATGTGGGCACGGGCGGCGGTTTCCCTGGGGTGCCGCTGGCTATCATGTTCCCCGATGCCCGTTTTACGCTGATTGACTCCATCGGGAAGAAAATCAAGGTGGTGAGTGATGTAATCGACCGCTTGGGGTTGACCAACAGCAAGGCGATGCAGATTCGTGCCGAGCAGCTTGATGGGGAGTACGACTTTGTTGTGTCGCGCGCCGTCACCACGCTGGGCGAGTTTGTGCCTTGGGTCAAGGGCAAGATTTCCAAGACGCAGTACAACAAGCTGCGCAACGGCATACTGTACCTCAAGGGTGGCGACCTCACCAGTGAACTCTTCACCTTCCGTCACAAGGTGAAGACGTGGGACATCAGCGAGTGGTTCGAGGGCGAGTGGTTCGAGACCAAGAAGGTGATCTATCTGCCGTTGTAAAGCGCATTCAGCGTTTTGATTTTTATTTTCACGTTTTGCACGTCGGCCTTGGGGTCGATGGGGTGGAAAACCGTGCGCAATGTCTGGCCCTCGCGCAGGTCGACGAAGTTGCTCGAGAAGTGGCCGTTGATGTGCGGGTCGGTGTCGATGTAGACGTCGTAGAGGTCGGCGAGGGCTTTGATTGTCACCACCAGCTTGCCGTCGCTTTGCCACGACTGGCTGATGTTGTACCTGGCCTCGGGATAGGTGCGGTCCTTGGGGTAGACGCTGTAGTACTGACTCCATTTCTCGAGATTGGCATCGTTAGCAAAGAGGGCCTGTGCGCGGTAGTGTAGGGCTTTCCAGTTGCCGTAGTAGTCGATGGACGACCACGAGGCCACGGGCCAGCAGTCGTTGAGCTGCCAGTAGAGGGTGCCCATGCAGTGCCCTTGGCGCGCCGGCGTCCCGCCAGCATTAATATGGCAGAGTATGCCGTAGCCGACGCCCCAGGCCTGCAGCAGCTGGCTGACGTAGGCGTAGTCTTCGAGGCTGAGGGTGCGGCTGTCGAAGCCGTAGTAACGTTGCATGGCTTTGTCGATAATCTCGCGGCCGCGGCCGTGTTTCTGGTGGTTGCGGAGGGTGGGGGAGTCGATGGAGAGTTGGTCTTCGGGGCAGAACTGGCGGATGGTGCTCATCATGGGGTAGCTTTGGAAGCCGTACTCGCTCATGAAACGGCCGGTCTTCTCCTTGTAGACCTCGAAGGGCAGCTCGCCCCACCATACGCCCCAATAGTGGCTGTCGCCGTGGGTGACGCACTCGGGGTGGCCCCAGCCGTAGAGCGGTGAGGTGGTGATGTAGGGGCGCTGCAGCGGGTCGCAGTCGCGGACGGCTTTGGCGAGGATGCTGGTGGTACTAGTATTGCTTGTGGTACTGGAATATCCGAAGATGGTGTCCATGGCCTTCTCCAGGCGGGCGCGCTGCTCGGGTGTCCAGTTGAACTGGCCTTGCCAGCCCCAGTCTTCCCAGCCGTTCTTCACCTCGTTGTTTCCGCACCAGAGGACGATGCAGGGGTGCTTCGATAGGCGGGCCACCTGCTGTCGCGCTTCGCGGTCGATACTGTTCAGCATCTTCTCGTTGTCGGGGTAGGGGGTACCGGCGAAGACGAAGTCCTGCCAGACCATGAGGCCAAGGGAGTCGCAGAGGTCGTAGAAGTAGTCGTGCTCGTAGATGCCGCCGCCCCAGATGCGTATCATGTTGAAACCGGCCTCCTTGGCGGAGCAGAGCAGGTGGCGGTAGCGGGCGCGGTTGGCGCTGTCCAGCACGGGGAACGAGTGGATGGGTATCCAGTTGGCGCCCTTGATGAAAATGGGCTTGCCGTCACGGTAGAAGGTGAAACTCTGGCCGATGGAGTCCTGCTCCTGCCGTAGAGTTACAGGGTGTTCCGGTTTTTCCGGTTTTTCCGGATTATCCGGTTTTCTGTTGGTGATGTATACTCTCTTCCAGATGCCGCAGGTCTGCAGCTTGGGGCCCCAGTCCCAGCCCTGCTGGTAGGGCGCTATGCGCGTGAAGGCGCGCCGCTCGGGGAGCGTGATGCCATAGTTCGCTTCGCGCAGCGAGTCCGAATCGTATGGGTACTGGAAAAATAATTGGATGACTATGCTGTCAAACTTGTCCCATATCTCAATGGGGAGAGTATGCTCGACAAACATATTGTCAACAAAATCTCCAATAGCGGCTGCGGAAGAGCCTAAATAGCGCTGGACAAGGATCTCAGCGCGTCCGGCCAACCCCTCGAAAGTGAGCCAAATAGTGTCGTTGGGAGGTATCTCATTCCTCACCATCCTGGATAACTCCTCCTTGCTCAATACAGTGCGGTACTTCCACTCTCTGTTCGCTAACCATTGCACCGAGTCCTCGTTGGTGCCGTAGTAGGGGTCGGGGATGAGGCCGTTGGCCATCAGGTCGGTGTGGATTAATCCCGGCACCGTCGCCGGATACCACTTGCCGTTGTATTCAAACTGCCAGTCGGTTAGTTCCACCATGTCGAGCTTTGAACTACAGGCCGCCAGCAGCAGCGGCAACACAATAATCCATATCTTTTTCATAATCATAATACCGTTTCTTCTATTTTGTGGTATTTGCTGATTTCCCGTGTCACCTTCATGTCGAAGTAATTGAGCTCCATCAAGAAACATTCTCCGGCATAGTTCTTGACTACCAGTGTGGGAAAATCGGTTGCCAGAAGGGAGATGCTGTTCCACGGTATCTCCACCACCAGGTCGCTTGCCACCAGGCCCTGGGTCATCCAGTACCACTTTTTTCTTTTCTTTGTGTATTCTATAGCGCCGTCCAGCACCAGCTTCTCCGGCCCCACAATAATCTGTGCCTTGAGCATCGAGATACTCTTGCGTAGGATAAATATGAAAACAACAATGCAGAATAGGCCCAATACATACATCCAAAAGTCAGGGTCGCTGAAAATCATCCAATACAGCATGATCACTATGACGAAGCCGCTGAGAACAATCATAATCCAGGCGCCGCCGCGGGCTTTGAACACAGTGGTCTTGTCGTAGTTCTTGAGTTGAGGCTGCTGACGGTTGTGGCTGTCCAGTTTTTTCAGGACAGACCTGACAATCATCTGTGTCATAAGATAGTGGCTCATCGCGCTGTGCTATTTCGTTTTCATGAACGCGAAGAACACCGCCAGCACGATGCAGCCGAAGCTCACCAGGTGGTTCCAGCGGATGGGTTCGCCCTTGAACACGGTGGCCACGATGACCGTGAAGACCAGCAGCGACACGCACTCCTGTATCACCTTCAGCTGCATCAGCGAGAAGGGGCCGCCGGTAATCTGGCTGCCTATGCGGTTGGCCGGAATCATGAACGAGTACTCGAAGAAGGCCATGCCCCACGACAGCGCGATGATGGCTATCAGCGGCCAGTCCTTTATGATGTTCATCTGCTGCAGCTTCAGGTTGCCGTACCAGGCGAAGGTCATGAAAACATTGCTCACTACGAGCATCAAGATGGTTATGAGTCCTTTGGGCATTTGTCTTAACTACTTAACTACTGTCTACTTAACTATTAGTTTTATCAACATGGAGAACGCTTGGTTGACCGTGCGGTCGATGTTCTGCTGGCGGCGACGGCCGGGGAAGCTCAGCAGCTGGGCCTCTGTGTGTGTTGCGTCGGCCACGGCAATCCACACCGTGCCCACGGGTTTCTCCTTGGTGCCCCCGTCGGGGCCGGCGATGCCGGTGGTGGCAATGGCCAGGTCGGCACCGAGGCGCTTGCGCACCCCTTCGGCCATCTCCCTCGCCGTCTCCTCGCTCACGGCACCGTGGGCCTCCAGTGTGCTGTGCTGCACGCCGAGGGCGCACTCTTTCACCTCGTTGCTGTAAGCCACCACGCCGCCCTTGAAATAGGCCGAGGCACCGGCCTGTGCCGTCAGCTGGCTGGCGATGGTGCCGCCTGTGCAGCTCTCGGCGGTGGCCAAGGTCAGGCCGCGCTCCGAGAGGGTCTTGTGCACCAGCTCGGCCAATGTCTCGCAGTCTTCGCCCACGATGTATTGTCCGGCAATCTTGTAGAGGCCTTCTACCGCGCTGTTGATGGCTTTTTGCAGGCTGGCAGCCTGCGTTCCACGGGCCGTCAGGCGCAGCTTGGTCATCCCCGCCACAGGCAGGTAGGCCAGCCGTATGCACTCTGGCAGCGCCAGCTCCCACGGCTCAATCAGGTCCGACAGAAACGACTCGCCGATGCCCTGCGTCAATATGTTCTTGTTGATGATGGTCTCCATGCGGAAGGTCTCCTGCAGCTTGGAAATCACGCGGTTCGCCATGAGCCACTCCATCTCGTGCGGCACGCCGGGCAGCGACACCAGCACTTTGCCTTCTCGCTCGAACCACATGCACGGCGCCGTACCCACGTCGTTGTTCAACACCTCGCAGCACTTCGGCACCAGGGCCTGGGCGCGGTTGACAGGCGTCAGCTCGAAGCCGCGCACGGCGAACAACCTTTTCACATTCTCCAGCGCCACCTCGCTCTCCACCAGCTCGGAGCCGAAGTAATCGCACAGCAGTTTCTTTGTTATGTCGTCCTTCGTAGGACCCAGTCCGCCGGTCACCAGCACGGTGTCCGACGAGTGCATGGCGGCATCTACCGCCTGCCAGATGTCGTCGCGGCTATCTCCCACGACGACCGTTTTCCCCACTTCCATTCCCGCCTCGGTGAGCATACGTGCCATCGTCGAGGCATTCGTGTTGACGACCTGCCCAATCAGCAGCTCGTCACCGATATTGATTATCGTAACGTTCATTATCTCAACTGAAACTAATGCTTCATTTTCCTGTCGTACTCCTCGTAGGCGTAGTCCAGTCCGCTCTCTTCGTCGTACATCGGCTCGCCCAGTTTCACCAGCGTGAACTCCGACATGTCGATGGTCGGAAAATAGACATCGGCCTCGAAGTCACGGTACACGCGGGTGATATACAGCCGGTTGGCAAACGGCAGCAACGCCTCGTAGATGGCGGCGCCACCCATGACGAAGGCCTCACCCTCGCAGTCCTTCAGGGCCTTGAACAGGCCGTTGACGCTGTGCACCACCGTCGCCCCGGCGGCCTCGTAGTCGGGGTTGTTGGTCATCACGATGTTCTGTCTTCCCGGCAGGGGCTTTTTGGGCAGGCTCTCCCATGTCTTGCGACCCATCACCACAGGGTGGCCGGTGGTGAGCTTCTTGAAACGCTTCAGGTCGTCGCTGAGGTGCCACAGCAGGTCGTTGTCCTTGCCGATGGCCCCGTTCTGCGCTATGGCCACGATGATGCTCAGGTTCGGTTTCTTGTTGGTGTCGACCATGGTGCGTCAGTTTTTGAAGTTTTCGTTGATATACGAGGCTATCGAGTTGACAATCATGTCGGCGCCGACGTGCGAGATGTTGAACACCATGTCGTAGTTGCGGGCGTCGTAGCGCGACACGCCTGCGAACGTCTGGGTGAAGTTCTCGCGCTGCTTGTCGATTTCGTCAATGGTCTTTTCGGCCTCTTTGGCGCTCATCTGCAGCTTGTTGCCGATGCGCTCCACGCGGTCTTTGCGGTCGGCTATGATGAAGATTTTCAGCGCCTCCGGGGTGTCCTTGAAGATGTGAAAGCCTGCACGGCCCACAATGATGCAGCTCTCCTCGGCCACCAGCTCCTTCAGCAGCTTGGCCTCGGTGTGGTACAGTTGCATCGGCGTCACCTCGCGGTCCACTGCCAGCGGGTCGCTGGCGGCGGCAAACTGGCGGTGGAACTGGCACACCTCGTCCCACCAGCTCTGCTTGCGCGAGCGTATGTGCTCGATTTCCTCTTCGCTGAGGTTGAAGTGTTTGATCAGTCCGTCGACGGCGGCTTTGCTGTATACGTTCACGTTCAGCAGCGCTCCCAGCCGTTCGGCAATCTCCTTGCCGCCCGAACCGGCCTCTCGGTTCACCAGAATAACGAATTTCTTGCGGTTCATATATGGTTTAAAGTTTAAGGTTTACAGTTTAAATTTTTTTACGGTTTGAAGTTGGAGCGCCGGCGTCCCGCCGGCATCGATAAGTCGGTTGTTGGTCAATATTTTCAATTCCTCAATTCTCTCGTGGCGCGTTCGAAGATGCCGTTGCACCAGGCCAGTGCCAGGCCGTAGTTGCTCACGGGGACGCCCGCCTCCAGCGCCGGCAGCAGTCGCGCGCGCACCTGCTGCTTCGTGATGACGCATCCGCCGCACTGTATCACCAGCGCATACTTCGACAGGTTGGCAGGCAGCGGCGACTGCCCGCCAATCACCTCGCACTCAATGTTCTTTCCCGTCTTCTTTTTCAACGCGGCAGGCAGTTTCACCCGGCCGATGTCCTCGCAGGTCACATTGTGTGTGCAGCTCTCCAGCAGCAGCACCCGGTCGCCGTCCTCCAGGCGGCCAATGGTCTGTGTGCCACGCAGGTACTCCTCAAACATGCCCTTCTGGCGTGCCAGCACCACGCTGAAGCTCGTCAGCGGCACCTCCTCGGGCACCGTGTCCGCCACCTGCTTGAACGCCTGGCTGTCGGTGACCACCAGGCGAGGCTCCTCGCGCAGCGAGGCCAGGGTGCCCTCCAGCTCTGCGGGCTGGCAGAAGTAGGCGCGGGCATGCAGGTCCATCAGGTCGCGCAGCACCTGCACCTGCGGCAGAATCATCCTCCCTTCGGGGGCCGAACTGTCGATGGGCGTCACCAGCACCACGGTATCGTCCTGGCTCACAATGTCTCCCAGCAAACTCTTGCTGCGGTAGGCGCTCTCCGGCATCGCCCGGCGGATGGCCTCGATGAGGCCCTCGCGTAGCGTCGGGTCGGTGGTGGTCAGCTGGTAATCCGGGAGTTCCGGGTTTTCCGGATTATCCGGAGCATCCGGAATATCCGTTTTGCTCCTGATTTTCAGCAGCGGCGTGCCGTGCCCGGTGCACCAGCGCACCACGCGCTCCTCGGGCTCGCCCCACTCCGTGTAGAGCAGCAGCGCCAGGTCCACTTCGGCCAACGCCGCCATGCTCTTCTCCACGCGCTGGGCCCCGAGGGCTCCCTCGTCGTCGATGCCGGCGGTGTCGACGAGCACCACGGGGCCTATGCCGCCGATTTCCATGCTCTTGCGCACGGGGTCGGTGGTCGTTCCGGCAGTGTCGCTGACGATGGCTATCTGCTGGCCCGTCAGGTAGTTGACCATGGAGCTCTTGCCCACATTCCTCCTGCCAAACAGGCCGATACGCGGTTTCAGTTCGTTTCCAATCATGCTGCAAAGATACGAAAAAAATAGTAATCCGCACGCGATATGTAAAAAATTCCTTTCCCCGACCCTCCAACTCCCTATCATGTTCTTCCCAGGAAGAGGAGGGTAAGAGGCGGGTAAGAACGAGGTAAGAAGATGGGAAGAAGATGATGCCTCTTCGGTGCTGATTATTAGATAGTTATGTGTTAAGTATTTCTGTTTTGCAAATATTTGGAAATCAATTGATTATGATTTTGTGTTTTTTATTGTTTTACGGCAAGTGCTTATCTCTTAAAAAATGTTAAATTGCATGGTTGGTGTAGACTTTTGGGAAAAAACCTGTTATATTATATATGAATGATTTTGCACGAATGAGAAAAAAATGTATATTTGCAATCATAAAAAATATTTCAATATGAGGTATTCACTTGCTCTATTGTTCTTGTTGTTAGTGTCTTGCGTTAGTGAATCGCAACGCAGGGAGGTACGTTTCTGTCCGCGCGAGGGGGCCAATCCGGCCAGCACGTGGACGCTGATGGGCATTGCGCGCAACACGGAGGATCCGCTGTGGATACGCATGGAGCGCGAGGACGGCAAGGGTGAGCCCGTGGAGTGGAAGATTGCCGGCGGCAAGGGTACGGAGTTCCTCTACCTGCCGCCTGCGGCGCCGGGGCGCTACCTTCTGCGGGCCTCGCTGAAGAAGGGCGGCCCTTGGCTGGATGAGATTGTGGTTTTCCGGTCCGACACGGTGATGGTGTTCAATTGCGACGAGAATTTCTTCCAGATTGGCACCGAGGGTTTTATGCTCGATGCCGTCAGCGGCAAACCCATCCCGGGCGTCGAGGTGAAGGTGACCGACTACGAGGACAGTACGTGGGTGAGGACGGTGCGGACGGACTCGACGGGGGCCTACCGGCTCGAGGGTCTGGTGCCGTGGAAGGAATATGTTGTTGAATCGGGCACGCAGGTCATGGGCATTATCTACCAAGGGGATGCCTTCGGGCGCTATCGGTTCTTCGGCGACACGCTGCGCATAGTTGCCCGGGGCTTCTCGCCCGAGGGCCGGTTGGTGGACAGGGATGGCCGGAAGGTGGCCTCGGTGCGCTTCAAACCCAACGACTTGGGCGTTGGCGAGGCAATGGCGTTGATGCCCAAGGGGAATTATTTTCACATGATTTTAAACCAGAACGATACGATTTCCGTCGTGCGGCCCGATACTGCCGACAATGCTACGTATTATTACCCTAACTCACGTGAAATACAGACTGTTCCATCGGAGGATAACCGCTTTCGCTTCACGGTGGCGAGTCATGGCAACGAGCCGTTCCGGACGACGGTGCATGTCGATGTGATGCGCATTGCCGACCCGCAGCCCTGGCGCATGAGCACCTTCATTTCCACGCCGATATGGGCGAAGGGTATCCACCATTCGATAGACAGTGCCGAGTTCGCCCGCCGTTTCCCGTACCTGCTGATGGACACCCTGAACCGCCATTCGCTGTCCGCGCTGCCCTCGTTTACCCTCGCGGACTCCTATGACATCGCGATGTCGCTGGGTGATACGGCAAGCGTCGACCTGTCGCGTCTGGCGCCCGGGTCGTACCGCATCGCCCTGCAGATGCCTCTGCCGGAGGGAAGTGTGGATTCCATCGAGAGGCTCTATTTCCACTATCACACTCCCGGCTACCGCCTTGGCAGCGGTGCTTTCTATGCCGACATTGTCGGCGGGCGGCACCTGGCCGTGGGCGACACGCTGCGGGTGAAGGTGGGCAGCTGCTACCGCGGGGTGACGGTGATGTGCCAGGTGGAGGTGAATGGCAATGTGTTGGAGGTTAAGCGGTTGGAGTTCAACGACAACGATACGGTGCTTGCCCTTCCGTTGCGGCGCCGGGGCGTGGTGCAGATGAAGTTCCTGTCGATGTGGCAGGGCGAGTTTGAGTCGTGGACCGCGAGTGCCGACGTGGGGCGCACGCGGTTGGACTGGTACTGGGACGAACTCTACAGCAACAAGACGTACGACCTCTCCAGGCAGTATGACATCAGAAATTGGGAATTAGGAATTGGGAATTAGGATATGAAACGATATGTTTTTGGGGTATTGTTGGTGCTGGTTGCTACCGCGTTGCAGGCGCAGGAGAACCCCGCGCCCGTGCCGCCCAACTACGAGCGCATCGACAAGGAGACGCGCCGCTGGTTCGGGGAGTACCGCTACCGCAGCCTCGTCCGCCGCTTCGAGCGCGGCGACACGTCGCTGACCGTCGACCACTACCGTTGCCTCTACTACGGTGCCGGCCAGCGTGGCGACACCGCCTATACGCTCTCCGCCTGCAGCCGCCGTGCGGGCAACGCCGGATGGCTCCAGTTGATGGGGTTGGTTCAGGCCGTGTGGTCCTCCGGCAACGGAAGCGACACGCTGCCGTTCCACGTGGCCTCCTATGCCGATGCGCGTTATATGCGCGACGACACCGGCGACCCTGATGTGTGTTGCTCGCTGATGGGCAAGCCGTTGCGGCGGCGGACTACCGCCAGGGTGGAGCCGTTGGTTCCGCGCAGCGGACGCGACATCTTCGGCGACCGCGACAGCGTGGCCATGGTGCAGCTGGGTGTGCTGCCCACGGCGGAGCAGCGGCGCCTCTTCGACCTCGCCTCCAATCACGACCATCTGGCCAAGGATTCGCTGCGGCGCAGCTATGAGGGCAGGCCCAACGGCAGCCTGTGGTTCGACCTCCAGATGGCCGAGCGCGACGGATGGTCGTCGGATGAATACGAGTTGCAGCTCCATAGCCATCGAGGCGACACCTCGTTGCTGCTGGCGGAATACTACCTGCGCATGGCCAAGGAAGCCCTCGAGGATGCCGAGAAGTATGGCGCAGGCTATCGCTATCGGGATATTATTGGATGGTGCGATACCATCTGTCGCTTCTGGCCCTACAGCGTTGCGGCGCAGCATGCTGCCGTTTTGCGGGCAAGGGTGCTGACGGGCGATGTGCGCCTGAAAGACGACCACCGCCCCTACATCGTGCCCTATGCTGCCGGCGAGTGGGCCCTGGGCACACTGTGGCACCGCATGACGAAGAAGGTCTACCTGAGGCTGACACCGTTGGATACCTTGGAACGGGAACATCCGAAGGTGTTGAATGAGTGGTCGATGGAGGTGACGGAACATTCCGATCTGGACTACCACGAGGCCTACGTCTACCTGCCGCCTATGCCCACGGGGCGCTACCTGCTGTGGGCTTCGGCCGACAGTCTTTTTCGTAGCTACGAGGCGCAGGAGGTCGTCTTCTCCGACCGCTACCTCATGGCCGACAAGGTGGGGCGCGGCGTGGTGATGGACAGCCGCACCGGCAAGCCCATCCAAGGTTTCGAAGTCCACCTGCAATATGAAGGCCATACCGTCGCCACCACGCGCACCGACCCCAATGGCTGCTTCGCCATCGAGGTCCCCGATTCAGGCAACGAGTATCGCTACACGCTCTACGCCCCCTACAAAGGGGTGGACCTCGCCCGCTCCTCCCATGCCTATCATACTGACCTCTGGTATTTTGAACTCGATACCGCCCGCTTCGAGGATGACTTGGATGATGATGAGGATGACTTGGATGAGGATGATTTGGACGAAGAGGAGCCGCAGGAGGACGAGGAAGGGAATGGCAATTTCGACGGGGAGGGATGTGACCTCTACCTCGACAGCGCCACGTGCGACAGCCTCTGGTTTTCCTATGGCTATTGGGACTATATGAAGGGCGGAATGAAGTCCACGCCCGCGGTCGACGCCGAGCTCTCGGTGGCGCGTCTGCTGCCGCCCGCCGTCCATCGGCTCAACCACACCATGCTTTCGCGTAAAGCCGAGCATTCCATGGATTCCGCCGAGTTCGAACATCGCTTCCCAGGCTTTGCCTACAGCCCTTACATTAACAATACCGGCCTTTGGCCTGTGGCCGACAGCGTGACCCTGCGCCAGCGCTTTGCACCCGCCAGGCTTCATGCCTTCGCCCTCCCTCCGATGGCGTCCGACGGCGTCTATCGCGTCACCGTCAGGGCAGGGGAGAAGACCACGCATACCACCCTTTACCAAGGCCGCACGCCGATAACCACTTCGCATGTCGACGCCTGGGCGGAGCATCCCGGCCCGATAGCCCTCGGCGACACCATCCGCATACACCTCGCCTCGTGGCAGAAGGACGTGCAGGCCGTCGTACAGTTGGAGGTGAACGGAAGGGTGACGGATGTGCGCCGTGTTTTGCTGCATGGAAAAGAGCTGGTGCTGGAGTATCCCGTGGGCAACCAGGAGGGCATCGTGCTGTGGAAAGTGGCGTCGGTGTGGCACGGCGAGCCGTCGAACGCGGCGATAATGTTCGCAGTGGGTCCCCATGCGGGCGACTATGAAAAGCAATACAACAGCGAATTGTACTACATAGAGAACCACCTGCTCGATTGGAGTCGCTTCTACGACGAGCAACGTCTGCGTCAGGCCCCGCAGGCCGTCTATCCCGACCGTCAGCAGTTTGTCCCGTCGGTGTGGCGCTACCTCGATCTCCGCGAGAAGGGCCTGCGTGGCATGCACCTCTATTGCCCCGGTGAATACAACCGTTGGCGCAACATCAGTTACATGTGGCGAATATTCTGCCGTTAGCGCAGTTCGACGATGGTGACGCCCACGCCTCCCAGCTCCACCTTTTCGGGGTGGAAGGAACGTACTTCGCGGATGGATTTCAGCTCCTGGTGGATGACCTGCATGAGGATGCCGTAGCCTTTGCCGTGGAGGATGCGCACCTCCTTCTCGGAGAGGAGCAGGGCCTCGTCGATGAACTTGTGCAGCATGTCCAAGGCCTCTTCGGCGCGGTGGCCGCGGAGGTCGAGGGTGGGGTTGAAGTGGGCGCGCTTCTCGTTCATGTCGCTGTAGATGGAGGAGAACGTCTGGCTGCCCGGCTGTTTGGCCGTGGGAATCTTCTGCTTGGCGGTGCCTTGCAGGCGGCTGAGGGGGATGGTCATGCGGATGGAGTTGCTCTCCACGACGGCTTTCTTTCCCTTGATTTCGACCACCTGGCCGAAGGTCTCCTCTCCGTCGATGCGGACAATGGTGCCCACCAGAATCGGGATGTTTTTTTCTCTATCAGAACTTGAAGAACTGTCGGAACTGCGACTCTTTTCTTTTTGTTCTTTTAGTTCTGATTGAGCTTTGATGTTCTGTTCTGTGGCTTCGGCCAGGCGGGCGCGGGCTTGCTGGGTGGCTTCCTTCTCGGCGTGGGCGCTCTTGATGTCACTGATGGTGCGCTCGACGGTGCGGTTGGCACCCTCGAGGATCTGCTGTGCCTCGCGGCGGGCGCCGCCGATGATTTCGTTGCGGCGTGCCTGGAGGTTGTCGCTCAGGCGCTGGTATTTCTGCGTCACCTCGCTCAGGAACTCGTCGGCCACACGCAGCTCCTCCTTTTTCTTCTCGATTTCTTTCTTGTCCAGCTCCAGCTGTTGCAGCTGGTGCTCGAAGTTGAGCTGTTCGCGGCCCACTTTCTCGCCTGCGCGGTCGAGGATGTCCTTGGGGAAACCGATGCTTTCGGCAATCTCGAAGGCAAAGCTGGAACCGGGGTGGCCGACGTTGAGGCGGTAGAGGGGGCGCATGTGTTCGGTGTCGAAGAGCATGGCTCCGTTGACGACACCGGGCATGTGGTCGGCCAGGAGTTTGAGGTCGGCATAGTGGGTGGTGACGACGCCGAAGGCCCCTTTGTCGTACAGCTCTTCGAGGACGGCCTCGGCGATGGCGCAGCCGGAGCGCGGCTCGGTGCCGCCGCCCAGCTCGTCGAGGAGGAAGAGGGTGCTCTCGTTGGCGCTGGCCAGGAGCTCCTTCATGTTCTGCAGGTGCGAGGTGTAGGTGGAGAGGTCGTTGTCGAGGCTCTGCTGGTCGCCGATGTCAATGAAGACGGAGGAGAAGAGGCCGCACTCCGATGTGGGGCGCAGGGGTACGGGCATGCCGCATTGCAGCATGTATTGTATCAGCCCCACGGCTTTGAGCAGCACGGACTTGCCGCCGGCGTTGGGGCCGGAGATAATGAGGATGCGGGAGGATTGAGAATCCAGTTGCAGGCTGAAAGGTATCACACAGTCTTTTTTCTGCAGATAGAGTATCGGGTGGCGTGCGTCGAGCCATTCGATGCGGGGCTCGGGGTGGAGCAGAGGCACGGCGGCGTTGAGCTCCACGGCCACGCGGGCTTTGGCACGGAGGAAGTCGATGCGGGCCAGGAAGCGGTAGGCCTCCTCGAGCTGCGGCAGCAGGGGCCGCAGGCGGTCGCTGAAGGTGAGGAGGATGCGCTGTATCTCGTGGCGTTCGTCGAAGTCCAGCTCGCGCAGGTCGTTGCCCAGCTCCACCACCTCGGAAGGCTCGACGAAGGCTGTCTGGTGGCTGGCACTCTCGTCCTGTATGAGGCCGCGCATCTTGCGGCGGTGGGTGGTGAGGAGGGGGATGACGGGACGGCCGTCGCGGATGGTTACCTCGGCGCCTTCGGGGGCCCAGCCTTCGCGCTTGGCGCGGGCCAGGGCGCTGTTGACCTGGGCGTCGACCTCGGCGGCCTTGCGGGCCTTGGTGCGCCGTATCTCGGCCAGGGCGGGGGAGGCGTTGTCGTAGAGCTCGCCGTGGTCGTCGATGAGCTGGCCCAGGAGCGAGTTGATGACGTTGAGCTGCGAGGCTTTGCCGCCGTAGCCCAGCTCCACCTCGACGGCCACATTTCGCAGCGCCTCGTATTGTATGTGTTCCTCGGCGGTGAGGAAATAGTAGCATTCGCGGATGGTGCGCAGGGAGAGCTTGAGGTCGAAGAGGGCCTCGATGGGGATGAAGGTGTTGCCCACGCGCAGGTGGGTGAAGATGGGGGTGAGGTCGATGAAGTCCTGCTGGGGGAACTCGCTTTCCATAAGCACGATCTGTCGCATCTCCTCGGTGAGCTGCAGCTCGTGGCGCAGGGTGTCGTAGTTGGTGGAGAAGTCCATGGCGTCGACCATCTGGCGGGCCAGGGCGTTGGTGGTGTGCTCCGCCACCATCTGGCGGATGCGGTCGAAGCCGAGTTTCTGTTCTATATTGTTCATTTAATCGAAGTCAAGGTATAAAGGCCATTTCTGGCGGAAGGAGTCGAGGCGTTGGCGGTCGAGGGTGGCGGTGAGGCAGAGGGAGCCGTCGGCGGTGCCGACGGGCATGCTGAAGCCTTTGTAGTCGACGATGGCGCTGTCGCCGCTGTATTCGCCGCCGACGCCGTCGATGCCCATGCGGTTGCAGCCGACGACATAGCTGAGGTTCTCGATGGCGCGGGCGCGGAGGAGGGTGGTCCAGGCCTCGCGGCGGCTGGCGGGCCAGTTGGCGCAGACGAGGAGGAGGTCGTAGGCCAGGCCGTCGTTGCGGAGCCACTTGGGGAAGCGCAGGTCGTAGCAGACGGCAGGCTTGATGCGCCACCCTTTGTATTCGAAGACCATGCGACAGGTGCCGCGGCTGATGATGTCGTGCTCGCCGCTGGGACGGAAGGTGTGGGCTTTGTCGTAAAAGCCATAGGTGCCGTCGGGCAGGACCCAATGCAAGCGGTTGAAGCAGCAGTCGCCCTCGCGGACAATCCAGGTGCCGACGAGGAGCACGTTGTGTTTCGAGGCCATCCCCTGTGCCCAGCGCAGGGTGGGACCGTCGGGGGCTTCGGCCAGCGAGGCCATGTGGTCGCCGAAGCCGGTGGTGAAGGTCTCGGGAATGACGAAGATGTCGGTTCCCGATGGAACGGACGTCAAAGCCTCCGCCACCTGACGGCGGTTCTCTTCGGGCTGCGCCCAGACGATGTCGTGTTGATAGAGGGTTATGACCATAGGCGTGTCTGTTCGAGGTCTTTCTGCAGCTGCTGCTGCAGCGCTTCGGGGGTGGAGAAATGCTTGATGTCGCGCAGGCGGTGGAGGAACTCGACGTTGACCGTCTGGCCGTAGAGGTCGCCTTGGAAGTCGAGCAGGTGTACCTCGAGGGTGGGGCGGTCGATGCCGAAGGTGGGGGCTGCGCCGAGGTTGGCCATGCCGACAAGGGTGGAGAGTTTGACGGCGTAGACGCCCTCCTTGGGGAGCATCTTGCGGGTCTGGGAGAGGTCGATGTTGGCGGTGGGAAATCCGAGAGTATGGCCCACGCCGCGGCCGTGCTGCACGGCTCCCGTGACGGCGAAGGGGCGTCCCAGCAGGGCCGAGGTCTCGTCGACGGCGCCGCGCTCCAGGGTCTCGCGGATGCGGCTGGAGCTGATGGGGGAGCCCTCCACCTGATAGGGTTCGCCACGATGCAGGGAGAATCCCAACTCGGAGGCCAAAAGCGGCAGACGGTCGAAGTCGTCGTTCAGCTTGCTCCCGAAACGGCTGTCATAACCCACCAGGAGGGCGCGCATATTCAGCTGCTCGAAGAGCAGGCGTGCCATCGTGCAGGCCGACAGCTGTGCCACCTCGGCGGTGAAGGGCAGCACGGCGACATACTTCGCGCCGGCATTGAACAGCAGCCGCAGGTGCTCCTCGGGGTCGTCGAGCCAGTATTCGCTCTGCCGGCGTCCGAGGACGAAGGAGGGGTGGCTGGTGAGGGTGACAATCAGGGGTGAAAGGTGGTGGTGGGAGGAGGAAAGTTGGCGGATGAGGGCCTGGTGGCCACGGTGCACGCCGTCGAACACACCCACGGTCGCCGCCGTGGGTTCTTCGATGCGGTCCACCGTACCCTCTTGCCCGTATATTTTCAGTTCAAGCATTATCTTTTCAGTACAACAGTTGGTTTCACTTTCACGTGCACCCCCAGGGATAGCATGGTGGCGTGTCCTTTCTCCACGACCCCCCACTGCGGCTCGTTCTGGGTATAGGGGAAGTAGTGTATCATTTCCCCTTCGGTCACCACCTCGCACATGCGGAACTTGCGCCAGTGGTACTCAAGCTTCAGCGTCAGGTTTTGGAAGCGCTCGAAGGTTACGTCGTTGCTGTTGATGGACACGCTGCTGTAGTGTGCGCAACCCATCAGTGGGACGAAATTGGAGCCGTCCCACCAGTTCACTTCCATGCCCAGGTCTTTCCATTTCATGCGCAGGGTGGGCGAGAAGGCCCATCCGTTGTTGAAGGGAATGGTGGTGTCTCTCACCTGGTGGTAGCGCAGCAGGAGTATCTCCAGGTCGGCGCTGAAGTCGTCCTCGCTGAAGCGCAGTCCCAATCCGGTGCCGAGGTTCACTTTGTTTTTGGTATGAAGGAATTCGGCGGTGTTGAGGCCCTCGCCGCCTGTATGCTGCGCCAGGGCATAGATGGGCACATAGGGGGTCCAGCGTCCCAGCGGCAGTTTCAGGTGCGAGGCCAGTCCCAGGTAGAATTGTTCCTGGTGGTCGCTGCGGTTGAAGATGAACTCGCGCCAGTCTGCCCATGCGTCCACGTCGACAATGCGGTGCTGCACCAGCATCTGCACGCCCCCTTCGGGGTCGGCGGCATAGGTGAGCTCGCGGTTGTATAGCGGCGTGGGCAGGCCGTGGCCATTATTGTTTTCGAGGCTTCCGATGACCACCGACAGCCAGGGGTAGAAGTCCACGCGCGCCTGCACCCAGGGCAGTATATGCATCGACGAGGAGGTGTCGCTCCAGGTGGGGTGTGCCGTGGTGTAGGAGAGCGTGGTGGGATAGCTGTGGGCTCCCCAGTAGTTGAGCCAGTGCACTCCCATCGACAGCTTGACCCGCGGCTCCACCTGCCACACCAGTTTGGGCCTGAAATAGAAACCCGGCAGCGTGTAGCCGTCCATGCGCTTCAGCCCGAACTCGTTGTCCTTGAAGAAGTGGTGGTTTTCCAGCGTCAGCGACAGGCGTCCCGTCGAGTCGTCCTGGGCGAATGCGCTACCCATAGAACCTATAAGTCCTATAAGTCCGATGAGTATTGTGCGTCGCAGTTTCATTGTGCCAGAGCCTTCTTGATGGCCTCTTCGATGTCCTTGCCGCGGAGGTCGCGGGCGAGGATGGTGCCGTCGGCGCCGATGAGGAGAATCTGCGGGATGCCCTGCACGCCGTAGGTCTCGGTGGCGGTGCGGGTGCTGTCGACGAGGACGGGATAGTTGATGCCGAGGTCGCCGATGACCTTCTGCAGGTCGGCGGCGCGTTTCTCAGCGTTGCCGCGCTCCCACACGTTGAGGCCCACCAGCACAAGGCCTTGGCCCTTGTACTTGTTCCACAGGCCGATGAGGTTGTTCTCAATCTCCTGGCGGCAGGGGCCGCACCACGAGGCGAAGAAGTCCACCAGCGTCACATGGCCCTTGGCCAGGTCGCTGAGCTTGCCGTCCTTGAGCTCGCCGTTCTCGGAGCGCCACTGGCCGGCGATGTCGACGTAGGGGTGGCCTGCCGACGTGGCCTCGGCCTTGCGCAGCTCCTCCAGCATGCCCTGCAGGGGCTCGTAGGAGGTGATGACCGGGGCGGCGACCTTCAGGATGCTGTCCAGCTCGCTGTAGGACAGCGCGTCGCCCTGCACCAGCCATTCGAGGGCCATGGCACCGAGGATGTTGTCGGGGTTCTCGTTGTAGAACTCGTGCGAGGCGTCCATCATGCGCTGGTTGGCGAGCTCGGAGATGCTGTCGAGCATCTTCTCGGCCTCGGCGCGCTGCTCGGCGTCGGGGGTGTTGTAGAGGGCCATCCACGTATCCATCTCCTGCTGGAGGTCTTCCATGGAGGTCTTCTTGGCGAACTTCCACATGCGGTCGTTGAGCGGGGTGCCCCACAGGCTGTCGGTGGTGAGGTGGATGGTGCCGGGCTCCACCACGCACATGGCGCCGCCGCCGCTGAGGGTGGCAACAGCGCCCACCCAGGGCGCCTCGACCGTGCCGGCGAAGGCAAAGCGGCCGTCGCTGATTGTCGTGCTGTCCACAATCTCGCTCATGGCGGTTTGGTTGATGAGGTAGACCGTCTGTCCGTTCATGTTGTCGAAGCCTTGGGCCTCGATGCTGAATTTGTTGTCGCCCCCGCAGCTGGCCAGCACAAGCGTAACTGCCGCTGCAAAAAGCATTTGCATCGTATTTTTCATTGTTCTTATTTTTAAATAGCGACTGCAAAGATACGAAAAAAAACAGCAACCGGCGACAAAAACTTTTCATGCCATATCCCTACCAAATTCTACCGTGGAAACCGAGGGTATGAAGAGGGGAATAATTTGGGAAGAAGATGGGAAGAAGATGATGCGGCAAGGGTGCTGACAGCCAGCGAGTTGTGTATTTGTTAAAATTTATCGCGAAACGATATATTCTGCGATTTCGGACGGTCTGTTCGTTAGGCGTTGTAAATCAGTCGGTAGGGAGGATTGTGGGGGTTGTGTTGATATTTTTTTTCTCCATGTCAAAAAAAAGTTGTATCTTTGCAAATTAATATTTTTAAGAATAAAATTTTTAAATCATGTATACAGACACTTCTAAATTCATCGGCGAAGGCCTCACTTACGACGACGTGTTGCTCGTCCCCGCTTACTCCGAAATCCTCCCGCGCGAGGTTACGGTTGCTTCCCGTTTTTCGAAAAACATCACGCTGAACACGCCGCTTGTCAGTGCGGCCATGGACACCGTCACCGAGGCCGCCATGGCCATCGGCATGGCCCAGGAGGGCGGCATCGGCGTGCTGCACAAGAACATGAGCATCGAGCGTCAGGCCAATGAGGTGCGCAAAGTGAAACGTGCCGAGAACGGCATGATTATCGACCCCATCACCCTCAGCAAGGACGCCAAGGTGAAGGACGCTTTGAAGCTGATGGACGAATATGGCATCGGCGGCATCCCCATTGTTGATGAAAGCAGGATGCTCATCGGCATGGTCACCAACCGCGACCTGCGCTTCGAGCGCGACATGGAGCGCCCGCTGAGCGAAATAATGATCACCAAGCTCATCACCACCCACATGGGCACCACTTTCGCCGAGGCTACGGACATCCTCCAGCAGCACAAGATCGAGAAGCTGCCCGTGGTGAACGAAAAGGGCCAGTTCATGGGCCTCATCACCTACCGCGACATCATGAAGACCAAGGAGCGCCCCAATGCCTGCAAGGACAGCAACGGCCGTCTGCGCGTGGCCGCCGGCGTGGGCATCACGCCCGACATGATGGACCGTGTGGACGCCCTGGTGAAGGCCGGCGCCGACGCCATCGTCATCGACACCGCCCACGGCCACTCCATCCGCGTGGTGGAAGCCCTCAAGAGTGTGAAAGCCAAGTATGACAATATCGACGTTGTGGTGGGCAACATAGCCACCGGCGAGGCCGCCCTGATGCTGGCCGAGGCCGGCGCCGACGCCATCAAGGTGGGCATAGGACCCGGCAGCATCTGCTCCACGCGCATCATTGCCGGTATCGGCGTGCCGCAGCTCACGGCTGTGTGCGAATGCGTGGGCGCTCTCAAGTCCAAAGGCTACGATGTGCCCGTCATCGCCGACGGCGGCATCCGCTACAGCGGTGACATCGTCAAGGCCCTGGCCGCCGGCGCCAGCACCGTCATGGTTGGCAGCCTGGTGGCAGGCACCGAAGAAGCTCCCGGCGAGACCATCATCTTCGAAGGCCGCAAGTTCAAGTCCTACCGCGGTATGGGCAGTCTCGAGGCCATGCAGGCAGGCTCGAAGGACCGCTACTTCCAGGACAAGGAGACCGACTCCAAGAAGCTTGTGCCCGAAGGCGTTGTGGGCCGCGTGCCCTACAAAGGCACCCTCAGCGAGATTCTGTACCAGATGGTGGGTGGCCTGAAGGCCGGCATGGGCTATACCGGCAGCCGCACCATCGAGGACCTGCAGAAGGCCAAGTTCATCCGCATCACCGATGCCGGACGCACCGAGAGCCATCCCCACGACATCGCCATCACCCGCGAGGCTCCCAACTATTCGAGATAAGTTGTTAAGAAGACAGTAGTTAAGTAGAAAAAGCAAATGAAAAAGAAGATATTGCTGGCTGCGGCCATCATTTCGGTATTCGGTTTCCAGTTTTCGACAGCCAATGCCCAGGGCAATCCCGTCGTGGTCGAGGTTGGCGGCAAGCAGATACGTCAGCAGGAGTTCATGAAGGACTTCATGCAGTCTGTCGGCGACAACCTGTTGGCCAAGGGTGCCTCCGAGGCCGAGAAGCGGGCCGCCCTCGACGAGTACGTGGAGCTCTACGCCAATTTCCAGGCCAAGTTGCGCGACGCGCGCCAGATGGGCCTCGACACCACCACGGCGCTCCGCAACGAGTTGGCAAAATACCGTTCCGAACTGGCAGCTCCCTATCTTATCGACTCGGCCATGCTCTCCAAGATCCTGCACGAGGCCTACGAGCGCAACCATTATGCGCTTCACGCCATGCACATCCTGGTGAAGGTGGGCCCCGACGCCGACCCCGAAGACACGCTGGCGGCCTATAACCGCGCCATGGAATTGCGCAAGCGTGTGGTTGGTGGCGAGAACTTCCATGATGTGGCCATTGAGGAGGTCCGTCGCGTCGACCCCAATGCCAAGGTGCAGCCCGACGAGGGCAATCTGGGGTTCTTCACTGCGTTCGACATGGTCTATCCCTTTGAAAACGCCGCCTATGCCCTCCAGCCCGGCGAGGTGAGCATGCCGGTGCGCACCCGCTTCGGCTATCATATCATCAAGCTTGTCGAAAGGGTGGAATTCTATGGCAAGGTGACCATCCAGCACTACTGGAACCGCAATCATAACAGTCGCGAAATCGTTCTGTCCGAGTACAACCGATTGATGAACGGCACGCCTTTCGAGATTGTGGCAAGCCAGAGCGACGACTATTCCACCGCCCAGAAGGGTGGCCTGCTGGAAAATGTCGACTTCCATCAGCTCCCCGCAGAGTATGTGGCCATAATCAGCCGCCTGAAGGAGGGCGAGTTCTCCAACCCCTTCTATACCCGCTATGGATGGCATCTGGTGAAACTCCTCAAGCGCGAGGAAATGCCCCCGTTTGAGAAGATGGAGGCCTTCTATCGCCAGCGCATGGTGCGCGATCCCCGCGGCAATGCCTCCAAGAAATCCTTTGCCGTCACGGCAAGGAAGAAATACGGACTGGTGGACCTGACGACCACTCCCGTGGCACAAAAGGGAAAGAAGAAAAAGAAAAAGCAGCCGGTGAAGATGGTGGCCAGTATCGATGCGCTCACCGCCAAGCTCACCGACGATGTTTTCACAGGCCGTTGGAAAATCGGCGACACGGCGTTCACCGAGAATCCGGTGCTGGCACGTGTTCCCGACAAGGAGTATAAAATGCTCGACTTTGTCGACTTTGTGCGTCGCACCCAGAGCCGCACTCCCCGCACGACGCTCGAATTCTATGCCCGTCAGCGCTACGAGGACTTCCTCGACAGCATCGTCATCGTCTATGCCGACAGCCAGCTCGAGAAGGAGAATCCTGAGTTTGCCGAGCTCGTCGACGAGTATCGTCGCGGTTTGATGATTTTCAGCTACAACGAGCAGATGGTTTGGACCAAAGCCATCAAGGACAGCGTGGGCTTCGCCGATTTCTACGCCCGCGAGAGCGCCAAGAAGAGCCTGTCGGTGCCGTCCGATTCGATCTATTTCTGGAAGTCTCGTGCGCGCGTTGATATATATGATGTGGCTGACAGCCGCTGCCTGGATTCTGACAAGGCCCTCAAGATTGTACGCAAGTCGGTCAAGAAGAACCTTGCCTCGTCGGACATCCTGATGGCTCTCACGAAAAAAGTCGACAGCAAGAAGTGTGAGGTCGCCGAACCGGTGACATCCTCCATCGAGGTGGTTGAGATGGGCAGACAGAACCTGCTGACCGCAGACCAGTGGACGCCGGGGGTCTATGTGGCCCATTCCGGCAAAGGCTACAGGTTGTTGGTGGTGCAGGATATCATCGAGCCCTGCCTGAAGGGGCAGTTTGAGGCTCGTGGATATTACCTCAATGCTTGGCAAAACGAAGTGGAGGAGAATCTCTGCAAGGAGCTTCGTGGCAAATACAGAGTGAAAATCCATAAGGATGTTGTCAAATCAATCTCGTTCTAAGCATCTGTCATCCATCGTGCTGGTGGTGGCTGCGCTGCTGGGAGGCTGTTCCCGGATGGCAAGCGACGCATCGCCTGTCGTTGCCCAGGTCTACGACCAGGAGTTGCACCTCAGCGACCTTCAAGGCTTTGCAACGACGGGCCTCTCGGAGGAGGACAGCGTGGCGATAGTCCATAATTACATCGACCAGTGGATTCGTCAGGCTGTCATTTTGGCCAAAGCGGAAAAGAATGTCGAGGACGACTTCGCCCGCGAGCTGCAGGAATACAAAAACAACCTCCTTGTCTATGCCTATGAGAGACAGATTGTCGACCAACTGATAGACACCGTCGTCCGCGAGCGGCAAATCATGAGTTATTATGATGAGCACAAGAACGAGTTCCTTTTGAAGAGCAGCATTGTGAAGGTTGTCTATGTCACCGCTCCGGTGAAGAGCCCTGCTGTCGCCAAACTCAAGAAGATTGTGCTCCGCAACAATTTCGGCGAAAGCGATATTATGGAGCTGGAAGAGGTGGCCTCGCGCTATGGCTTCAGTGGCTACTACGATGCCACGAGTTGGATGCCTTTCTCTTCCATGCAGATGGCCATCCCTGTCACGGCTTACAACGAGCAGCTGTTCCTCCGTCAGCATCGCACTATCACCCTCTCCGACGACTCTCTCTTCTACGCTGCCCGGATTCTTGATTATAAGGTCTCTGATGAAACCTCACCCATTGAATTCCAGCGCGACAATATCCGCGCCATCATCCTTAACCATAGGAAAATAGATATCCTCAACAAACTCCGTTCCGACCTCCTCAAGGAGGCCGAGGAGGGAGGTCATGTTAAACGTAAACTCTAATTACATCAATGAAAAAGACCCTATATCCCGCCCTTGCGGCTTTGCTAATCTCCTTCCATTTTGCAGTAACGCCTGCTTCGGCACAGTCCCAACAGCCTGGAGGAACCCTTGTCGACGGCGTGGCGGCTGTCGTCGGTAAAAATATTGTGAAATATTCCGATGTCGAGCGTTCCTATGCCCAAATGCGACTCCGTTCCGGCGCCGGCGACGCCCAGTCGAACCGTTGCGCCATCTTGGAGAACCTCATTCTTACCCAACTTCTGGTGCACAAGGGCGAGTTGGACAGCGTTGAAGTAAGCGACGAAGAGGTCAACCAGTACCTTGAAAGCTTCCTTCAGGGCGACCTGGAACGCTATGGCTCCAAAGAGGGAATCCGCGAAGCAACGGGTTTCGCCTACGATGAGTTAAAGGAACAGTACGAGCGTATGATTCGCACCAACCTCATCAGCCGCAGCGTTGAATACAGCATCACGGAGAATGTCAAAGTAACCCCAGGCGAGGTGACAGAATTCTTCAACTCCCTTCCTGCCGACAGCCTTCCCATGATGCCGGAACGCTATGAGATATCCGAGATAGTCATTCAACCCACTATCCCCGAAACAGAACGCGACCGTGTCCGTGCCGAATTGGCAGAGCTGCGGGAACGTGTCATCAAGGGCGAAAGCTTCTCCATGTTGGCAGCCCTCTATTCTCAGGACCCGGGCTCTGCACGCAAAGGTGGCGAGCTGGGCTTCTTCCCGCGCGGACGTATGGTCGCCGAGTTCGAGTCGGCGGCGTTCGCCCTGAAACCTGGCGAGGTGTCGCCCATTATCGAGACCCAGTTCGGCTTTCATATCATCCAACTTATCGAGCGCCGTGGCAACACCATCAATGCGCGCCATATCCTCATCATCCCTAAAGTCTCTTCCGAGGACCTTCTGCGCACCCGCATGAAGCTTGACAGCCTGGCCACCGAGATTCGTGCTGGCCATATCTCTTTCGAGGATGCCGCAAAGCAATACAGCACCGCCAACACTGCCAAGCAGGGCGGCACGGTGACCAACGCCACCGACGGAAGCAACCGCTTCGATGCCGAAGCCCTCAAGGAGAGCTACTATGCTGTCGGAGTCCCCGGTATGGATGTCGGCGACATTTCAAATGCTACAGCTTTCAAAACCGAGGACAGCCGCGATGCCTACCGCATCGTTCGCCTCAACCGCAAATATCCCTCTCACAAAGCCAACCTCGGCGATGACTACGACAATATCTACAATGCCGCCCTTGCCGCCGCCAAGCAGAAACGTATGCTTGAATGGGCTCGCAAACAGGCCAAAAGGACCTATATCCGTCTTGCCGACGAGTTCAAGGGATGTGCCTTCCCCAACCTCCTGCTCAATGTTCAACAATAGACTTAACCTCTAAGCATCTCACCTCCATGAACGACAAAGAACAACTCGATCTATTGGTCCAGAAATACGCCTCCCTGCGCAGCGAGATTGGCAAAGTCATTGTCGGCCAGCACCAGGCCGTCGACTCCCTCTTGCTGGCGCTCTTCACTGGCGGACACTGCCTGCTCCTCGGAGTTCCCGGTCTGGCCAAAACCCTTATGGTCAATACCCTTGCCCGCACATTGGGACTCTCCTTCAGCCGTATTCAATTCACCCCCGACCTTATGCCTTCCGACATAACGGGCTCCGAAATCCTCGACCGCGAGCGCAACTTCAAGTTCATCCAAGGCCCTCTTTTCGCCTCGGTAGTCCTTGCCGACGAAATCAACCGCACTCCCCCCAAAACCCAGGCAGCACTCCTCGAAGCCATGCAGGAACACAAGGTGACCGTCAGCGGCACCTCCTACAAGCTCCCCAACCCGTTCCTCGTCCTGGCCACGCAGAACCCCATCGAGCAGGAAGGCACCTATCCGCTGCCCGAAGCCCAGCTCGACCGCTTTATGTTCAATGTGCGTCTGGATTATCCCTCCTTCGACGAGGAGGTGCAGATTGTCAAGCAGACCACTGTCAACCAGACCTCCGAGGTGGCCGAGGTGCTCAACGCAGAGCAAATCATCGCTTTCCAGGATGTCATCCGCCGTATGCCTGTGCCCGACAATGTGGTCGAATACGCCGTCCGCCTGGTGGCCACCTCCCGTCCGCCCCTCGATGCCCAATCCCTGACGCACAACTCGCAGAAATACATTTCCTGGGGCGCCGGCCCGCGTGCGTCGCAGTACCTCATCATGGGCGCTCGCACCCATGCAGCCCTGCAAGGCAAGTACTCGCCCGACTCTGACGATGTGCGCGCCGTGGCTCACAACGTGCTCCGCCACCGCATTGTGCGCAACTACATCGCCGAGGCCGAGGGCATCACCACCGACCAGATAATCACCGAACTGTTGGAATCATGAAAAAAATGCTTTGGGCTTTGCCCCTTGTCCTCTTTTCGCTTTTCAATATACAGCAGTCTTACGCCCAGTCGGGCCTCTATGTTCCGTCGGCCAAACCCGTCAAGGACATGCAGAAAGCCCTTGTCAACCCCAAAACCTTCTCCCTTCTTCTCACCTTCCAGGGCGACGACTCGTCCTACAGCGTCTCCCACCTCGACCTCCTCGATTCCGCCTATCGCATAGCCTTCTCCGAGGAGAACCCCATGCTCTACACCATGGTGGTGGAGAGCTACGTCGGTGCCGACGAGGAACTCGGCAACCGCCGCAACGAGGCCATCCTCCGCTACTTCTCCATGCGTTGCAAGACGCTTTTCCCCGTGCGCTACGCCCGCAACCCCATCCACTGCTCCTGTCACGGCGACTCCAGCGAGACCCTCCGCTTCGAGGTGCCCGTGGCCAAGGCGGTCTACGACTGCGCCAAGCTTCCCTCCGAACGCTTGAAACTCAATAAAAGCATCGACCTCCACAACAGCATCCTCGTCACGTTCAACAACAACCCCGACGAATGCATCGGAACTGCCCGTGGATGCTTTGTCCCCGCTGCCGACAGCCTTGTGCGCGGCTACTATGCCCAGCTCTTCCTGGCCCGGGGCTCTGTCTACTCCGTCACGGGCACCAAGGACACCTGCCCCTCCGCCATCGACATCAAGGTCGAGGACCACCTCGACTATCGTGCCACCGTCGAACGCTACCGCCTCATCCCGCATCCGAAGCAGATCCTTGTGCAGGCGGGCTACATCGTCGTCAGCAGCAACTTCGGCCGCGCCATCGACGAATGCGAGGAACCCCAGAAGGACTCCATCTTCGTCCGCATCCCCGCCACCCCCGAGCAGGTGGCCGCCAAGCTCAAGTTTTTCGCCAAGGTCAAAACCTCCCGCGGAATCGAATACAAGGCCCTCCCCACGCGCAAACTCCCCGGCCGGGGCGAACTCACCCTCCAGGCCCCCATCAACGTCACCCAGTTCGACACCATCTACCTGGGCAAACGCATCAGCGAGAAGGAGCTCAAGGACTACTTCTACGAGGTCGACTCGCCCACCGAGGCCGCTTCCTTCGCCGTCGGCAACCGCTTCTTTGTTGCCTACCGTGTCGACAAGCACGGCGGCTACGAGCTGCGCAAGGCCCTGCGCGACCTCTTCCGCATCGTGCCCGAACAGGAGGAGGAACCCGCCCCCTCCGACAGCGGCAAAATATCCAACCCCGACGAAATCATTGAATAACAATTAAGTGTTAAGCGTTTAGTGTTAGGTATTTAGTGCTGAGCGCAGATTTAATAATTTGTTCACGAAAATTTTAATTTTTAATTCATAATTTTTAATTAAAAAAATGGCATACCTCCAAACCGATGTCACCAAAGTCACCACTCGCGTGCTCCAAAATATGAAGCTTCACGGTGAAAAAATAGCTATGCTTACCGCATACGACTTCTCCATGGCCTCCCTCGTCGAAAGCACAAAAATCGACGTCGTCCTCGTCGGCGACTCTGCCGCCAACGTCATGCAGGGCCACAAAACCACCCTCCCCATCACCCTCGACGAGATGATCGTCTACGCCACCTCCGTCGTCCGTGCCATCAAGCGCGCGCTCGTCGTGGTCGACATGCCCTTCGGCACCTACCAGGGCAACTCCAAGCAAGCCCTGGCCTCCGCCATACGCATCATGAAGGAAACCGGCGCCGACGCCATCAAGATGGAAGGCGGCGAAGAAATCCTCGAGAGCGTCCAGCGCATCCTCTCCGCCGGCATACCCATCATGGGCCACCTCGGCCTCACGCCGCAGAGCATCAACAAGTTCGGCACCTACGCCGTCCGCGCCACCGAGAAGGAAGAGGCCGAGATCATCAAAAAGAACCAGGCGGATGACGTGGTGATCGAAAACGAGAAGTACATCGTCATCATCCCCCAGAGAACGCTGGAGAGCGGTGATTCGGTCAATAGCCTGCTTCTGAGCGTGCCGAGCGATTTGAGCATCGCAGACGATGGTATCGTGGTCAGCTGCACCACAGCAGACGGCAGCACCTATATTGTCCCCTGGTGTATGGTAGAGAATGAAAAAGTCCTCTATCTGGCTCTGGAACCCGGCG
>CALGCG010000058.1 GCA_937884485.1 uncultured Bacteroidales bacterium
TAGTTCCTATATACAGTATATAAGAACTATATGAGAACTATATAAGAAGTATATGGGAACTATATGAGAAGGGACGAAGTGGGGGCCTATTCGGTACGATTCCGCGGCGGAAGAAAAAAGGGGAAATACACTGATGATAAAGTTTTTTTTCATATCTTTGCATTTGATATTGCATTGCTATGAACTGGATAATACTCATAATTGCAGGACTTTGCGAGGTGGGGTTCTCTTTCTGCCTCGGCAAGACCAAGGGTCTCGAGGGGCTGCCCTACTGGGAGTGGATGGGAGCCTTTGCGTTCTTCTACGTGCTCAGCGCCGTGCTGCTGGCCAAGGCCACGGAGACGCTGCCCATCGGCACGGCCTACCCCGTGTGGACCGGCATCGGCGCCCTGGGGTCGGTCATCCTCGGCATCTTCGTCTTCCACGAGCCCGCCACCTTCTGGCGCCTTTTCTTCATCACCACCCTCACGGCTTCCATCATCGGCCTGAAAATAGTTAGCGACTGACACAATAAACCGACGCGATGCGCGTTATAGAGAAGATAATTTCAGGCAGGGAGTCTCCCACGTGTGTGCCCGCTGAAGCTTTAATAACAATTTAAAACATTCAACAAAAAATGGAAAAAAAAGACCTCCTGAAAGAAACCGTCAAGCACATTGACATCAAGAAGTACGACAGCACCGAGCTTATCGACGCCATGCGCCACATGAGCTTCACCAGCCGCGACACCGCCCGCGCCGCCGACATCCTCTGCCAGATGCTGGCCGAGAAGGACTGCACCAACATCCTCACCATCGCCGGCTCCACCTCCGCCGCCGGCTGCATGCAGGTGTATGTCGACATGGTGCGCAACAAGATGATCGACGCCGTGGTCAGCACCGGCGCCAGCATCATCGACATGGACCTCTTCGAGGCCCTGGGCTACAAGCACTACATCGGCACCAAGGAGAACGTCATCCCCGACACCAAGCTCCGCGAGCTCTACATCGACCGCATCTACGACACCTTCATCGACGAGGAAGAGCTGCAGGCCTGCGACCAGGCTACCTGCGACGTGGCCGACCTCCTCGAGCCCCGTCCCTACAGCAGCCGCGAGTTCCTCTACAACGTGGGCAAATGGCTCGCCGAGGGTCACGGTGTGAAGAAAGACTCCCTCATCCAGACCTGCTACGAGTGCGGCGTGCCCATCTTCTGCCCCGCCTTCAGCGACAGCAGCGCCGGCTTCGGCATCGGCAAGCACCAGTGGATCCGCCGTCACGAGGGCAAGCCCTATGTCAGCATCGACAGCGTGGCCGACTTCCTCGAGCTCACCGAGATCAAGATGAACTGCCCCGAGAGCGGCCTCTTCATGGTCGGCGGCGGCACCCCCAAGAACTTCGCCCAGGACACCGTCGTCTGCGCCGAAATCCTCGGCAAGGAGGTGCCCATGCACAAATATGCCATCCAGATCACCGTGGCCGACGTCCGCGACGGCGCCTGCTCGTCCAGCACCCTCCTCGAGGCCGGCAGCTGGGGCAAGGTGAGCGAGGAGCTGCAGCAGATGGTCTACGCCGAAGGCACCACCGTCATCCCCGCCATCGTCAGCTACGCCTACCACAACGGCGCCTGGAAACAGCGCGAGTACAAGAACTGGCAGAAGCTCTGGCAGAAATAAAAGAAATCATCTAATAATCAAAAGCCGGGGGCTCATGTCTCCGGCTTTTCTTGATAATGCCAGTCTCGCCCTATCGCCCGCGCAACCCCGGCCACGACTACTACGGCCGCGGCGTCTACCTGGTCACGCTTGTTGTGAGCGGCCGTCAGCCCCTGCTCTCCTCCTTTGCAGCCGAGTTCGGCTGCAAAGAAAGTCTGTTCCCCACCCCCCTCGGCAAAGCCGTCCTCCAAGCCTGGCAGCAGACCCCTGCTATCCAGGCCACCCATGGCAACCGCGTGGAGGTGCACGCCGCCGTCTGCATGCCCGACCATTTCCACGGCGTCATCGAGGTGCTCGAGCCCATGCCGTGGAGCCTGGGCGACATCATCCAGGCCTTCAAGGCCACCTGCACCGCCCGCTGGCAGGCCATGCAGGGCCTCCCGTCCTCCAGCAATCGACCGATCTCGGTCGATTGCCAGCGCCCCGACGCCCCCGCCTGGCTCCGCGAGAAGGCCCTCGTCCACCACACCGAAGGCGCCCTCGTCCGCAGCCTCTCCCACCGGCAGCGGCAGGAATACTACGCCCTTGTCGGCCGCAGCCAGCGCCCCCTGTTCGACGACAACTACGACGACACCGTCTGCCTCGACGAGCGCCACCGCCAGGCGATGATAGCCTATGTGGACGACAACCCCCGCCGGGCGCTCCTGCGCCGTCGGTTGCCCGACGTGATGCGCCGCTGCCTCCATGTCCGCATCGGAGAGCGCAGCTATGGCGCCTTCGGCAACCTCTTCCTCCTGCGCTGGGCCCGCAAGGTGCAGGTGCAGTGCCACCGTCGGCACCCCGTCAGCCGCCTCCCCTACGAGACCACCGCCGACTACGCCGCCGAGCACGACCGCTGGCTCTCCGCCATCCTCGCCGGACAGACCGTCATCGTCACCCCCGGCATCTCGCGCGGCGAACAGCTGATGAAGAACGAATGCCTGGCCAAAGGCTACCCCCTCATCCACCTGCAAGACCAACCCATCGGCCCTTACTGGAAACCCGAACACAGCCGTTTCGACGCCTGCGCCAACGGCAGCCTGCTGATTCTCGCCCCGTGGGATCTCGACGCCATGGGCGACGTGGCAGGAGTGCCGGCCGACAGCAGCTACAGCCGTTTCCACAACCTCAACACCCTCGCAGCGGAAATCTGCTCCTTCGACGGCGAAGCCCACATTCTTCGAGATTGAGACGCCCACGCTCCCTCCTACAGTCCTTCTATATTCTGTCCGCTGGGCACGGATGTAGGGGTATAGAAGTGTTAAAATTTCATAAAAATGAGGGGGCGAGTGTAATTTTCTACCCTTTTTTTGCGTCTATATAGTCAGAACGGATAGTACGTCTAACGAAAAACGACACACAATGAAAAAAAACCTAACCTTTGCGCTCCTCGCGCTGATGGCACTCACCGCACACGCCCAAAACGGCGACGAAGCAAAACGTATCCTCCGTCTTTCACGCGAGAAATGCCAGTCCATACTGCAAGGTCATTACGTGCTGGAGTACCGGAATAAAACAATGATGAACAGGGACACGACAATAATACGCTATACCTGCGACTTCAAGAAACTGCCAACCGACACGCTGTTCAACAAAGCCTTCAATATGTTTACGGAGTTCCCCGGCCATGAGGGATGGAACCAACATACGCTTTACACGGGTAACGAACTTGTCACATACGATGACACCGTGGGCAACATTAAGTCGTGCGTCCTCTGGGCGGACAAGATTAAACGCATTCGCCACAACTTCACATTCTACGAAGCCTTGACAAACAAGAACTGCTACCCAATCCCCGACGAGGAGCTGATGGCCGACAGCGCCTATACCTTCAACCTCACGGAGACACAAAGTTGCTACAAAGTAGACTACATCAAGACGGAGCCCGAACCTGCCGGTCCCGGTATGCAGTGCATCCGCTACGAGGTGGAGATGTGGCTTGACAAGAATAGTCACCTGCCCGTCCAGTACACCATTGCCTACGACTTGGTGGAGGGGCAGGATACCATGTGTCAATATGACCTGTTCAAGTTGCTGGATTTCGACGCTGAGATTGACGAAACCCTCCTGACAATGAAATCTATACCTGCCAGCGTAACGCTGAACGACTATGTAGCAGATAAAGCACCCGAACCGCTTGCCGAGGGCACGATGGCACCTGAATGGTCGTTGCCTAATCTGACTGGCGACACAGTTCGACTCACCGACCTGCGCGGCCGCGTCGTACTGCTCGACTTCTTCTACAAATCATGTGCTCCTTGCAGTGCAGCTCTACCCTTCTTGCAGAGTCTTCACGAGAAGTACAAAGACAAAGGGTTTGTTATGATTGGCATTGACCCCTTCGACGACTCCGTGAAAGACGAGATGGCCAACTTCCTCTCCAAGCGCGGCATCACCTATACCACACTTTACTCCGACCGCGAACTGCCCAAGACCTACCATGTTGTCGCATACCCGACGCTCTTCTTTATCGACCGCGACGGCAAGATTGCCAAAGTGCAACAAGGCTACCACAAAACTTTCGAGGAATCCATCGAAGAACAACTACAGAAAATGCTTCAATCCAATTAACCACCAAGAATACAACCATAAAACGCAACATCAAACCATTCCTCCCGCCCGCCCCCAGGCCACCTACCTGTTGACCCTCACCACCGCCGACGGCAAGCAGCACACCGTCCGCCTGCTGAAGCAATCGGACATCTTTTCACGGTAATTTTCAATCATCAAAAACACCTCCAATATGAAACACAACATCATTAAATCCCTCGTCGCTCTCGCTTTGGGCGCGCTGCTGCTGACAGGCTGCGGCAAAGACAACAAAGACAATGAAGCCCTTATCGGCAAATGGACCAGCACGGCTCAATCGTATGAAATAACCATCGATGGGCGGCAGAACATCACGGAAGGTTATATCTACATGGAGTTTACAGACGACAAGGTATTGGTATCCGACTCACGGACGGACTGTCTTGCAGAGTGGCACAACTACACCCTCTCAAAAGAATCCGACAAGCAGTTGTTGGAGATTAAAGGCGGCTGCTATAAGGGTAGGGTATTTGTGGTGGGAAAGCTCACCAGCGACGAACTTGTGCTGGCGCCGTTCTCCAGTGGAGCCGACTGGGACTTCCGCTACATCATGAAACGCTGCGAGTGATCTGCCTGGTCTGATTAATTGGCGTATTTGTCGCATATTATTACGCAATAAAAGTTTGCATCCTGCGTTAAGGATGCAAACTTTTTTTGTATGCTACAAACCGGAATCAAAGGACATCATGAGCAGACCGTCACCCCCGCGATGAGCGCCGCGCGGGTGGGCAGCGGCCTGGTGGACGTGTTTGCCACCCCAATGCTGGTGGCGCTGGTAGAACAGACCTGCTATGAGAGTGTGCTGCCACACCTCGACGAGGGACAGGGCACCGTGGGTACGCTGGTCAACGTCAGCCACACCTCGGCCACGCCGATAGGCCGCCGTGTGTGGTGCGACAGCGAGCTGGTGGAGGTGGACCGCCGCCGGCTGGTCTTCCGCGTCAAGGCCTTCGACGAGGCCGGCCCCATAGGCGAGGGCACACACGAGCGTTTCGTTATCGACACCGAGAAGTTCATGGCCAAGATAAGCGCAAAATAATATTCGCTACTTTTGAATTTATTTTGTATCTTTGTACGCGTCAATTGCCCCCAACAATGGGTGCAATGACATGATATATTGTTTGTTATAAAGAAATTATAAAGTAAAATAACAATGAAAAAGATTCTTATTGTCGGTGCCGGCGGACAGATTGGTTCCGAGCTGACACGTAATTTGAGAGACATCTATGGCGACAACAACGTTGTTTGCAGCGACCTCCGTCCCCTGAAGGGCGACCCCTACGAGCGTGGCCCCGTGGAGCGCATCGACAGCACCCAAATCATGCAGATTGCCACTGCCGTCAAGCAGTACAACATTGACACCATCTACAACCTCGCCGCCATCCTCAGCGCCACGGCCGAGCTGAACCCCATGCTGGGTTGGAACGTGGGCATCGGCAGCCTGGTGAACTGCCTCGAGGTGGCCCGCCTCTTCGGCTGCGCCGTCTTCACCCCCTCGAGCATCGGAGCCTTCGGCCCCAGCACCCCCCACGACCTCACCCCGCAGGACACCATCCAGCGCCCCAACACCATCTACGGTGTCACCAAGGTCACCGGCGAGCTCCTCTCCGACTACTACTTCACCCGCTTCGGCGTCGACACCCGCTCGGTCCGCTTCCCCGGCCTCATCAGCTACCAGACCCTCCCCGGCGGCGGCACCACCGACTACGCCGTCGAGATCTACTACGCCGCCGTCAAGGGCGAGAAGTTTGTCTGCCCCCTGAAGAAAGGCACCTACATGGATATGATGTACATGCCCGATGCCCAGAAGGCCATGATCGACATCATGGAGGCCGACCCCACCAAGCTCGTCCACCGCAACAGCTTCAACGTCACCAGCATGAGCTTCGACCCGGAGATCATCTACAACGCCATCAAGAAGCGCTACCCCAACTTCGAGATGGTCTACGAGCCCGAACCCATCAAACAGGCCATCGCCGACAGCTGGCCCAACAAGATGGACGACTCCTGCGCCCGCAACGAGTGGGGCTGGAATCCCCAGTACGACCTGGAGAAGATGACCGACGACATGATCCTCAACCTCAAGAAGAAGCTTCTCTAAGCCACTAATAACAAAAGGTGCCCGCTACAATCGCTGTAGCGGGCACCTTTTTTTTGTTTATCCAACTTATTGTTTCACCACCCGGCGGGTTGCTGTGGCGCCGGGGAGGGTGAGGCGGAGCATGTAGACGCCCTGCTGCAGGGCGGAGAGGTCGAGGGTGCTGACGTCGGAGCGGCGCAGCAGTTCATGGCCCAGCATGTCGTAGACCACCACCTCGGAGACCGCAAGGCCCAGGTTGAGCTGTCCCGCCGTGGGGTTGGGATAGAGCGTCAGGCCGGCAGCCTCGAGATCGTCGATGCCCTCGGTGCCTGGCACCGGGTCGTCGCCGAAGGTGAGGATGAGGGTGAGAATGCTGTCGCAGCCCTGCGCGGTGGAAAGCACATAGTGGTAGATGCCCGTGGCGGTGTAGGACGAGTCGAACCACACGAAGTTCATGGACTCGGTGTGAATGTAGACAGTGTCGTAGGCGGAGTGGTTCACCGTCAGCTGCAACCCGGTAACGGTGTCGCAACCGTCGGCACCATGGATGGTGTCGATATAGCTGCCGGACTCGGTGAAGACCATTCCATTCCAATACATGCTGTCACACACCTGGGCGGTCCTAACACTGTTAGCAACACCCACGATGGTGAGATGCAATGTAATGGTGGAATCGCATGCACCTGCGGAACTGATGGTATGCTCAACCTCAGTGGAGGAGGTGTAGGTGTTGCCATACCAGGTATAGCTGCTGCAAGCGGTATCGTAGACATCCTCACGCATGCTGCCAAGGATGGTGTAGTCCACCAGCAGCATCGTGCCGCCCGCCAGTGTAGTGGTGGCGCTGCCCGTGCCAGGGGCGCCGGTGTTGATGGTCTGGTTGCCCACGGAGTAGCTCTGCCCCACGCAGACGGTGTCGCTGCGGAAGGTGGCCTCCTGGGCGGAGTGCGGCAGGGCGACATTGTCCACCCACGCGCGGTCGCTGCCGGTGCTGACGCTGCCGTCCTTGGAATAGGTGAAGCGGAAGATGTGGGTACCTGCCGCAACGGGGTAGGCGGCACGCGTCCAGGGCACTTCGCCCGAAGCGTTGAACTTCTCGGTGCCGTCGATGTAGAAGTGGAACTTGTCGTAGTTGGCTTCCGACGATACCTTATAGTAGAAACTGATGCTGTCGGCCGTAGTGGTGGTGACGCTGATGGACATCTCAGACGTCAGGTTGGCACCCATGGTGTAGGACGAACCGCTGCAGTAGTTGCCTTCGTAGGCGCCCGTATCATAGATGAGCCATTGCACGGCGCCGTAGCTCCATCCGGCAAGGTGCGTTTGGTTGCCCTCGAAGGTCTCGTGATGACTGTTGCCCACATAGACGGGCAGCGTCTGCGACAGAATGGGTCCAGCGGCCGTGGCCATCGTGAGGACCAGCGGCACATCGATGCCTTGCGGCAACTGGGCGTTGGCCTGCAGGGTGATGGAAAAGTTCTGCTGTCCGCCAACGGCGAGGGCTGTGGCGTTGGCTGTGGCAGGCGATACCGTCAGCAGGCTCGTGGGCGAAACTACCTCGAAGCGGTAGGGCGGCAACGTGGCATGGCCCTGGTTGCTCAGCGTGGCCGTCAGTGTCAGCGTACTGTTCGGGAGGATGCTCGGCGCGGGGTCGGAAACGGTGAACACCAGCTTGGGCGCCACAATGGTCAGCAGCTGCACGGCAAGCGCCGGGGCGGTGCTGCCGGTCCAGTCGGCACTGGAGTTGATGCTGACCACCGTCTGGTCAACTGCGGCAGGGTCGACAACAGCCTGCACCGTGAAGACCCGCTGGGCGTTGGGGGCAAGGCTGTCGACAGCCAGCGTGGCCACCGGCAGCGTGAGCATGGGACTGGAGGAGGTCAGCGTGGCCACGATGTTGCGCGACGTAACGTTGCCGCCGTTCTTCACCGTGACGGACAGCGCCACTGTGTCGCCCGCCACCAAGGGGGCCGCAGCCTCTATGGAGCTGACGTAGGGGAAGGGACCCGAAGGCGTGATGACGCTGATATTCTGGAATCCAGGCTGGTAGCCTTGGGCCGTGGAGGCCACCTCGTAGCCACCGACGAGCATCGAACTCGGCAACGACAGTGTGGCCACGCCGCTGGCATTGGCCCAGGCGGCGGCTACCAACGAACGGGTGAGGGTGTCGGTTATGGCCACATAGGCATAGGGCGCGGTGGTGACAGTGAGCGACGCGGTGCCGTAGGAAATCACCGTCGACACCGTGAGGGGCATCACCGCAGCCTGCGTCAGATAAGTCATCACCGACGGGTCGCCCATCAGGTGGTATATCTCCCAATAGTAGTTGTTACGGCTCGAGGAGGAGGCTTCCACGGCCATGTTGCCCTGCATCATGATGGCGCCCTGCGTAATGGCCCAGTTGGCATAGGCCTCGTTGTGGGTGTGGAAGGCACGGTCGTAGATGCCGAGGTTCGCAGCGTTGTAGGCCATAGACATGCTGGGGCCTATCGAGGTGCGTATGCCCACAGCCCAGTAGAAGTCCTCGTACCAGTAGGTGCTGTTGCTGCCGCCGATGTAGCCCACGGCGCCGCAGTAGTTGCCCTTGCGCAGCAGCGACTCGCCGAAGCAGTTCGACACCTCGAACTTGTTGGTCAGGCAGCAGTTGCCAATCATCAGGCCGAACTTCTGGTTGTTGGTCATCGACGAGACGTGCGTGGTGGTGAAGTTGGGTGTGCCCCAGCTGGTGGAACTGCCGTGGGCGCTGTAGTTGATAAGGCCCGCGCCCTGGTTGTAATAGCTACGCACCGTGGCCGACATCGAGTTGGCACTGCTGGCCACGTGTACATTGGTCACTCCGGAAGGCGTGATGGAGGTGTTGTTCTCGAAGTAGCGCACCTCGCTGAAACCATGGGCACCGTTGACGTAGTTGGTGATGGCATAGTCCATGGCGGGGTCGGCATGGGTGTAGCCGTAGTCGCCGCTGCTGCCGCCATCCACGCCGGCCACCATCACCGCACGGTCCAGGAACGACGGGTCGGCGAAGGTGTACTGCTCATACATGAGGGTCTTCTGCACCTGCGGCGTCAGCTGCGACACGTTCTGTGCCGAGAAACGGCCGTAGTGGCAGTCGGGCAGGTTGTCTGCCGTGGTCCAGGTCATATAGTAAAGGTCGGTGATGTGGTCACTGGCAGTGGTGCCGTCGAAGGCCGGTAGTTGTGCCACATCGCCCACCAGCAGCACATAGGTGGGTGCCGGATTGGTGGCGGTGGCGTTTGTGTACTGGCTCTTGATATAGCTCTGGATGGAGGTGGTGGTGGAGCCCACAGCGGCATCGTCGGTATAGACAATGTCCGTGATGAAGCCCTTGCGCTTCTTCCACTGCACGAAGGTGTCCATCTGGCCGCGGAACATGCTGTTGGCCACAATGAGGTAGCGCACCGGGGCGGCGGTGCTCACGCTCTTTGGATAAAGGGCGTTGATGCTGGAGGCACCGCTGTTGAAGGCCGGCGAGTAGTAGCGGCGGAACATCTCCTCCGTACCCATGCGGTCCACACCGCGGTAGCTCACCGTCACCTCGGCACGGCGTACAACGGCCACCTGGCCGGTGACGGGGTTGTAACTGACAGGGGTAAAGCGCAGACGCGCCAGACGGCGGTCGCGGGCAATGCCAACGGCCTCCACCTCGGGAACGGTGTTGCCGAAGAACATGTCGGTCTCATAGATGCCTCGGATGTACGACAGCTTGGGCGCCGACGTGTCGCTCTTGCTGCGCGAAGGCTGCATGGGCGCCAGCGCGGGGCCAGTGAGCTGCAGCGTGTCGAACTCCAGGCCTCGCACCGTCACGACGAAATCCGCACACAGCGGCACCTCGATCAGCTTCGAGAAGGTGGGCAGCGCCGGAGCGCCGTCCTTGCCCCACGGCATGAGGCCGTCGACCGTCAGGGTGCTGAAGCGCTGTCCGCAGACCTCGGCCTCGCCCACCACGGGGGCATCGAAGGCAAACGCCAAGCTGAGCCCCTCATAGGTGTCGTTCACAATGCGGTAGCAATCCTGGTTCTGGGCCGAAGCATTCAGCGTCAGCCCCATGGCAAAAGCCAAAAACAAAATAGTCCGTTTCATTATTTCGTTGTTGCTTTTAAAACCCAAAAAAACTCTACGTCTCTACGACTTTATGTCTCTACCCCTCTACTCCACCAGCGTCATCTCGTCCACCAAGTGGCGCGCACCGGCATACTTGTCGATGATGAAGAGGCAGTAGCGGATGTCGAGGCTGATGTTGCGGCAATAGGCGGGGTCAAAAAGCAGGTCGCTCATCGTACCCTCCCAGCAGCGGTCGAAGTTGATGCCCACCAGCTGGCCGTCGGCGTTGAGCACGGGACTGCCACTGTTGCCGCCGGTGGTGTGGTTGGTGGCGATGAAGGCCACGGGCAGCTCACCCTTCTTGTTGGCATACATGCCGTAGTCCTTCTTCTGCCACAGCTCTTTCAACTTAGGCATCACACAGTAGTCGTAGACATTGGGATTCTCCTTTTCCATGATGCCGTCGATGGTGCTATAGGCGGTGTAGTAGGTGGCGTCCTTGGGCTTGAAGCCCTCCACATGGCCGTAGGCCACGCGCAGCGTCAGGTTGGCATCGGGGAAGAAGTTGCTGTCGGGATACATCTCCATCTGTCCCTTGATGTAGGTGCGCATCAGGCGCTGGATGTTGTCGTCGGCCTCGTTGTACTGCTTGCGTTTGTCGCTGTTGTAGCAGAAGTTGTAGGCATCGTTGAAGAGCTTCACGGCGGGGTCCTCGAGGGCCAGCTCGGGCTTGTTCTTCTTTTCGATTTTCTTCAGCAGTTTCTCCAGTTTGTCGGGATCGTTGAGGGCCGACTTGGCATAGATTTTCTTCAGCATGTCGTGGGCCGTCTTGGCGTCCTCGGCCTGCAGGAACGGGGCGAAACCATGCTCCCACATGTAGTTGAAGCACTCCAGGAAGATGGCCTCGTCGACGGGCGAGTGCTCGTCGAAGTCGTCGAAATAGCTCTCATTGAAGTACTGGGCGGCACCCTTCAGGGCTGTCTCGGCGTCCTTGCTGCTGCCCACCTGGCGCAGGCGCATGGCACGGTTCATGAAGTCGCTGGCCAGCACGGCCTCGCTGAAGTAGGTCCACTCCGTCTCCACCTCGCGCAGCTTGGCGTAGTTCTCCTCGAGCTGGCTGAGCACGTTGCGGTACTGCGGTTTGCCGTCGGCCCACTTCTGGAACGCGGCCTCCTGTTTCATCTTCTGCTCCACACCATGCAGGCGCTCGATGCCGAGGCTCTCGCCCTGCCACTTCTTCCAGCCGTTGGCGATGCTGGCCACGCGCGAGGCATACTTAAGTCTCTGGGCGGGGCTCTGCTGCATGGCGGCGTTGTAGTGGGCCAGGCGAATGTCGCGCAGGGCTATGCGCACGGGGTTCTCCACATTGGCGGCCAGGTCGACGGCGTCGTGCGTCACATAGCGGCGCGTGGTGCCGGGATAGCCGAAGACGAAGGTGAAATCACCCTCCTCGACGCCCTTGAGGCTGATCTGGAGGTGCTTCAACGGACGGTAGGGGGTGTTGTCCTTGCTGAAATCAGCAGGCTTGCCGTCCTTGGCGTAGACGCGGAACATGGAGAAGTCGCCCGTGTGGCGCGGCCACATCCAGTTGTCGGTGTCGCCGCCGAACTTGCCGATGTTGCTCGGCGGGGCACCCACCAGGCGCACGTCGGTGAACACCTCGTTGATGTACATGAAGTACTGGTTGCCATAGTAGAACGGCTTGATGACGGCCTTGTAGTGCGTGCCCTCGGTGGCTTTGGCACTGACCTCCTGGATGTTCTTCTTGATGATTTTCTCACGGTCGGGCTCCGATGTCTCGTCGCTGACACCGGCCAAAACCTGCGCCGTGACGTCCTCCATGCGCACCAACCGCGTCACACTGAGGCCCGGACAGGGAATCTCCTGGTCGCGCGTCATGGCCCAGAAACCGTTGGTCAGATAGTCGTGCTCCACCGAGCTGTGGCGCACAATGTAGCTGTAACCGCAGTGGTGGTTGGTCAGCACCAAACCTTCTTCGCTGACGAATTCGCCCGTGCATCCACCACCGAAAAGGAGGATGGCATCCTTGAGCGACGCATTGTTGATGTCATAGATGTCGCGAGCCGAAATATGCATGCCCGCACGCTGCATGGCAGCCTCGTTACGCTGCAAAAACATCGGAATCCACATGCCCTCGTCGGCACGCATAGGCAGTGCAAATGCTGCAATAGCAAGAAAAGCGATGATTTTCTTCATAGTGTAGTTATTATTTCATTTAAAATGCAAATGTACAAAAAATATCCGACATGACGAAAAAAAATATTTCTCCCCCCACTCCAATCCATTGCCCTCCCCAGCCCTCCCCCGGGTCATGCATCACCTTCGATACGCCCCCGCATCATTCCCAAAGCAACCTGGCGCCAACCATGGACAAACCAAATAAATCGTGTACGACCTATTTTTATCCTCCCTTTATGATGTCTTAAAAAAGCAATTCCGGATAAAGAGAGGAGTAAGAGAGGGGTAAGAGGTGAGTAAGAGGGGGTGCGAATTGAGGGCTGATTTACAAGTACTTATGTGCAAATTCTTCATACGCTATTGACATTCAGTACTTTAAGTGGATTTTTATCCTTTTTTAACTTTCGGGAGGGAAAAACAAAAAAAAAAAGCCGGCAGTCCATCGAAAGGACTGCCGGCCATGGATTAAATCGCGCACGATGTAATTTTTTCCGCCTGTCGCGACAGGGTATTTTGTTGGCACGGAAATTGATGGGAGGGAGATATATGGAACACATGACATTCACTACCGACCGCACTACGGTCACCGAAGGCGACATCGTGGAAGTGCGCTGGGACTGCCCCGGCGCCGAGGGCGTGGACCTCACCATCGACAACGGATACAAGAGCAGCGTCATCCCACTCGAAACCAGTGGCAGCAAGCGCTTCCGCCTCAACCGCTCCAAGGGGCGTACACGTCTGGTGCTCACCGCCCGTGTCGACGGCAAAGGCTTTTCCAAAGCCATCCGCGTGAAGGTGAAGGAGATTCCCCTCACCAAGGCCGAGACCATCGACCATCGCGGCAACCCCATGGGATGGGCCAAGAGGCTGTGGAACATGCCAAAACGGCAGTCGTTCCTCACGCGCTACCGCCAGGGTCGTCAGGCCATGCCTAAAGAAAAGAAACTTGCATCGAATCTGCTGCTGATGCTCGGCGCGGTGCTCCTGCTGGGCACCCTCATACCGTTTGTGCTGCCTCTGGGCCTCTTCGCCCTGGCATGCTATCTGATGTGGATTGTCCTCAAACGCTGACTTCGCCTATTCCCAGAAGCCATTGGTACCCTCGAGCCATGTGCCGTGCGAGTCGAACGACTCCGTTTCCTGCACACCTTCGTCTGTCGGGAAATACAGCTCCATCATGCCGTCGGGCTGAAACGTGCTTAACGCGAAACCTTTCTCGATACTGAACGTCACCACTGTCACCTCGGGTGCCGTATACGTTTTCTTCGACTTAGCCATACTTGGTTCCTTTCTGTTTATCTGTTAATACCAAAATCACCCGGCGTAATGGTATCGCCATTCAAAGTGAAGGAAATGCTGGTAGTGTTTGAGGATTGATCCGGACCTGGAGCTATGGATTGGATAATTCGCCCGACAAGGTTGCCAAAATATCTATTTGAACCTTGCAACGTTGCATTGACGTTCGCTCCAAGTACACAACTTGACGCATTGAATTGACCAGAACTCTTTGCCCCAACCAAACCGCCCACATAGGCGTTGCTGCCATTCAAGGTAAGCGAACCCGCCCGCCAGGAAGACCCAGAAATAGTCAAAGCGTCAGTAGCCGAACTACCAACCATACCGCCAAACCTGATGAATGAGCCGTCGATGGTCACGTCCGAGAGAATAACATGACAGTCGGTAATTTCCAATTTGGGACTAAATTGGCCAACTAAACCTCCAAAATAAACTTCGCCTGTAGCATTTCCATCCTCAAATTGACCAATATTCACAACACAATTGCTAAATGTCCGCGCTGTATTCCCACTCGCTTCATTTTTTGCCTCAAAAGCACCAACATATAATGTAGCATTTCCAACATCTTCATTTATCAAATTGAGATTATCAAACTGGATGTTTTTGATAGTTGTATTGATATTGGTAAACTTAAAAAGGGCACAAAAGGCCTCATAGCGCACTTTAATACCCCTAATGGTCAGATTGCTGACACAATGATTAGCACCATTAATTGTACCTTCATATTCATCGTTGACTATCGGTTCGATTGTAATTCCCGACATGTCGATATCTTGCTGCAGTTCGAAAGAGGCATTATTTAGACTGCCTCCGCTAATCATTTTTGTCATCAAATAGAAATCCGTGCCAGAGTACAACTTATAGGTTCCTCCATTGGAAGACAGAATAGCCTCTCTGGTTTCTGCGCCAGCAACAATATCAATTGGAGCATAGCCTAAAATATTGCGGCCAAGGGAATGGTCGGAGTTCGATGTCTGGGACTTCGTGGTTACAAACGACTGGCTTTCGCCTTCCTGATATGTTTTCACACTAATGGTGAAATGATTGTCGCCACCCACAGGGGGGATGGGAATCATCACCTTCTTGCTTCCTCCGTTTGCTGGCAGTATGCATTCAGCGTCAAAATGCAGGGTGACAGTACGTCGAGAGGCCAATTCGTTCTGGATAGGCCCCAGAGCATCAATATTGGTTAAATCTATCGACCGGCTGCCATTCAGCATGTATTTATCGCTCGACACCGTCACGGCCTGAAGCAAACGCGGCGAGGAACTTGTGTTTGTCACGGTGACGTAAAGTGCACCCGTAAGATGCTTGAAGTGGAGGGGATTGTCGCCCGTAGAGTATGCCGCCATGGGCAGCTCCAATATCTGCTTGCCGCTGGCATCGGTACGATAATGATATATTTTGGGAAATTCAACAGAAAGATTGTCCGTACTCCAATTGTAAACATTTAATGAAGAGGGATATACCGCGCGATTGGTGGTGGCATTGAGGCCTTCGCTACTGATGTAGGCACGGCCGTTGCTGTGGCGTACAACCATGACAGGGTTTCCGTTGAGGAGTATTTCGTCGCCTGCCATCCAGGTAGCGTCGGCTCCGTCGACAAGCACTTTGCCGTTGCCCGACAGCGACTCAGTGAAAATTTCCACCATGCCGTCGTTGTCTTCCTGCTTCTCGCAACCTGTTACAGTCAGTATAGCAAAAAACAACGTCAGCAGAGAATACATTTTTCTCATGGTAAACAATGTTTGTGGTTTTGGTGACCCTGCTGCGATTCGAACGCAGGACCTACTGCTTAGAAGGCAGTTGCTCTATCCAGCTGAGCTACGGGGCCATCGTTGGTGGTCGGGGCACCCAGATTCGAACTGGGGGTCTCCTGCTCCCAAAGCAGGCGCGATAACCGGGCTTCGCTATGCCCCGCCGGTAACGCTATCAAAAAAAGACGCCCTTTCGGAGGCGTCTTTCTTGGCGGAGAAGGGGGGATTCGAACCCCCGGTACCCTAATCGAGTACGACAGTTTAGCAAACTGTTGGTTTCAGCCACTCACCCACCTCTCCGTGTGTTTCGTTAGACCAAATTATACCAATTTTTATCTCTCAAAAACGGTGCAAAATTACGAACATTTTCCAAACTGGCCAAATTTTTTTTATTCAAGAGTGAAGAATAAAGGACGATAGACTGAAAAACAGAGGATTACGGCAAGCCTTTTTCATGCTCCGACCGTTCAGCCGCCTTGTCATTCTTCATTCTTCACTCTTCATTTTTCACTTTTTCTTGGCCTGGTTGGCCACGCTGGCCTGCTTGGCGGCGATGACTTCGGGGTCGCCGAGGAACTTGTCCTCGACGAGGTTCATCTTGTCGTCGAAGGTGAAGACATAGGGCACAGCGGTGGGGAGGTTGAACTTGATGATCTCCTCGTTGCTCATGCCTTTCAGCTCCTTGACGATGCCGCGCAGCGAGTTGCCATGGGCGACCACCATGAGGGTGTTGCGGTTCTCGAAGGCGGGCATGATGGTGCCGCGGTAGTAGGGCATGAGGCGCTCGATGGTGTCCTTGAGGCTCTCGGTGAGGGGGATGAGGTTGTCCGGAATCTCGTTGTAGCGCGGATCCATGCGGGGGCTGCGCTCGTCGTGGAGGTCGAGTGCCGGGGGCTGCACATCGAAGGCGCGGCGCCAGAGGAGCACCTGCTCGTCGCCGTACTTGGCGGCGGTGTCGGCCTTGTTGAGGCCCTGGATGGCACCGTAGCTCTTCTCGTTGAGGCGCCAGGACTTCTGCACGGGCAGCCAGTCCATGTCCATGGCGTCGAGAATCTCGTTGAGGGTCTTCACGGCGCGCTTGAGGTAGGAGGTGAAGCAGAGCTCGGGGCGGTAGCCCTCGGCTTTGAGCAGTTTGCCGGCTTCGTAGGCTTCCTTGATGCCGTTCTCGGTGAGGTCGACATCGGTCCAGCCGGTGAAGAGGTTCAGTTTGTTCCAGGCGCTTTCGCCATGACGTACAAGTATCAAAGTTTTCATTTCTTTTTCTCCTTTTCTTTGTCTTTAAAAGTTACTTTTTCTCCCTTGGGGAAAGGTCCCTGCGGGAATTTCTCCTGTTTGGCGAGCCAGGCGATGACCAGGCCGCCGACGATGAAGGGCAGGCTGAGGAGCTGGCCCATGTTGAGCGTCATTCCGGCCTCGAAGCCCACCTGGTCGTTCTTTACGAACTCGATGAGGAACCTCACGCCGAACAGCGCCACGAGCCACCAGCCGAAGATGGTGCCGCTCTTCACCTGACCGCCCTTGTGGCGATAGTACCACAGGCTGACGGCGAAGATGAGGAAATAGCTGAGGCTCTCGTAGAGCTGCGTGGGGTGTTTGGGGAGGGTCTCGCCATTGCGCTCGTAGATGAAGCCCCAGGGCAGCGAGGTGACGTGGCCGTAGATTTCGCTGTTCATGAGGTTGCCCAGGCGGATGAAGGCGCCGCCGAGGGCGATGACGATGACCATGCGGTCCAGTATCCACCAGATGTTCATGCCATACTTGCGCCAGTAGAGGTACATGGCCGTCAGGATGCCGATGGCCGCGCCGTGGCTGGCCAGGCCCTCGAAGCCCTTGAACTCGCCGTTGCGGAAGGGCCACACGATCTCAAACCAGTGCTCAGAGGTGAGAAAATAGCCGGGCTCGTAGAAGAGGCAGTGGCCCAGGCGGGCACCAACGAGGGTGGCAAGGAACATGTAGATGACGAGGCTTTCGAGGTAGTCGCTCTTGACGCCTTCGCGCTTGAACATGCGCGACATGATCCAGTAGCCCAGCACGAAGGCCACCAGGAAGCCCAGCGAGTACCAGCGCAAGCCGAAAGACCCAATGTGAAACAACACTGGGTCGACATTCCAATGGATAGCTGAAAGAATCATAGGACTTATAGGGCTTTAAGGACCTATGGATTACTTCGCGTAGTTGATGGCGCGGGTTTCGCGGATGACGGTGACCTTGATCTGGCCGGGGTAGGTCATCTCGCTCTGGATCTGGCGCGAGAGGTCGTAGCTGAGCTTGTTGGCCTCGACGTCGCTCACCTTCTCGGCGCCGACGATGACGCGCAGCTCGCGGCCGGCCTGGATGGCGTAGGTCTTCACCACTCCGGGGTAGGTCATGGCCATGTCCTCAAGCTTCTTCAGGCGGTTGATGTAGGCCTCGACGACCTCGCGGCGGGCGCCGGGACGGGCACCGCTGATGGCGTCGGCCACCTGGATGATGGGGCTGATGAGGTTGGTCATCTCCACCTCGTCGTGGTGGGCGCCGATGGCGTTGCACACGTCGGGGTGTTCTTTGTATTTCTCGGCAAGCTTCATGCCGAAGATGGCATGCGGCAGCTCGGGATCGGTCTCGGGCACCTTGCCGATATCGTGCAGCAGACCTGCGCGCTTGGCCAGTTTGGGGTTGAGGCCCAACTCGGAAGCCATGGTGGCGGCCAGGTTGGCCACCTCGCGGCTGTGCTGCAGCAGGTTCTGGCCGTAGCTGGAACGGTATTTCATGCGACCCACCATGCGCATCAGCTCATGGTTCATGTTCAGGATGCCGAGGTCGATGCAGGTACGCTTGCCCACCTCGTTGATCTCCTGCTCAATCTGGCGGCGCGTCTTGGCCACCACCTCCTCGATGCGGGCGGGGTGGATGCGGCCGTCGGTGACCAGCTTGTGGAGCGACAGACGCGCAATCTCGCGGCGCACGGGGTCGAAGCCGCTGATGATGATGGCGTCGGGGCTGTCGTCGATGATGATTTCCACGCCGGTGAGGCTCTCCAGGGTGCGGATGTTGCGGCCCTCGCGGCCGATGATGCGGCCCTTCACCTCCTCGTTCTCCAGGTTGAAGACGCTGACGGTGTTCTCCACGGCGGTCTCCGTGGCGGTGCGCTGGATGCTCTGGATGACGATTTTCTTGGCCTGCTCGGCGGCGGTGATCTTGGCCTCCTCGACGATATCCATGATGGTGGTCGATGCCTCGGCGCGGGCCTCCTCGGTCATGGCATCCACCAACTGCTGCTTGGCCTCGTCGGCACTCATGCCGGCGATGTGCTCCAGCTTGGAGACGCTCTCCTTGTAGACCTTCTCCACTTCGGCCTGGCGCTTCTTGAGGGCGTCAATCTGGTTGTTGAGGTTCTCACTGACACCCTTGAGCTCATCGCGTTTCTTTTGCAATTCATTGACCTGCTGATTGAGGCTCTGCTCGCGCTGCTTGATCTTGTTCTCCTGCTCGCGGATTTTCTGGTTCTGCTCGTTGACGCGCTTGTCGTGCTCACCCTTCAACTGCAGATACTGCTCCTTGGCTTGGAGGATTTTGTCTTTCTTGATTACCTCGCCTTTTTCCTCGGCGTCTTTCAAAACCTGCTGGCTCTTGGCAAGCAGCTTGTTGCGCAGCACCGTGGTGGTAACCCACACTCCCAGCGCGCCTCCGGCCACAAGGCCGATTATAATCATTAATACTTCCATGATGTGTTGTTTGTTTTTTGTTGTGGGAACGGCGGCTGCCGGTGGAAGGTTCGAGGTCAGTCTAAAAAAAGCAAATCCTGCATCGCGGTTGTTATCCCCCTCCAAGAGTTATGGTAAACTCTGAAACTGTAGGATTTGAGCGCCGGGCGTATCAGCCATACAACCTACCCGCCCCTGAGCCGACTCGGTTCGTAAATGGTGTTGAGTTTACAAACTGTTTTGGGTCGGATGCAGGATTTGGTCCAGCACGCTGTCGATGGACTGCAGCCTCTGCGCGAGGTCGGTGTCCTTGAACCGCAGCGAGTCTTGTATCTTGGTCAATTGTGTGATCTGCGTCAATGCTACCATTGCCAGCAAGTCCTGATGGTCGTTGTAGGCATACTGCTTGCCGTAGGCCTTGGCCTGCGTGTCGATGAGCTCGGCCGCCCTGCGCAACGCCGCCTCGTCCTCAGCGGCCACACGCAGCTTGTACGTCCGTCCCATTATATTTACCGATGCCGATACCGTTTCCATCTTTGCTTCTTCCCTTTCCCTGTCCACCGCCAACAGGCTACATGGCGGTGTTTTTCACTATCTCGAGACTTTTGTCAATGGCGCGAATCATCTGATTGATTTTGAGTTTTATCTCAGCACTCTCGCCTTTCTCTGACAACTTGTTCCCTAATTTTAATAATTTGTTCTCTTCTTTTAAATTGTTTATAGTTGTTTCACTGTTTTTCAATGCTTCTTCGAGTTCGCGGCACCGATTCTCCTTCTGCGACACCAGCGCGCGCAGACGTGTCACCTCGTCTGCCAACTGTCTCACTTTGAACTCAATCCCCGTTACCGATGTCTCAAAATCGAACATATTATTCAATGCCTGTGATACTATAAAAAGCGGTGCAAAAGTAGTAATTTTTTCGTAATCGGGCAAATTTTTTTATTTTTCGGCACCCATGAACTGCGCCAGCCAGTCGTTGTCGGACCGCGGTGCGTCGTTCCATCCGGCGGTGTCGACGGTCACCTCCAGCAGCCGCGCCGGGCCCTCGCAGAAGAGCTCCACGCTCTCCGCCACGGCAGGCACCAGCACGCACTCGCCGGCATGCAGGGGCACGATGGTCTCCATGCTCTTCACCGCCGCCAAGCCCTCCACGCACAAGTAGACCACGAAGGTGTCGACATCCTCCAGATTCTTCCGCAGCGGATGCGTCAAAGAGATGAGGCTCGTGGTGAAATAAGGGCAATGCGCGAGGGTGGTGGTCTGGTCCTGACGAGCCTCGTAGCGTGTGCTCGCATGGCCGCGGACGGCGCCGAAGTCGATGGCGTCCATGGCCTCCTCGGTGTGCAGCTGGCGCGGGTGCCCGTCGGCGTCGCGACGGCCCCAGTCGTAGATGCGGTAGGTGCAGTCCGACGCCTGCTGTATCTCGGCCACCATCAAGCCGCGGCCCAGGGCATGCACCCTGCCGGCGGGGAGGAAAAAGACGTCGCCCTTGGCAGGCTGCTCGGTATGCAGCAGCTCCTCCAGGCGTCCTGCCGCCAGCGCGGCGCGGTACTCCTCGGGGTCCACCTCGCGGCGGAAACCGCTGATGAGCCTCGCTCCCGGCTCGGCCTCTATGACATACCACATCTCCGTCTTGCCGCAGGGCATGCCGCGGCGCTGCGCCAGCTCGTCGTCGGGATGCACCTGGATGGAAAGATCCTGCGCGGCGTCGATAATCTTCAGCAGCAGCGGAAACCGCGTGCCGAAGCGGTTATACACCTTGTCGCCCACCAGGTCGCCCATATAGATTTCGATGGCCTCGTCGAGCGTGTTCTCCGCCAGAAAGCCATTGGCAATGACCGACTCCTTGCCCTCCATGGAGGAAAGGACCCACATCTCGCCGCAATTGGGAAGAGGGTCGTAGTTGAAACCGTAGCCTTTGAGTTTGTTGCCTCCCCAGATGACATTCTTGAAGAGGGGCAGAAATTTCAGTGGATATAGTGCACTCTGCATCAGTAGGTTCTGTTAGTATGTCCGTGGCTCCTGTTGGTTCCCTTCACCTTGATATTCGACTTGATTTTGCGCGACTTGTTGCTCTGCTGGCGCTCGTACATCGTGTCACTCGAACCCTTGCACGACACCTGCACACCGCTCATGGCCAGCACTCCGGCCATCAGCAGCAAAGGGAGCAGTTTTTTCATCATTTTTCTCATATCAGCGTATTGATTTCCAAATTGATAATACATTTTTGCACACCACGTGCAAAATACAAAGTAACGAAAAATTCCTGAATTGTGCAAATTTATTTTCTCTCCTACCCCGCAACTGCGACCCAACAGGCCCCCAACAGGCCCCCAATTCGCCCCCAATTCGCCCCTTCTCATATAGTTCCCATATACTTCTTATATACTTCTCATATAGTTCTTATATACTGTATATAGGAACTATATAAGAACTATATGTGAACGATATAAGAACTATATAAGAAGGGCCGAACAAGGGGCGAATTGGGGGCGAACCGGGGGCCTGCCGCGAGGGGAGCAGCGGGGGGGCGGCGGGGGAAAAAATCACTACTATTGGTGAAGGCTGGTTATGAGTGTATTATGTATTTTTGCAGGCAGAAAAAACGATAGACTATGCACATAATCGACAAGATATCAACATTCTGCATCCTGGCGTGCCTGTTGCAGGGGCCTGTGGCATCGGCACAGAACGACACCGCAACGGCCACGAAGAGCCGCCTCACCGTGGGCGGATACGGCGAGGCAGTGTACAGCCACCACTTCTACAGCGACAATGTGTTCCGTTATTCGCATGCCGACCGCTACAAGGACGCCCCGGGCTACGGGCGCGTGGACCTTCCGCATGCCGTCATCATGCTGGGCTACGACTTCGGCCGCGGCTGGAGCGTGGGCACGGAGATTGAGTTCGAACACGGAGGCATCGAGGCCGCCGTGGAGAAGGAGACCGAGGAAACCGGCGAGTTCGAGCAGGAGGTGGAGCGCGGCGGCGAGGTGGCCCTGGAGCAGTTCTGGGTGCAGAAGAGCTTCAACCCCCACCTGAACGTGCGCGCGGGCCATATAGTGGTACCCGTGGGCATGACCAACAACGGGCACACGCCGAACATGTTCTTCGGCGTCTATCGTCCCGAGGGCGAGAACACCATCATGCCCTGCACGTGGCACGAGACGGGCCTCAGCCTCTGGGGCCGCGCCGGCGCATGGCGCTACGAGGCGCAGCTGCTGCCGGGGCTCAACAGCAACCTCTTCAACGACCAGGGGTGGGTGCACAACGGCTCGGCGTCGCCCTACGAGTTCCGGCCGGCCAACGCCCTGGCCTGCGCCGCGCGCGTGGACTGGACGGGCATCCGCGGCCTGCGCCTGAGCCTCAGCGGCTACCTGGGCGGCAGCAACAACAACGACATCGTCACCGACGTCAACAGCCGCTACAAGGACCTGGACGGCCTCGTGGCCATAGGCTGCTTCGATTTCGCCTACCGCAACCGCTACGTCGTTGTGCGCGGCAACGTGGACTACGGCCACCTCTCCGACGCCGCCGCCATATCGGCCCGCAACAAGAACCAGACCACCATGACCGGCAACCCCTACCCCCACACCTTCGTGGGCGAGGCCGCCTGGGACGCCTCCATCGAGGCCGGCGTCGACCTGCTGTCGTTTGCCCAATGGCGACGCAGCCACGGCAAGCTCTACCTCTTTGCCCGCTACGACCAATACGACAGCTACGTGCCCGCCGAGGGCCTGACCGACATCGGCTGGTGCTCGCGCCAGGTGGTCTCCGGCGGCGTCAACTACTATCCCCTGCCCCAGGTGGCCCTCAAGGCCGAGGGCGGTGTGCGCCTGCTCGGCGAGCAGTACAACAACGAACCCTTCTTCGCCCTGGGCGTAACGTGGACGGGGTTCTTCGTGCGATAATTCACTAATAACAATAACTAAAACCAACAAACCAATGAAATCGTTTTTCAAAAATGCCGCCATGTTCATGGCAATGGCTGCGCTGACGGCGGGAGCCGCCTCCTGCAGCGACGACAACGACACCACCACCGGCAGCGACGACCGCCAGGCCGCCGCCATCGCCGAGCAGTTTGTGGACCACACCGTGGCGCCCACCTACGGAGCCCTGGCCGCCAAGACCGAGCAGCTGGCCGCCGAGCTGGCCGCCCTCAAAGCCAACCCCAACGACGCCGCCCTGCGCCAGGCCTGCGAGACCTTCCTCGCCGCCCGCGAGGAGTGGGAGAAAAGCGAAGCTTTCCTCTTCGGTGCCGCCGGCGACTTCGGCGTGGATCCCCACATCGACTCCTGGCCCCTCGACATCGACGCCTTCAACACCCTCATGAACAGCCCCGCCATGCTCGAAGCCCTCGACGGCGAGGACGGCGACGCCGTGGCCGGCGACCGTCTGGGCAACGCCCTGCTGGGCTTCCATGGCATCGAATACATCCTCTTCGCCGACGGCCAGCCCAAGAGCGCCAGCGCCATCACCGAGAACCAGTGGATCTACGTGGCCGCCGTAGCCGGCGACCTGCGCAACCGCTGCTACCAGCTCGAGGTGGGCTGGATGGGCGAAGAAGCCCCCGAGAGCCACATCGACAAACTCGACGACCTTGAGATGCAGTACACCGTGGCCGGTGGCGACCTCAGCTACGGCGAGAACATGAAAATCGCCGGCCAAGCCGGCAGCACCTACGCCACCCGCAAGGCGGCCCTCATGGCCATCGTCCAGGGCTGCATCGACATCGCCGACGAGGTGGGCACCAGCAAAATCGGCGCCGCCCACAGCGGCGAAGACCCCACTTACATCGAAAGCCCCTACAGCCAGAAGTCCATCATCGACTTCCACAACAACATCGTCAGCATCCAGAACGCCTACCTCGGCGGCGTGGAAGGCCAGCGCGACGAGGCCCAATCGCTCCACCAGTACATGCACAGCCTCAACGCCGCCCTCGACAGCGAGGTGATGGAAGCCATCGACAACGCCATGGCCAAAATCGACGCCATGCCCGCCCCCTTCGTCAACAACATCGGCGCCGCCGCCAATGGCGAAGCCATGGAGGCCTGCGCCGCCCTCAGCGAAATCCTCGACAAGGTGGTGGAAGCCATCCGCAACAATTGAAATCCCTGAACTCCCCAAAAAAAGAAAAGACTATGAAACAACACACCTTCCTCCTGCTGGCCGCCATGGCGACCGCCGGACTCTTCGCCGCCTGCAACAACGACGAGACCGAGCCCACCCCTGCCCCCGAAGGCATCGACGAGGAGGTCTACGCCGGCGGACGCCTCGGCACCACTTTCAACCAGAGCGCCTCGGCCTACGAAGACCCCACCCCCGCCACCGAGATGGCCGGCATGGCCACGGCCTTCAAATACGGCGAAATGTTCTTCGAACACACCGTCACCCAGAACAGCCGTCCCTTCAACGGCCTCGGACCCCTCTACATACGCTCCAGCTGCGAGAACTGCCATCCCGGCTATGGCCACGGCCGCCGCATGGACCGCTACAACGCCGAGGACTGGGGCAACGGCTACCTCCTGGTGGTCTACGACAAGACCAACAACGCCTACGAGACCTCCGTCACCGGCATGCCGCAGACCCGCGCCGTGGCACCCTTCCCCAACCCCGTCGAGGAGAGCGGCATACACCTCTCCTGGCTTAACTACACCGACGAATGGGGCAACCGCTTCCCCGACGGCGAGAGCTATGAGCTCATCTATCCCGAACTGACCATCGACGAGAACGCCTTCTACGCCCCCCTGGGCGTGCCCTACTCCAACCTCGCCTTCCGCCTGGAGAGCACCATAGGCATCTACGGCACCGGCCTCATCGACGCCATCGACGACGACTCGCTCAAAGCACAGTACCAACGCGAGAGCGAGATGGGCCTGCCGCTGAACCCCGCCTTCTGGAACGGCGGCGACTGGGCCCCCACGGCCTTCTACGGCAACACCCGCCATCCCAAACGCTACACCTACGCCCTCTCCCGCGGCCCCCTGCAGGACGCCCCCGGCAGCAACGCCATCTGGAACATCACCAACGTCACCCGCAGCAACAAGCGCGCCCACTACATCACCGAAGCCTACGCCCGCAAAGCCTCGCGCGACGCCAATGTGCAGGCCCAGTTCGCCGACTACTTCCCCGAGTGGGTCAACCCCGACTCCACCATGGAGAGCAACATCTACAACTACCTCATGAGCAAGAACCTCCCCGCCGAGATGAGCGACCAGGACTATGTGAACTTCATGGTGTGGCACCGCGGCCTCGCCGTGCCCGCCGCCCGCAATCTGGACGACCCCGACGTGCAGCGCGGCCGCAAGCTCTTCCGCGAGATGGGCTGCGCCGTCTGCCACCGCCCCTCCTGGACCACCGGCGAGGACAACTTCACCGACCCCACAGGCTTCTTCGAGGACGGCGACTCGCGCCTGCCGCGCTACCCCTATCAGAAGATATGGCCCTACAGCGACTTCGTGCAGCACCGCCTCTTCATGAAGAACGACATACGCACCGGCTGGTGCCGCACCACACCCCTCTGGGGCCGCGGCCTGGCACCCCTCTGCTCCGGCCATGCCGACCGCCTGCATGACTGCCGCGCCCGCAACGTCATCGAGGCCATCATGTGGCACGGCGACGCCCAAAGCGACGCCCGCCGCAGCGTTGAGAACTTCCGCAAGCTCTCCAAGGCCGACCGCGACGCAGTGGTGAAGTTCATCAATGCAATTTAAAAATAGTTAAGTAGTTAAGATAAATGAAAAAGATTCGTGTAGCCTTGATGGTGCTTGTGGCGGCAGTGCTCGCCGCAGGCACCATTTTCGAACGTTATCGCGGCGCCGATTGGGTGGCCGACCATTTCTATTCCTCGTGGTGGTTCATCGCCCTGATGGCCCTGGTGGCCGCCGGTGCCGTGGTGGCCATCGTGCAAGGCAAGATGTGGCGTCGCCCCGCGGCCCTGATAGTTCATGCCTCCGTGCCCGTCATCCTCCTCGGCGGCGCCCTCACCACCTGGACCGGCCTCCACGGCAGCATGACCCTCACCCCCGGCATCCCCTCCGCCACCATCGACACCGGCAACGGCCACACCGCCACCCTGCCCTTCGAGATGGAGCTGGAGAATTTCGAGGTGCTCACCTACCCCGGCACCCACACGCCCATGGACTTTGTGAGCCACGTCGTTGCCGAAGGCCAGCGCCACGACATCTCGATGAACAACATCCTGCGCCACCGAGGCTACCGTTTCTACCAAGAAGACTACGACGAGGAGGGCCGTTCGACCCTCAGCGTCAGCCACGACCCCCTCGGCATCGCCGTCACCTACTGCGGCTACGCCCTGCTGCTCCTGGGCTTCCTGTGGCTCATGCTGGAGCGCGGCGGACGCTACCGCCGCCTGCTCAAAGGTGCCGCCGTGGCGGCCCTGCTGCTGGCCTCCACCGCAGCCCATGCCCAACCGCGCACCCTGCCGCGCGAAACAGCCGACAAGATGGGCCGTATGTATGTGCTATACAAAGGCCGTGTGTGCCCCCTGCAGACCTACGCCAAGGACTTCACCACCAAGCTCACCGGCAAAGCCACCTACCAAGGCCTCAGCCCCGAGCAGGTGCTGGCGGGCTACCTCTTTTTCTTCAACGACTGGGCCTCTGAACCCCTCATCAAAATCAAGGGCGACGACACCCGCCAGCAGCTGCACATCACCGGCAGCCGCGCCAGCTACAACGACTTCCTGGCCGCCGGCGCCAGCTTCCGCTCCACAGCGGACATGGGCGGCATGGGCATGCCTGGCGCCGGCAAAATGAGCAAAAACATCCGTGCAGCCCGCGAGAAAAGCAGCCTCATCGAGGCCCTCCTCTCCGGCAAAGGCCTGAAGCTCTTCCCCCTCACCGACAGCACCGGCATCCTCGGCTGGTATGCCCAGAACGACGTCCTGCCCCTCAATGTGGATGACGACGCCTACCTCTTCGTGCGCAAACACCAGAGCTACTGCCAGGAACTGGTGGCGAAAGGCGACTTCGAAGAACTGGAACACGTCTTCGAGAAAACCCTGTCCTTCCAAGAGCAGCAGGCCGCGGCAGTGCTGCCCTCAAAAACCCGCGTCGACGCCGAGCGCCTCTACAACGCCCTCACCACGGGCCGCTGGCTGGCCATGCTGAGCATCACCCTGGGCCTCCTCTTCTTCGCCCTCGCCATCTTCCTTACGGGCCGCGGCCGCGAACTGCCCCGCTGGGCCCTCTGGATGGCAACGGCGTGGGTGTCCCTGCTGACGGCCTTCCTCCTCCTCACCTTCGTCCTGCGCTGGATTGCCGGCGGTCACGTGCCCATGGCTGGAGGCTTCGACAGCATGAACCTCATGTCCATCGCCATAGGCCTCATAGGCCTCAGCCTCGTGCGCAAGCACTCCATGGCGCTGCCCGTGGCCATGCTCACCATGGGATTCTGCCTGCTGGTGGCCATGATGAGCGGCAGCAACCCCCCGGTAACCAACCTTATGCCCGTGCTCAGCTCGCCCCTGCTGACGTTGCATGTGACGGTCATCATGTTCGCATACGCGCTGTTCTTCTTCGTCATGATGGGCGGCGTGGCAGGTCTGATCTTGGGCAACCGAGGCGATGCCGCAAAGCGTTTCCATCGCCTTGGCATCATCATGCTCTACCCCGCCGTCTTCCTGCTGGCGCTGGGCATCATCATCGGTGCCGTGTGGGCCAACATCTCGTGGGGCAACTACTGGAGCTGGGACCCCAAGGAGGTATGGGCACTCATTACCCTCATCGTCTACACCCTGCCGCTACACCCCTCCCTGGGCGTCAACAGTCGCGCCCGCAGTTTCCATCTCTATTGCACACTGGCTTTCCTTTCGGTGGTAATCACCTACTTCGGAGTCAACTTCTTCCTTGGCGGCGTCCACGCCTACATGTAGCCCACATGCACACCCCCCAATGTAGAGAAGCAGCATACCGCGTCTCTACATTGGGGGTATATCTAATGACAGGCGACTAAAACGCCACATGGGGGGGGGGCAGACTAAGGTCTGACCTCGGTGCCCCACATGAGTTTGTCGCGGATGGCGGAGAAAAAGTTCTGGGTGTTCATACGGATGAGGCGTATGGCGAACGGCGCACGGCAAATGTCGAGGCTCACGGAGCCAGAGAGGGTGGCGCGCCGCGAGTCGAGGCCGAGGGTGAAAGGCTCGGCGGCGGGCTGCGGCGACACGTGGTGGGAGGAGGGCACTGTGACAAGGCGCAGCCGGGCGCTGTCGGGCACAATGATGGGCCGCAGAGTAAGGGTGTGGGCTCCTATGGGCGTGATGACGAAACAACCGCAGTCGGGCGTCAGGATGGGGCCTCCGCAGCTGAGGCTATAGGCCGTAGACCCCGTGGGCGACGCCACAATGACACCGTCGCCGGCATAGGTGGCCACATAGAGGCCATCGACATAGACCTCCGTGCGGAGCATCGAGGAGTCTTCGGGACGATGGAGAAAGACCTCATTGAGGGCGAAGGAGGGGCTGGCGAGTGTTGGCGCCGCAGAGCCGCCTTGGGCCCAAGCGGCACACTCCACCTGCAGGAGGGTGCGCTGTTCGAGCGTGAAATGACCCTCCAGGAGGTCGGAAACGAGGGAGGCAAGGTTTTCTTTGCCGGCAGTGGTGAGGAATCCCAGATGGCCGAAATTGATGCCCAGGATGGGCGGGAAAGCGTCGGGGTGCGTGGTGTGGATAAATTGCACCGAGGAGAGCAGGGTGCCGTCGCCACCGATGGAGAAGAGATAGTCGAAACCGTCGACGCTGTCGCCGTCGCCGATGGTTTGCGTCTCGATGCCGGCCCGCTTGAGCTCGGCGCAGAGGTGGTCATAGGCCGGGAGGTCGGCAGGGTCGATATGACGGTAGTAGAGGGCTATTTTCATTGTGCGTGTGGATTTGATGGTTTGCATGGTATCATTTTATCACCAGGATGGCTCCGGTGAACACCTTGATGCGATTGTTGTTGAAACGGCACCGCAGAGCATAGGCATAGGCCCCCTGCGGCGTGGAGGCCTGGGGGGTCCAGCCGGCGGCGGGGTCGGTGGTGGAGTGGACCAGGAGGCCGTTGCGGTCATAAATATAAAGCTCGTAGAGGTCGCCCTTGAGGCCACGCAAGCGCGGCAGGAAAGAGCCATTGGCGTCGTCGCCAACGACGACAATATTGGGTATGGCGAAGGCGGGCTGGGGAGGGGTAGGCACCACTATGCATACCGGCTCGGAATAGCGCGGATTGAGACCACAGGCATCGAGCGACGAGAGCTGGTAGCAGTGCAGCGAGTCGAAGGGGTTGACTGTATTGTCGGTGTAGACAAACGGAGACTCGTCAACCGCAAAGGCTGCCAGCGAGTCCCAAGGCTTCCCATCGACGGAGCGCCATAGGACATAAGGGCTGGCATGGTAGGCAGTGTCGAGGTCCAAGTTGAGCAGGGTGTGGGTGTTGACACTGTCGTACTCAACCGAGAGGATGCTGAAGAATGCCGCCGTGTCGACGGTGCGGCGCTCAACACTTACCGTATTGCTCTCCGATATCAAAGGCTGTGCTCCCCAAACCTCGTTGAAAGCCACAGCCTGCACCTTAATCCAGACGCGCGTGGCCCCTTCGGCAATGGTGAAAGTATGCTCAAAAGGGCCCGCACTGTCGACGACAGCGTATGGATAGTACTCGTCATCGTAGGGGTCGAGACGGACAAGAAGCCTGTATTTGGCCACGCCACCCGGCATTCCCACATAGGGGGACCAGCGGGCAGTGACAGCGGTGTCGCATCGCGGCACATCAGCCGTAAGCACCATGTTGCCAAACGAGGGCGTGAGGGAACTGACATTGTAGGCACTGTCGAAAACATGGATGCGGTAGGTATGCCGCTCGGTGGCCACATGGTCGAGACAGCGGTAGCTGGTGTCCAGGCGTCCGAAAACCGTATCGTAATCGAGACACGGGCTGCCCGTACAAATGTGGTAGCCAACGGCCTGTGTGTCGGCACTGGGCCTCCACGAGAGGACTATTTGCTGCGAGGCTTCGTCGACAGTGGCCAGCCAGTCGGTGACCGGGGCCACAGGTTGCTGTGCCGCAAGGGGAAGGAAGGAGCAAGGAAAAACAAGGAGCAGGGCAACACAGAGAAGTCTGCGCAACCCGAAATATGTCCGTCCTATACTTTTTTCATTATCCATCCTTGTTAAAACGATTGTAAGGCTACCAGTTCGGCATAGCGTCCGCCGAGGGCCACAAGTTCGGCGTGGGTACCACGTTCTACAATGTTGCCATGGTCAAGAACGGCAATGCAGTCGGCTCCGACAACGGTGGACAGGCGATGTGCGATGACGATGGCCGTGCGCCCACTAAGCACTTCGTTCAGGGTGGCCTGGAGAAGCCGCTCGCTTTCGGTATCGAGTGCTGAAGTGGCCTCATCGAGAATGAGCAACTGGGGGTTACGGAGCAGCGCACGGGCAATGCTGATGCGCTGGCGCTGACCACCGGAAAGCAGTCCGCCACCCTCACCGAGGTTGGTGTCATAGCCTTCGGGCAGGGCGGTGATAAAATCGTGAGCCTGTGCGGCACGGGCAGCCTGCTCTATAGCCTCGCGCGAAGCTCCCGGCATGCCAAAAGCAATGTTGGCAGCCACCGTATCGTTGAAAAGCAATGTGTCCTGCGCCACAACGCCGATGCGACTGCGAAGATCGGCCAACGGCAAAGTGTTGATGTCGGTTCCATCAAAGAGTATCCGTCCCTCCATGCAGGGATAGAAACGGCAAATGAGGTCGGCAATAGTGCTTTTGCCACTGCCCGAACTGCCTACGAGGGCAAGTGTTGTTCCACGTGGAACATCGATGTTGATGTCATTGAGCACCGGCACACCAGGATTATAAGCAAAGGATACATGCTGCAGGGAAATGGCAGTGGCGGAGAGGGGAGAGTCTGCCAATGGAGTTGGCATATCCTCCGTTTCTATCACTGCGCGTTCTTCCGCCTCGTCAAGAAAAGCCTCAATACGGTCAGCGCAGGCACGACCTTTCTTGATTTGGGAAAAGCCCGTGGAGAGTTCCTTGGCAGGCGGAATCATCAGCACAAAAAGCATCACATAAGAGATGAAAAGCTCGGAGGTGAGACCTTGGTCACCATGGAACACCAACCAAGCACCAAAAAGCAGAATTCCAATGACAATGGCATTGCCGAGGAAATCACTCACCGGCGACGATGCATCGACACGACGCAGAAGAAGTATGCGACGGCGGGTGTACTCGTGGTTATACTCGCGGAATCGATGGTTGGAGAAGTCGATGGCCGTGTAGGACTTGATGACTTTGAGGCCACCTATGGTTTCGTCGGTGAGAGACACAAGGTAGGAGTTCATCTCCTGCACCACCTTGGAATTGCGCCGCAGACGGTGCGAAATGCCGGAGATAACGACCGCAACAATCGGGAGCATACAGAGTACAAAAAGTGTCAGCTTTACGTTGATATAGAACAACATAAGCAGATACAACAGCATACTGATGACGGAGGTGAGAATCATCTGTATAGACCCTAAGACACCCTCTTCATACTCCACCATATCGCTTGTGAAACGGGCCATGACGTCACCTTTGCGGTTGCGGTCATAATAACTCAACGGCAGATGCATGGCTTTGCCGAACATCCTGTTGCGCAAGGCCCGCACTATGTTGGCACGGATAATGGAAATCTGGATGGCGGAGAGGTATGAAAAGATGTTTTTCAAGGAGTAGAGCACGAAGATGATACCCGAAAAGAGCAACAAAGCCTGCAACTGGCCAAAAGAGATAAGCCATGTGTAGAGCTGTTCAAGCCAGATAGCGATAAGATTGCCCGTGGCAGAAGGCACTTCGTCGCCAGTGCCGAAAAGAATCTTGAGGAAGTCGGCCACAGAGAGAGCCGTGCACATAGTGAAGACCACACTGAGCACCACAAAAAGGCCATACAGCGCACAACGCGCACTGTACGGCCTAAGTTGCCTCAGCGTGAAGTTCTTCTTCAGTTTCACAAGCTGTAACCTATATAGTTATGAGGTGTGATACGACGGATGCGCTCTTTGACGTCGGGAGCAATGTCGAGGGTTTCGACGAAGGCCTCGATGGTCTGTGCCGTGACTTTCTCGTTGGTGCGTGTCAATTGTTTCAACGCCTCATAAGGGTTGGGGTAGCCCACCGAGCGCAGGATGGTCTGGATGGCTTCGGCCACAACGGCCCAATTATTCTCCAGGTCGCGATAGAGGGCTTGCTCATTGAGGAGGAGCTTTCCTAAGCCTTTCTCGAGCGAGGCGATGGAAATCATCGTGTGGGCAATGGGCACACCGATGTTACGGCTGACGGTGGAGTCGGTGAGGTCGCGCTGCATGCGGCTGATGGGGAGCTTGTGGCTCAGGTGCTCGAAGATGGCATTGGCCAAACCAAGGTTGCCCTCAGCATTCTCGAAGTCGATGGGATTCACCTTGTGTGGCATGGCACTGGAGCCTACCTCACCGGCCTTGATACGCTGTTTGAAATACTCCATAGAGACGTATGTCCACACATCGCGACAGAGGTCGATGAGGATGACGTTGATGCGCTTGCAGGCATCGAACCAGGCAGCCATCATGTCATAGTTCTCAATCTGGGTGGTGAGCTGCTGGCGCTCTAAGCCGAGGTGATTCTTCACAAAGTCGTTGCCAAAGGCACGCCAGTCGATGTCGGGGAATGCTGCCAGGTGAGCGTTGAAATTGCCCGTGGCACCGCCGAACTTGGCAGTGAAGGGTATGCGCTCAAGCTCGTCGAGCTGACGACGCAAACGATAGGCAAAGACACCCCACTCCTTGCCCAGCGTGGTGGGCGAGGCGGGCTGTCCGTGAGTGTGAGCCAGCATGGGGATATCCTTCCACTCCTCGGCCCGCTCGTCGAGCAGGGCTTGCAGACGCCGATAGGCGGGCAGGAGGACTTCGTCATGGCATTCTTTCATGCTCAACGGTACAGAGGTATTGTTGATGTCCTGCGACGTGAGACCGAAATGGATGAACTCCTTCAAACCGGCAAGCCCCATCTGGTCGAACTTACCCTTAAGGAAGTATTCCACAGCCTTGACGTCATGGTTGGTGGTCTTCTCGATGTCCTTGATGGCCTGGGCATCGTCGTCGGTAAAGGCACGGTAGATATCACGCAACTGCTCTGCCTTGCTGGCAACATCCGCCAAGCCAGGACGCTGGTCTTTCAGACGGTCGGCCAAGGCAATGAAATATTCCACCTCGACGCGGACACGATATTTTATCAGAGCACCCTCGGAGAAGTATTTGGCGAGGGGCTCACACTTGGAACGGTAGCGCCCATCAATGGGCGAAACTGCATTGAGACTGTTCATTTTTCTTTACGCGATTCAGTTAACTTTGTTGAAGATCAAATTGTCAATGCCGACCAAGGAGGAAGTGGCCGTGTTGCCGTTCACCTTGAATTCGAACTCGCCGAAGTCCTCTATGGCGCGAGCCAGGTTTTCTTCCGTCATCGGGTACCATTCATAGCCGCTCGCAAGGGTGAGGGTGGCTGCGTCAAGATTTCCGGCATTCCATCCCATGCTGCCCTCTTCGCCGGTATATGCATTGTAGGCCTCGGTGATGTTATACCTGACGACATTGTCGGCATAGGTATAGGTACCCTTCATGTGTTGTCCCCAGGCGATAACGTAGAGGTCGAGGTCCTGCTCGCCAAAGATGGCGACAAAGGCTATATCTTCGGGGGTTTCGGCAAAGCGAGGGGCTTCCCATCTACCCACAAGAGAGGTGCTCCCACCCTCTTCTTCTGTTTTGCTGCATGATACGGCCACGAAGGCAACAACGGCCATGAAGGCGAATAATAACTTTTTCATAGACTTGCGATTTTTAATGATATAATTTTACTCTTTTCCTTTATAACATTTTGTTCATAAAGTCATACTTCTCAAGGATTTTCTCCACTTTGCGGTCGCGGCTGAGGTCGATTAGAGCTTGAGCATACATGGTGTTGTGGGTGTCGGTACCCATAAACTCCACCCACCCATTCTCAATCATCTGGTAGGCACGCTTCTTGGCTTCCTCGCCGTAGAAACCACCCAACGACAGGACATTGGTCTGGAAATACACACCCTGATTCTTGAGCTGCTCCATACGCGCGCCGTGGACATTGAGGTAAGGGTAGCGCTCCGGATGGGCCAGGATAACTTCATAGCCCTTCATCTGCATGTCGAAAATCATCTCGTCGCAACCCATCATCTGCTGGTGAAGAGAGAATTCGACAAGCACATACTTGCCAGCCACCTGCAGAAAACGGGGGTTGTCAAGACGTTTCTGGAAACCGCTGTCGATGCGATACTCTCCACCCACACCGGCCATCTCAATCTCCACACCAGCCTCTTGGGCCTGCTTCTTCAGCTCCTCGTAGCGTCGGCGGATATCGTCTTCGTCGTTTTCGAAACGGGGAGTCTGGAAGTGGGGGGTGATGATTACTTTGCTGTAACCTACCGATTTGAGGACATTGAGACACTCAACACTCTCTTCCACACACTTCGAGCCATCATCGACCTTGGGAACAAGGTGGCAGTGCATATCTGTGCCCAGGGCGGCAAAGATGGGACGGGGTTCGTATTTGCGTTTAAAAAAACTGAACATGGTGTTTCTATAGTTATTTTTAGTTTGTGAATGATTTTATTCCACTCTTCTTATCTCGGCACCGAGTTTGGCCAGACGCTGGTCAATGCGCTGGTAACCACGGTCGATCTGCTCGATGTTGTCAATGCGACTCTTGCCCTCGGCACTCAAGGCGGCGATGAGCAGCGCCACACCGGCACGAATGTCCGGCGAAGCCATGCGCACACCACGCAACTTGTGTTCGCGGTCAAGGCCTATGACTGTGGCGCGGTGCGGATCACAGAGGATAATCTGCGCCCCCATGTCAATGAGTTTGTCGACGAAGAACAGGCGACTCTCGAACATCTTCTGGTGTATGAGCACACTGCCTTTGGCCTGGGTGGCCACCACAAGGGCTATGCTGATGAGGTCGGGTGTGAAGCCAGGCCACGGCGCGTCGGCAATGGTCATGATGGAGCCATCCATGAAACGCTCTATCTCGTAGTGCTCCTGGGCGGGAACATAAAGATCGTCGCCCTTTTGCCACACCTCGATACCCAGACGGCGGAACACCTGAGGGATGAGGCCCAGATGTTGCACCTGGGCATTCTTGATGGTGAGGTCGCCCTGCGTCATGGCAGCCATGCCGATAAAAGAGCCCACCTCAATCATGTCGGGCAGCAGGCGGTGTTCGCAGCCATGCAGCTCCTTGACACCACGGATAGTCAACAGATTGCTTCCAACACCGCTAATCTTGGCACCCATGCGGTTGAGCATGTTGCACAGCTGATAGACATAAGGCTCACAGGCGGCATTCATGATGGTGGTGGTGCCACGGGCCATGACAGCGGTCATAATGATGTTGGCCGTGCCGGTGACGGAGGCTTCGTCGAGGAGCATGTAGCACCCTTTAAGATTCTTGGCCTTGACCAAATAGGCATTGCGCTTGTATTCCACTTCAGCGCCGAGACGCTCCATGCCTATAAAATGGGTGTCGAGACGACGGCGCCCAATCTTGTCGCCCCCCGGCTGAGGCACCACGGCCTGGCCGAAACGCGCCAGCAGCGGACCCACCAGCATGATGCTACCACGCAAAGCTCCAGCCTGATCGCGAAACTGCTGGGTCTGCAGCACTTCCAGATTCACCTGATCGGCTTGGAACTCAAATGTGCGGCCGCTCTCGCAGGCCGACGGCACATCCTCCCTCACGCTCACTCCGAGGAGCTTCAGCAGGTCTATCAACTTGTTGACGTCGCGTATGTCGGGCACATGCTCTATGCGCACCTTCTCGGAAGTGAGCAACACGGCACAAAGCACCTGCAGGGCTTCGTTCTTGGCTCCCTGCGGCACTATCTCGCCTTTGAGCTTGTGGCCTCCTATGATTTCAAAACTGCTCATCTGTTTTTCTTCTTTTTCTTCTTCTTCTTTTCTCCGGCTTCTTTCTTGGCCGCCACAGCAGCCATAGCGTCAAGGTATACCTTTGAGTCGCGGAACTGGAAGTCGGCAGGCAGTGCGATGCGTCCGCCGGAGAGCTCGTCAAGCTGCTCGCGGATGAGGTTGTCGTCCACCGAGTCGCGGTTCCACTGCAGGTACTGCCGTTTCATGGTATGGGCAATTTGCTGCGAGAGGAGGCTCTTCTCCTCGCCCTCGGGCATCTCGGCCACGGCGCGGATCATGTCCTCAAGGGCACGGCCGTAGTGCCGGTAGCGTATCTTGCTGTCGCTGTACGCTATGTGCCCGGGACGCAACACCTCCGTCTCCTCACGCACCACAGGATAGGGGTTGTCGACATCCAATTCATAGTCGGACAACAGCATCAAGTGGTCCCACAGGATGTGGCGGTAGTCAGTGCGTTCCCTGATTTTTGGATTCACCAAAGCCATGGTTTCTACAATGAGGTAAGCCATCTGCGTGCGCTCCGCACGGTCGGCGATAGTTTTGGCGTACGCCACCATTTTCATGACATTACGCCCGTAGTCGGTGATTTTGAGTTTCTCTCGTTGGGTATTGTATTCCATTGGTTATTCTATTACTCGTTTTTTCATGTCTCCTTTACCTGTTCTCTTTCCCCTCTTACCACGGCCAGGGGCCGCTGAAGAGCTCAAGGGACGGCACACCCCATCCATAGTAGGGATGGGCCAGCAGGCCCAGAGCGTCGTTGCCATAATGGTCGTGCACCACGTGGAAATGGAACTCCAGAAGCGACTCCTCGCTCATGGCATAGCTGAAACCGCCACTGAGGGTCGTCACCCCCACGGGCAGCGACTCGCCATAGGGCATCCACAGCGACTCGTGCCATCCTCCCATATATCCCACTGCGGCCCAAATGCTGAAACGGTCGTTGACGCGATACTCCGCACCCACACCTCCAGTCATCATCTGCGTTCCACAGCGGCGCGGCGCATAACTGCGCTCGTAACCCCTCAGCTCATAGCCTCCGAGCAGCGACCCCACGGCCGAAAAACCACCATAGAGCGTCAGCCGCTCGTTGGCACGGTATTCCACCTTCGGCGCCGCCCACACATAGGCATTGCCACGACCGGAAACACTCAGCATCGTCGTACCCGCCGAAAAGTGGAAATCCCACCTTGATGTATCATCCATCAAACGGTATCCTTCGCGCTCCGCCGGTTGTCGGTCGCTCCACGTGTCGACCTCACTGGCAGGGCGCCACTGCGCCATAGCACTGAAACTCAGAACTATGGATACCATTATGACAATTGCATTTTTATACATAACAAAACATTAAACGCGAACAAAACAAAAATATTGCCCACACCTGTTTTTTTTTCTTCTCCCTCCACTTTCAACCCATCCCTCCTTCGGGGATTGCTCCTCTCAACACCGCAACTTTTAAAAACATAACTCGTTCATTACCAATACCAATTTTTTCTTCCCTCATAATGAACCACTACTCAACTCTTTCAAAATCAAGCGCGGAGATAGTGCGGAGATAGAGAGGAGTAAGAGGGGAGTAAGAGAGGGTGCCTATTAGGTGCTGATTTTCAACGAATTGAATACAAAATAAGCACATAACACACTGATATTTTGTGTATTATGTGCTAAATTTAACTATTTTTAACGAAAATTCAGGGCTTTTTTCAAGCTCAAATTTCCATCAGCTTGAGGAAGGCCGAGGGGATGGGTGTCTCGAACTGCAGGCGGCGCCCGGTGACGGGGTGCTTGAAGCAGAGGCGGAAGGCGTGGAGGCAGAGGCGGTTGACAGGCGAGAGGTCGTCCTTGTAGCCGTACATGGGGTCGTGGACCACGGGGTGCTTGAGGTCGCGCAGATGAACACGGATCTGGTTGCGCCGGCCGGTGTCCAACTTCAACTCAACCAGCGAGTAGCGGCGCGAGGTCTGCTTCACCTCGTAGTGCGTCACGGCAAGCTTTCCGCCGTTGTCTGTGGGCGACGAGAGGACGCAGTATTCGCCGTCGGTGAACCAGCTTTTGACCTCCCCTTTCGGGGGTTCGATGTGGCCCCAGGCCACGGCAACATAGCGGCGGTCGAAGACCATGCCCTTCCAGTCCTCTTCAAACTTCTGGCTCACCTCCTTGCTCTTGCTGACAACCATGAGGCCGCTGGTGTCGCGGTCCAGGCGGTGGACGATGTGGGCGTGGCAGCGCTGGTGCGTGACGTCGAGGTACTGGTTAAGGACGGTGATGACGGTCTTGTCGTTGGGGTGCTTGCTGTTGCTGAGCAGGCCCTCGTGCTTGTTGACCACAAGGAGGTGCTGGTCCTCGTAGACGATGTCGAGGTCGCGCGGGCGCAGCTTGTCCTTGCCACTGGCTTTTTCTATGGAAACCGTCATGCCCCGCTGGAGGGGAAAGTTGAACTGCGAGGTGCGACGGCCGTCGACATAGACGTTGTGCGCCAACAATTCCTTCACCCTGCTGCGGCTACTTTCGGGCATTTTTTCTATCAAAAAGGCAAGCAACTCCTGCTGCTCACTAACGATGTATTCTGTCTTCTTCATTGTTTCACGTGAAACATTGTTTTTACTGGGTTATCAACAATTCCGGTCGTAGATTTCAACAATCTCATAGGGGTTGCCGATTTGTTGGATGAACTTCAACATATCGTCCCTGCTTATCACCAGCGACGCGCGGTTGTCGTTGGGGTGAAAACTCACTTTTTCGGCCTCGAGGAGGTACTTGTCGACGAAGAGGGTCACCTCGTGGTTCTGGTCGTTGACGAGCGTGAAAAGCGAGACGCTGCCAGGCCTTACGCCGAGGTAGCGCATCATGCGTTCTTCGCTGGCAAAGGAGAGTTTTCCCTGGTGCAGGCGGTGCTCCATGTCGTGGATGTCCATGGGGTAGCGGCTGTCCATGATGACCAGGTAGTGGCGGTTGCCCTTGTGGTTGCGGAAGAAGAGGTTCTTGCAGAGCGTGGTGCCCTCGCCGCGGTAGAACTGGGCGGCAATCTCGATGGTCGGCGCCTCGGGATGCTCGTAGTAGTCGAACGGAATGCCCATCCGCTCCAGGGTCTCATATACTTGTGGTTGACCAATCATTGTTTCATGCTTTTCTTGGGTTTGGGTTCTGGCAACGCGCTGCAGGTGGTGCGCAGGAGCGTTGCGAGGTAGTCATGGTCGTCGACATCCTCAATGTAAAAGTAGGGTTTGGCTCCTTCGTAGGGTGGGCGCATGTCGACGGAGCGCAACAGGTTGCGTCCGGCGTCGGTGGGCTTCACATAGAAACCATTGTCGCTCACAAGCGCACAGGGCTTGCCGTTGCAGTAGAGGCAATAGTCGCCAAACATCTTGCGGACCGTCACCTCCCCTGCCCCACTACACTGGTCGACGATATACTGTACAAAATTGGGGTTGCTCGCCATAGACCCTCATTTGATGATGCCCAGCTGGCGGCTCATGTCGAGCATGCGGACGATGGGGCGCTTGGCGGCTTCGATCATCTCGGGGCTCATGAGGATCTCGGGCTGCTCGTCGCGCAGGCAGCGGTAGAGTTTCTCGAGGGTGTTGAGCTTCATGTAGGCGCAGTCGTCGCAGGCGCAGCTCTTGTTGTCGCGCAGGGTGATGAACTCCTTGCCGGGGTTTTCCTTCTTCATCTCGTAGAGGATGCCCGTCTCGGTAGCAACGATGAACTGCTTGGCTTCACTGGCCTTGATATAATTAAGCATAGCCTTGGTGGAGCCCACGAAGTCGGCCACCTTCAGCAGGGCGGGGTTGCACTCGGGGTGGGCGATGACGGGGGCGCCGGGGTGCTCGGCCTTGAGCTGAAGCACCGCCTCGGCCTGCATGGCGTCGTGCACGGTGCAGACGCCGTTCCAGAGAAGCATCTGGCGACCGGTCACCTGGTTGATGTATCCGCCCAGGTTCTTGTCGGGGGCGAAGATGATCTTCTGGTCTTCGGGCAGCGAACGCACCAGCTTCTCGGCGTTGCCGGAAGTGCAGATAAGGTCGCTGAGGGCCTTGATTTCGGCAGAGCAGTTGACGTAGGAGATGACCATGTGGTCGGGATGTTCGGCCTTGAACTTGGCGAAGTCCTCAGCCTTGCAGCTCTCGGCCAGCGAACAACTGGCCTCCATGTCGGGCAGCAGCACCTTGCGCGTGGGGTTGAGGATCTTGGCGGTCTCGGCCATGAAATGCACGCCGCAGAAAACGATGATGTCTGCCGTGGCATCTTGTGCGCGCTGCGCCAGGGCGAGGCTGTCGCCGATGTAGTCGGAGAGTTCCTGTATCTCGTGCCGCTGGTAGTAGTGACCCAGAATGACGGCGTTCTTTTCCTTTTTCATTCGCAGTATCTCCTGCTTCAATTCTTCGTTGGTCATCGATGTATCTGTTTTTTCGTTTGAAAATGCAAAAGTACGAAAAAAAGCCCATACCGCAATAAAAATTCTTATTATTCTTTTTTTAAATTTTTTTGATTTTTTCTTTGGGTGTTAATTCTGTTGATAATTCCGTAACTGTTTTTTGAGGTAATTGTTTTCATTTTTCCATCAACAGGTTTTCCACAGCCTTTTCTTTTGACATTCAATGGTTATTGTGTTTTTTCAACTGTCTGTTGAAACTGCAGTCCAACAACCAATTGTTTAAAACCGCAACGCAAGTTAGCCTCCCTGTTCTTTGTTGAAAAGTGACTGAAAAAGCTGTGTGTTTTCAACATCTCCCCCACCCTCTTTTTTTATCAACACCATTGCTGACAGAAACCAACAGGTGTTTTAACCAATTGGTGTTGAAAATTTCTTCACGGCTGATTTTCTTTTCCTTACCTCTATCGGTAATAAATGTGTTGATAAGTTGCGATGGCTCATTCTGAAAGAGTTCCATTTTTATAGTACTTTTGCAAAATGAAAAAGTTTTAAACAATGACCCAAATGAAAGAAATAATTCCTATAGCCTGCGACCATGCAGGGTACGAACTCAAACTGAAAGTCATCGCCCACCTCAAGGAGCGTGGATTCGATGTAAAGGATTGTGGGACAAACAGCACCGAGAGCTGCGACTACCCCGACTTCGCCCATCAGGTGGGCAGTGCCCTCAACCGTGGCGAATACAAGCGCGGCATCGTCATCTGCGGCTCCGGCAATGGCGTCCAGATGACTGTCAACAAGTATCCCAACGTGCGTTGCGCCCTCAGCTGGACACCTGAAATTGCCCACCTCGGCCGTCAGCACAACGACTGCAACTGCGTCTCCATCCCCGCCCGCTTCATCGACGAGGCCACAGCCCTGAAGGTGGTCGACGAGTTCCTCGACACCGAGTTTGAGGGTGGCCGTCACCAGCGCCGTGTGGAGAAAATAAACAAGTTGATATGAGCGACCGCAGCCTGATGCAGCAGATATTCTCCTGCATCGACAACACTACCCTCACAGCCACCGACACCGAGGCCTCGGTGGAGACCTTCTGCCGTCACACCCTCGACCTTCGCCCCGGTGGACAGCATGTTGCCGCCGTCTGCGTCTATCCGCGCTTTGTGGCTGTAGCCAAAAGGGTGCTCGAGGGCAGTGGCATCCGCGTGGCCTCGGTGGCTGGAGCTTTCCCCCATGGGCAGTTGCCACTGGAACTGAAGGTGGCCGAGGTGAAGTACGCCGTCGGACAGGGTGCCGACGAGGTGGACATGGTGCTGAGCCGAGGACTGCTGCTGGAAGGGGATGACGACGCGGTGGTACGCGAGGTGCAGGTTATGAAAGAGGCCTGTCAGGGTCGCACGTTGAAGGTCATCCTCGAGACCTGCGAGCTTCCCTCCCCTACCCTGGTGGCGCGGGCGGCGCAGCTGGCCATCGACGGCGGCGCCGATTTCATCAAGACGTCCACAGGCAAAGGTGCCGCGGGAGCTACCATCGCGGCGGCTGAAACGATGCTGGAAGTCATAGTGCAAAATGTTAAAAAAACATCAAAAATGGTCGGATTCAAGGCCGCTGGAGGCATTTCGACGCCCGAAGAAGCCCTCGGATATGCCCAGATAGCAAAAAAAATTGTCGGTGGTGATTTTATTAATAACCAGACTTTTAGAATAGGTGCCAGCCGTTTGACCGACCGTCTGGTTGCATTTTTAACATAATTTTTCTTTAACATTTGAGAAATTTTTTGTTACTTTGCAATCTAAAATATATTTAAGAAACTATATGAAGCCCTTACAGCAAAAGTTAGCTCAATACACCGTCCCTCAGGAGACCAAAGCTGCGGGAATCTACCCTTATTTTACCCCCATCACTTCCGAGCAGAACACCGAAGTCTACGTGCAAGGTCATGAGGGCAAGGTGCTGATGTTCGGTAGCAACAGCTATCTTGGACTCACCAACGACCCTCGTCTCAAAGAGGCTGCCAAGCGTGCCATCGACAAGTACGGCACAGGCTGTGCCGGCTCGCCTTTCCTCAACGGCACCCTGGATATCCATGTGCAGTTGCAGGATGAGCTGGCGGAGTTCCTCGGCAAGGATGGCGTCATGCTCTTCTCCGCGGGCTTCCTGGCCAACAGCGGCGTCATCCCCGACGTTGTGGGCCGTGGCGACTATCTCTTCTACGACGAGCGCGTCCATGCCTCCATCATGGAAGGCAAGCTCATCACTTTTGCCAACACGCAGAAATACAAACACAACGACATGGCCGACCTCGAGCGCGTCCTGGCCAAGGCTCCGCTGGAGGCCGCCAAGCTGGTGGTCACCGATGGCGTCTTCTCCATGGAAGGCGACGTGGCTCATGTCGACAAGATGGTGGATATCTGCAATAAATACAACGCCACGCTGATGGTCGACGAGGCCCATGGCCTCGGCGTCTTCGGCCGTGAGGGCCGCGGCACCTGCGACCATTTCGGCAAGCTGAAGGATGTGGAGCTCGTCATGGGCACCTTCTCCAAGAGCCTCGCTTCCGTGGGTGGATTCATAGCCTCCGACAAGGAGACCATCAACTGGATGAAACACAGCGTGCGCCCCTATATCTTCACCGCCTCCATCACCCCTGCCAGCACCGCCTCGGTGCTCGAGGCCCTGCACATCATGCGCAGCGAGCCCGAGCGCAACGCCGCCCTCTGGGACAACCAGCGCTATGCCTTCAAGGCCTTCAAGGACCTCGGTTTCGAAATCGGCAACACCGAGACCCCCATCATACCCCTCTTCATCCGCGACAACACCAAGACCTTCACCATCACGCACGACCTGCTGGAGGACGGCGTTTTCGTCACCCCCGTCATCGCCCCCGCGGTGCCCAACGACGAGACCCTCATCCGCGTGGCTCTCATGGCTACCCACACCCACGAGCAGATCGACATCGCCGTGGAGAAAATCCACCGCGCCTTCAAGAAACTCCAGGTGCTGTAGGAGCAGTTGAGTAGATAAGTTGTTAAAGTAGTTAAGATATTGGTTATGGCCGAGATTGTTGTTAAAAAGGTAGAGAGCAAAGGCGATTTGCGCAAATTCATCGCCTTCCCCAACCGCCTCTTCAAGGATGTGCCCTCATATATCCCGGCGCTGAACTTCGACGAGCGCAACCTTCTCTCCGACAAGAACCCCTCGCTGGAGCACTGCTCGCGCGAGCTCTATCTGGCCCTGCGCGATGGCAAGGTCGTCGGCCGCGTGGCCGCCATCATCAACCGCACTGTCAACGAGCACTGGAACAAGAAGTCCGTTCGCTTCGGTTGGTTCGATTTCATTGAGGACTACGACGTCTTCTCCGCCCTGCTCGCCAAGGTGGCCGAATACGGCCGCGCCCACGGCATGACCGAAATAGAAGGCCCCTTCGGATTCACCGACATGGACAAGGAATGCTGGGTCATCGACAACTACGACGCCCGCCAGAACATTTCCACCCTCTACAACCCCGAATACTACGTTCGTTTCATCGAGCGTGCAGGCTATGAAATCAAGTGCAAGTGGCAGCAATACAGCATGCCGGCCTCCCAGCCTGTGCCCGACAAGGTGGCCCGCCTCAACAAGCTCATCATGGAGAAGTACCACCTGCGCCTCGTCCGCGTCAAGCACCGCAAGCAGCTCATCCCCTACGCCTGGCAGTTCTTCCACGCCATCAACGACTCCTTCAAGGACCTCTACGACTTCGTCCCCATGACCGAAAAGGAAATCAAGGTCTACATCGACGAATACTTCCCCTTTGTCAACATGGACTTCGTCCAGTTCGTCGTCGACGAGAACGACCACCTCGTGGGCTTCGGCCTCTCCATCCCCGACCTCAACGGCGCCTACAAGAAGGCCAACGGCCGCCTCTTCCCCTTCGGCTGGTACCACATCCTGCGCGCCTTCAAGAAGTTCGACACCATCGACCTCCTGCTCAACGGCGTCCTGCCCGAATGGCAGAAGCGCGGCGTCCACAGCATCTACTACAGCGACATGAACGAGGCCGCCATACGCTACCAGGTCCACACCGCCTACACCAACCCCCAGATCATCGGCAACGAGGCCGTCAAAATCTGGGAGACGCAGTACAACACCGCGCCGCTCATGCAGCGCGCCGTCTTCGGCAAAGCCCTCTGAGATGGAAAATCATGGTCTCCTGCGAGCGCAGCGAGCAGGAGACTCCACACCCCACGGTCCATTTGGCATTTTTTCCGTTACCAAGCCCCCATTTTCACCCTATCATCTCCCTCCATGGTGGGAGTTGGGTGGGAGTTGGTAGGTAGTTGGTAGGCACATGGTAGGGGCATCAGTGCATTCATTCTCTGTGTATTACGCTAAAAAAAGCCCCTTTTGGGGCTTCGGGCACTTGCCATTTGTCATTTTTTCCTTTTTTTTACCCTGTTTCCAGGAATCATTAGTCTGAAATCAGCACTTGTAGTAGCTGCGGAGGATGGCCACCATCTGGTTGCCGGAGAGCACGCGCTTGACGGCCACGGAGGCCCACTGCTCGAGGTTGGCCACGACGCGGCGCAGCGAGGGGTTCTTCTGCTCCACGATGCGGGCTATGCGGCGCGCCAGCACGTCGGGTTTCAGGCCGGAGTTCTCCTCCTTCTCGATGATGGCCAGCGAGCGGCGGAAGAGGGGGCCGTAGTCGGGGTCGTCGAGGGTGGCCTGGCTGTTGCGGCGGCTGGCGGTGAAGCCCGTGGCAAAGTCGCCGGGTTCGACCATGGCCACACGGATGCCGAAGCTGCGCACCTCGGCGGCCAGGGCCTCGCTGAAGCCCTCGATGGCGAACTTGGAGGCCGAGTAGAAGCCCTGCCACGGCAGGCCCATGACGCCTCCGATGGAGCTGAGGTTGACAATCTTGCCGCTCCGTTGCTTGCGCATGTAGGGCAGCACAGCCTGGCAGAGGTTGACGCAGCCCATGAAGTTGGTGCCCATCTGGAGGTCGATCTCCTCGGGGGTGGCCAGCTCGAGGGCGCCGCCGATGCCCATGCCGGCGTTGTTGACGAGGACGTCGATGCGCCCCGCCTCGGCGGCGATGCGGCCCACAACCCCGGTCACCTGCTCGCGGTTGCGCACGTCGCATTGCATATAGTGTATTTTCCCGTGTTCCATGGGACGGCGGCAGAGGCCGTAGACGCGGTGGCCCTTGGCGGCCAGGAGTTCGGCCGTGGCCAGGCCAAAGCCCGACGAGGCACCGGTGATGATGATGGTCTGTTGCATAGGTTAGGCGGTTGCTAATTTTTTGCAAAGATACGCCTTTTTTTTCGATTAACGGCTCTTTTGTTTAACAAAAAGCGCTATATGTCGCAAAGATTTTGTATTTTTGCATTTCAAAAAACCGAAAGAACGATGAAGAAGATATTGATGTCCATGGCGTTGTGCACCGCCGTGCTGGCTGCGGCCTGCACGGGCGGCACCCACGACGAGACCGATGCCCAGCGGCTGGCCCGCAAGACGGTGGCGTGCCTCGCCATTGCCGACGCCGAGCCCAGCCCCGAGGTGGCGGACAAGTACTTGGAGTGCATGCAGGAGGTGTTCCGCTTCGACGACAGCCTCAATGCCGCCTGCCCCTCGCTGGTGGAGACCGAGGAGTTCGTGGCCGAATACGAGGCCGCCCTCAAGAGCATCAACGCCGACTACGACAGGGCCTCCGTCAACGCCAGGATTCTCGAAGCCAACGAACGGCTGACGCCCTATCTGATCATGTAGCACACTAAAAACCAAGAACCTTTGAGCCACACCGGGGACATACTGCAGGCGCTCGACGCTTTCATCAGGAAGTACTACAAGAACCTCCTGCTGAAGGGCGCGTTGTATGCCGTGGCCATCGTGGGGGTGCTGTTCCTGGCGGCGGTGCTGCTGGAGCACTTCGGGTGGCTCTCCAGCGTGGCCCGCGGCGTCATCTTCTGGGGCGGAATGGCGGCCGTGGCGGCCGTCGTGGCGTGGTACATCGTGCGACCGCTGGTCAAGATGGCCGGCCTCGGCAAGCGCCTCTCGCATGCCGAAGCCGCCCGCATTGTGGGCCGCCACTTCCCCGAGGTGGGCGACAAACTCCTCAACCTCCTCCAACTCATGGAAGAAGAGGACTCAGCACTTAACACTCAACATTCCTCCCTCCTCCTCGCGGCCATCGAGCAGAAGACCGAGCAGCTGCGCCCCGTGCCCTTCGCCAACGCCGTCGACCTCAAGGCCAACCGCCGCTACCTCAAGTATGCCCTGCCGCCCCTGGCGCTCATCGTGCTGCTGCTCGTCGTTGCCCCGCAGGTGGTCACCGAACCGTCGAAGCGCATCGTCAACTACAGCACCGTCTACGAGCGCCCCGCGCCCTTCCGTTTCACCATCGAGAACGCCTCCCTCACCGTGTGGCCGGGGCACGACTACACGCTCTCCGTCAGCGTCGACGGCGAGGCCCTGCCGGCCGAAGCGTTCATCAACATCGAAGGCCGCCGCTACAAGATGACGCGCCTCTCCCCCACCCTCTTCGAATACACGTTCCGCCAGGTGGCACGCTCGCAGCAGTTCGCCCTCGAGGCGTCGGGCGTCACCGACGGCGGCCACCTGCTGCGCATGCTCCCCGACCCGCAGGTTGTGGAGTTCCGCATGCTCCTCTCCTACCCCGCCTACACGGGCCGCCAGGCCGAGACGGTGGTCAACCTCGGCGACGCCGCCGTGCCCGAAGGCACCCACGTCAAGTGGATATTCCAGACCAAGGACGCCGACAGCGTGCACTTCGCCCTCGGCAATGCCCTCCGCGCCCTGCCCACCGACGCCAACGGCCGCGCCGAAGTCGCCACCCGCGTCATGCAGACGCTGGACTACGGCTTCGCGGTGAGCAACAACGAGGCCGTGGCCTCCGACACCCTGCGCTACTCCCTCTCGGCCATCGCCGACGCCCTGCCGCTGATTGCCGTGGAGGAGATCATAGACTCCCTGCACCCCGACCGCCGCATCTTCCGCGGCCGCGTGAAGGACGATTACGGCTTCTCCAGGCTCGTTTTCGTCCACCAGACGGCCAACACCGCCGACACCGCCCGAAAGGCCCGCAGCGAGGCCGAAATGGCCCTCCGCGCCGGCGAGGCATCGCAGGAGTTCTTCTTCACCTTCAACACCGCCGAACTCACCCTCGCCCCAGGCGACGCCCTCTCCTACTGGTTCGAGGTGTCCGACAACGACGCCATCCACGGCCCCAAAACCGTCAAGTCGCAGGTGTTCGAAATCAAAATCCCCAGCGCCGACGAACTGGACCAGCTGCTGCAGCGCAGCAGCAACGAGGTGCGCCAAAGCGCAGAAAACCAGGTGTCTGAACTGCAGAAACTGCAGGAGGAAATCAACGAGATGATGCGCCGACTGGTGGACAAGAAGGAACTCAACTGGCAGGACAAGAAGGACCTCCAGCAGATACAGCAGAAACAGCAGCAGGTGCGCCAGATGATGCAGCAGATGCAGCAGCAGATCCAGGAGAACAACCGCCTGGAACAGAAATACCGCGAGCAGAGCGAACAGCTCATGGAAAAGCAGCGCGAACTGGACCGCCTGATGAACGAGGTGATGGACGAGAAGATGAAGGAGACCATGGTGGAGATAGACCGCATGATGAAGGAACTGGACAAGAACAAGGTGCAGCAGGAGCTGGAACAGCTCAAGATGGACAACTCCGAACTCGAGAAACAGCTCGACCAGAACATCGAACTGATGAAGCGTCTGGAACTGGAAAAGAAGGTGGAGCAGACCATCCAGAACATGGACCGCCTGGCCGAGGACCAACGCAATGTTTCGCGTGAAACGGAACAGGCTAAAGGCAAGGAAAACCAGCAGTTGCAACAGAAACAGCAGCAGCTGAACGACCGTTTCCAAGAGCTGAAAAAGGACATCGACCAAATCAAGCAGGACTACAAAAACCTCGACCCCGGCACGGAGTTCAAGGTGCCCGAGGAGTTGGAAAAACAGGTCGAACAGCACCAGCAGGAGGCCCAGCAGAGCCTCCAGAAAGGCAAGCATAAGGACGCCTCCGGCAAGCAGAAGCAGGCCGCCGACGACATGGAACAGCTCAGCGAGGCCCTCGCCGAAGCCCAGGTCGAGGCCGAACAGCAGGACCTGGCCGAGGACGCCGAGGAGGTGCGCCGACTGCTGAAGAACCTCGTCCAGCTCTCCTTCAACCAGGAGGAACTCATCGCCGACGTCAACAGCACCTACATCCAAGACCCGAAATACCAGTCCATTATCTTCCGCCAGAACCGTATCCGCGACGACTTCCGCAACGTCGAGGACTCGCTGCGGTCCATGGCCAAACGACAGCTCAAGGTGGCCTCGGTCATCACCAAACAGCTCGGCGAGGTCAACAACAACATCGCCCGCTCGCTCAACGGCCTGCTGGACATGAACCAGAGTTTCTACGGCACCTACAAGAACACCCAGGCCTCGCGCTCGATGCAGTATAGCATGACGGCCCTCAACAACTTGGCTCTCGTGCTCGCCGAAAGCCTCGACCAGATGCAGAACCAGATGCGCCAGAACAGCCAGAAACAGAAGGCCGGACAGTGCAAGAACCCCGGCAAGAACAGCAACCCCAGCGCCAAACCCGGCAAGGGCAAGCCCTCGGCCAAGTCAATGCGACAGATGCAGCAGGAGCTCAACAAGCAGATGGAAGCCCTCCGCAAACAGCTCGACAAGCAGGGCAAAAAGCCCGACGGACGGCACAAACTGGGCCAGGGACAGCAGATGAGCGAGGAGTTCGCCAAGATGGCCGCCCAACAGGAACTCATCCGCCGCATGATGCAGGAATATGGGCAGGAAATGAAACAGCAGAATGCCGGTAACAGCAAGCTGGCCAAGGAGATAGACCAAATGATGAAACAGATGGAGCAGACCGAGACCGACCTCGTCAACCGCACCATCACCCGCCAGACCATCGCCCGCCAGCAGCAGATCATGACGCGCCTCCTCGAGCACGAGAAGGCCGAAATGCAGCGCGAGAAAGAGGAACGCCGCGAGAGCCACGAGGCCGACGACCTCTACAGCCAGCCTTCGCCCGCCGAACTCGAGAAGTACCGCCGCCAGCAGCAGCCCACCACCGACCAGCTCCGCACCGTGCCCCCCACCCTCTCGCCCTACTATCGCAACAAGGTCAACGACTACTTCTACCGCTAACAGTGGCTGGTTGACGGCCTTTTGTGTGGGGTGGGAGAGGGGTTGAAAAAATGAAGAAATGGGGATGAAAAAATGAGATTGTTGTCTGCGGTTAACAATTTTTTTGTATATTTGCACAAGGAAAAAAATAGCCAAGGATGAATGAATCGTTTGTAATACAGTCTGATATTGCCAATCTGCCCTACGTAGAGGAGCGGGTGTTCCATTTTTGCCACGAGTGCCATGTGGGCAACTACTACTCTACGGTGTCGGTGGCGGCGCTGCAGGCTGCGTCGAATGCCATTGTCCATGGCAACGGTTCCGACGCTTCGAAGACGGTCACCGTCACCCTCGGCACCTGCCGGGGCGGTGTCTTTGTCGAGGTGGAAGACCAGGGGGCCGGATTCCGGTTCGACGACTTCGGCACCATGGAGTCGCTGGAGAAGGGGAGCGGCATCTTCGTGATGAAGTCCCTCGCCGACCGCATGTGCTACTCCGACGGCGGTCGGGTGGTGAGGATGGAATTCGACATCGCCGGCATCGACCCCGCCGACGCCCTGGAACGCGCCGCCGTCCTGCAGTCGCATTTCGCCCTGGTGGAGGCTTGACGATTCGTCGTTTTCCTTGCAATGGGTAGAGCAACTGCCTTGGTTGGGACAAAAAACGGGCTGTATTTTGACGAAAAAGTGTTCCGAAAACGTTGTAAAAACAAGTAAATCAGTATTATAAATCTAAAATATGTCGATTCGATTTTCTTCCCAAATTGAGAGTTTTGAGCTTCCGGAGGCCGAAAAGGTCAAAAAATGGATCTCCGAGGTCGTTTTGCGTCGCGGGAAGAAGGTCGGCAACATCTCGTACCTCTTCTGCGACGACGAGTACATGATTGGCGTCAACCGTCAGTACCTCGACCACGACACCTACACCGACATCATCACCTTCGACTATGTGGCCGCCGACCTCATCTCGGGCGACATCTTTGTCTGTATCGACAGGGTAGGGGAGAACGCCGCGAAGTTTGGCGTCGCTTTCGAGGAGGAGCTGCATCGGGTGGTCATCCACGGCGTGCTGCACCTGCTGGGGCAGGGCGACAAGTCCGACTCCGAGGCCGCCGAGATGCGTCGGCAGGAGGAGGAAAGTCTGGCCCTGTGGAACACCATGTTTCACGTGGAACGGAAGTGCTAAATACCATGTTCTATGACTTTTGAGCAATACGATATAGTGGTTGTCGGCGCCGGTCATGCCGGGGCCGAGGCGGCAGCGGCAGCGGCCCGCCTGGGGGCGAAAGTGCTGCTCATTACACAGATGCTCGACGCCATCTGCCAGATGTCGTGCAACCCCGCCATGGGCGGCGTGGCCAAAGGACAGATCGTCCGCGAGGTCGACGCCCTGGGCGGATGGTCCGGCATTGTGACCGACCGCTCGGCCATACAGTTCCGCATGCTCAACCTCTCCAAAGGACCCGCCATGTGGAGCCCGCGCGCTCAATGCGACCGCATGCTCTTCTCCCAGAACTGGCGCCGCGTGCTGGAGTCCATCCCCAACCTCGCACTCTGGCAGGACGAGGTCGTCGCCTTGAAAGTGGAAGGGGGCGCCGTGGCCGGCGTCGTTACACGCATGGGCCACGAGGTGCTCGCCAAGGCGGTGGTGCTCACCAGCGGCACGTTCCTCAACGGAAGGATTTTCATCGGCGAGGATTCCTGGCAAGGGGGCAGGGTAGGGGAGAGCCCCGCCGTGGGCCTGAGCGACCAACTCCGCGAATTGGGCTTCGAGGTGCAACGGCTCAAAACGGGTACGCCCGTGCGCGTGGACGGCCGCACCATCGACTTCTCCCGTCTCACGCCACAGCCCGGCGACGAGCATCCGTCGAAGTTCTCCTTCGCTGATACCATGGCACTTAGCGAACAGCGTCCCTGCTATATCGCCAATACCAACCTCCGCACCCACGACATCCTGCGCACGGGGTTCTCGCGGTCGCCGATGTTCACCGGCCGCATCCAGGGACGCGGGCCGCGCTACTGCCCTTCCATCGAGGACAAGATCGACCGCTTCGCCGACAAGGACCACCACCAGCTCTTCGTGGAGCCCGAGGGGTGGCACTCGCAGTCCTATTATCTCAACGGCTTCTCTTCGTCGCTGCCGCTGGAGGTGCAGCTCGAGGCCCTGCACAGCATCGAGGGTTTCGGGCAGGCACGCATCTTCAAGCCCGGCTACGCCATCGAATACGACTACCTGCTCCCCACTCAGCTACACCACACCCTCGAGACAAAGCTCGTTGCGGGGCTCTTCTTTGCCGGCCAGATCAACGGCACGACCGGCTACGAAGAGGCGGCTGCCCAGGGGCTCATGGCCGGAATCAACGCCCACCACAAACTCAAGAATCTTGAACCGGTGGTCCTGCGCCGAGATGAAGCCTACATCGGAGTACTGATTGACGACCTGGTAACCAAAGGCGTGGACGAACCCTACCGCATGTTCACCTCGCGAGCCGAATACCGCATCCTCCTGCGCCAGGACAATGCCGACCTGCGCCTTACCCCAAAAGGGTACGAATTGGGGCTGATCAGCGAAAAGAGATGGCAACAATTCACCGAAAAAAAATCAGCCGTAGAATCGCTTAAAAAATTTGCGCGTGAACTGAGCATCAAACCAGGCGATGTAGAAAACTATTTAATTTCGCACAATTCCGACCCGCTGACCCAGGGATGCAAGCTGCAAAACCTGTTGCTTCGCACCTTTTCGAGCTTCGAGAACCTCCGAACAACGCTTCCGAAACTCGAAAAATTCCTCGCAGAAAACAACTTCTCGGAGGAGGTGATTGAACAGGCCGAGATACAAATCAAATACAAAGGGTATATCGAACGGGAAAAACTGATTGCAGAAAAGCTCCGACGATTGGAAAATATCCGCATTCCGGCCGACTTTGACTTCCACTCTCTTCAGGCCCTCACGATCGAGGCTCGACAAAAACTCACACGCATCCGCCCTGCCACGATCGGCCAAGCCTCACGAATCCCGGGAGTCTCGCCCGCCGACGTCAATGTGATGTTGGTAAAATTCGGCCGATAACTTCGTAAAAAACACACCAATCTTTAGAAAAAATTAAAAGAAGGAGGAAATTCTGCAAATTTACAGAATTTCCTCCTTCTTAATACCAAACAAAAGTGAGTTAAACCCTAAAAACAAGATTGTCTCACTCACACCAAAAAAGAGAGTAACCAATTAAAAATGGGTTGTTCCACGTGGAACAACCCATTTTAATTGAACAAGGCAAGGATTACTCTTCAACCTTTACCTCCAACGTCCAGCCGTGCTTATCCTCGCAGCGACCA
>CALGCG010000059.1 GCA_937884485.1 uncultured Bacteroidales bacterium
TGAATTCTCCGAAAATGCTCTCAAAGTAATTCTTATCGTAATATGATATGTTCCAGAAGACTGCCTGGAAATTTCGCGCTCCTGTAGGCTGATTGATAGAATACACGATCTGCTCGAAACAGTCGGTGATGACCTTGTCCATCGTCTTCTGGCGCAGCGAGAGGTCGACCACGCGGTCGGGCTCCTTCCAGTAGTCCTTGCCGTAGTCCTTCTGGATGAAGTAGTTGAGGTACATCAGGAACTCGGGCGTGGCGCAGGCGCCGCTCAGCATGGAGGAGACCATGAAGACCATGTTGATGAATCCGCCACAGTAGCTCTTGAGGTTGGTGGGGGCCGTGGAGTTGCCTCCGATGGAGGTGGTGCCGCCCAGCAGCCAGGGGTACATGGTGATGGAGGCGCAGTAGTTGGCGAGGGAGGTCTCGTCGTTCTTGTAGATGAAATGGTGCGTCAGCAGGTCGATGTAGCGGTCGGCCAGCTCCTTGCCGTACATGCTCTTGATACGGTCGGTCAGCAGGCGGCGGTTGAGGCGGATGAAGCCGCTCTTGGGCAGCTCGCCGATGAGTGTGGCGATGTTCTTGTTCTCCACGTTGGCGTTGGCGTCGTATTTGGAGCCTGTGGCGGCGTTGGCGGCGTCGACATAGTCGGCCAGGAAGCGCAGCTTCTCCATCGTCTCGCGGTCCTCGGTGTGCTGCTGGCGGTAGAGGATGAAGCTCTTGGCCACGTTGTAGTAGCCTTCCTGCATGAGGGCCACCTCGACCTGGTTCTGGATTTCCTCGACGGTGATGCCGTTGTGGATGTCGAGCCGTGCGAGGATTTTCGACAGCCGGCCCAGGTCGATGGGCTCGTTCAGGGCGTTGAACGCCTTGATGATGGCGTTCATAATCTTGTCCAGCGAGAAGCGCTCGGTCTTCCCGTCGCGTTTGGTGATGGTGAAACTGGTGGTGTTGGTCTCCATTGTGCTTCTTATTATAATATGTGTTTCAATTTATATATACTCAACTAAAAACTGTGCGCAGAAGGAGGCCGGCAGGCATGATGGTGATTGACGGCCGCCTTTTGACGCGAAAGGGGCATGATTCCGTACTTGCACATGGCAGGTCTCCTGGCTTTCCCTCCGTCGGCATGCCTTCTCAGGGCCCTGGGCCCCAATGGCTTACCGATGCCGACGGCAATTGGGATACACAGTTGCGCGACAGCCCGCGAATCTCACGCGGTTCCCTCTTGGTCCGCCCTTCCGCGGGACGGAAACCATGGCAAAATGTTCATGTCAAAGTACTTGGCTCGCTCGCTCCTTGTCCTCTTCACGCTGCAAAGATACACCCATTCCTCAACATGGCCAAATAAAGTTCTCAACCTTTATATGTTGATAAATATCCTTTCGCCGGCCCCGGGCCGTCCCAAGTTCGCACCCGATTCGCCCCTTCTTATATCGTTCTCATATCGTTCTTATATCGTTCTTATATAGTTCTTATATACAGTATATAGGAACTATATAAGAAGTATATGTGAACTATATAAGAACGATATAAGAACGGCCGAACAAGGGGCGAAGTCGGGGCGAGTCGGGTGCCTCTCGGAAGGCGGTCGGGGGCGGTGTTTTTTTTAACAGTTGTTGAAATTTTTTTTTCATAGTGTCGGAAAAAGTTTGTATATTTGCACCCAAATTAAATCACTAAAAACAACAACAAAATGAACAACAGCATTTTTGTATTCCCGAAACCTGAAAATGAACCCGTTCTTGGCTACAAGCCCGGCAGCGCGGAACGCAAGGAAATCCGCAAGGCCCTCGACGAGCTCTACAACAAAGTGACCGAGATTCCCGCCATCATCGGCGGCAAGGAGGTCAAGACCAAGAATATGGGCGAAGTGGTGATGCCCACGGAGAACCACCACGTGCTGGCCCGCTACCACAAGGTGGGCGAGAAGGAGGTGCAGGCCGCCATCGCCGCCGCCCTCAAGGCACAGAAGGAGTGGGCCGAGACGCCGTGGATGGACCGTGCCAGCGTCATGCTGAAGATTGCCACGCTGATCAGCGGCAAGTACCGCTACCTGATCAACGCCGCCACCATGCTCGGCCAGGGCAAGACCACCATGCAGGCCGAGATCGACAGCGCCTGCGAGCTGGTGGACTTCCTGCGCTACAACGCTTTCTATGCCAGTCAGATATACAGTGACCAGCCTTGCTCCGACAAGGGCACGCTGAACTATGTCACCTACCGCGCCATGGAGGGCTTTGTGTTCGCCATCACGCCGTTCAACTTCACCTCCATCGCCAGCAATCTCTGCCTCAGCCCGGTGCTGATGGGCAACGTGTGCATCTGGAAGCCCTCGACCACGGCCCTGCTGAGCAACTACCTGCTGATGAAGATCTACAAGGAAGCCGGCCTGCCCGATGGCGTGGTGAACTTCCTGCCCGGCAGCGGCGCCCTCATCGGCAAGGTGGCCTTCGCCGACGAGAACCTCGCCGGTGTCCACTTCACCGGCAGCACCGCCACCTTCAAGGGTTTCTGGAAGGAAATCGGCAAGAACATCGACCACTACCGCAGCTACCCCAAGATTGTGGGCGAAACCGGCGGCAAGGACTTCATCATGGTGCACAAGAGCGCCGACCCCGACCAGGTGGCCACGGCCATCGTGCGCGGCGCCTTCGAGTTCCAGGGCCAGAAGTGCTCGGCCGCCAGCCGCGCCTATGTGCCCGCCTCGATGTGGCCCAAGGTGGAGAAGATTGTCGGCAAGATGCTGAAAGAGATTAAGATGGGCGATGTGCGCGACTTCTCGGCCTTCGTCAACGCCGTTATCGACGAGGCCTCGTTCGACACCTGCAAGTCCTACATCGACCACGCCAAGAAGAGCAAGGACGCCGAGGTCATCTTCGGCGGCAAGTGCGACAAGAAGAAGGGTTGGTTCGTCGAGCCCACCGTCATTCTGGCCAAGAAGCCCGACTACAAGAGCATGTGCGAGGAGATCTTCGGACCCATCATCACCATCTACGTCTACGACGACAAGGACTACGAGAAGACCTGCCAGCTGTGCGACACCACGTCGCCCTACGCCCTCACCGGCGCCATCTTCGCCAGCGACCGCAAGGCCCTGCGCACGGGCTATGACCTGCTGAAGAATGCCGCAGGCAACATCTACTTCAACGACAAGCCCACCGGAGCCGTTGTGGGTCAGCAGCCCTTCGGCGGCGCCCGCGCCAGCGGCACCAACGACAAGGCCGGCTCGTACCTCAACCTTATCCGCTGGACCTCGCCGCAGGCCGTCAAGGAGACCTTCGACCCCGCCCGCGACTACAAGTACCCCTTCATCAGCTCGGCTGAATAAAAGGTTAAATATTAGAGGTAAAAAAAATAAGGCTGACGCACTATGGTGGATATCATGGTGCGTCAGCCTTAAACCTATAACTATAACCTTAAACCTTAAACCTCTAACCTCTAACCTCTATTAAAACATATACCCCATCTTGATGTAGAGGTTGCTGAATTTGCCGTTGTCCTGCTTGTCGAAGGCTGTGGCCCAGTCGACGCTGAGGACGAAGTTGTCGTTCATGGCCACCTTGAGGCCCAGTCCGCCACCGAGGTGAGGATTGTATAGCGGGTTGTCCAGGTCGGTCTCGTCGTCAGCAATGGGGGTGCCCAGGTGCGGGTCGGCCTCTACGCGGCGGTAGGGCTGCACCACCATACCGGCATCGAGGAAAGGCACAAGGCCGAGGTAGAACATATTTTTCCCCACTTTGAGGCTGGCCACGCGTGTGCGCAGCTCAATATTGGCGAAGGCTACGCCGGGGGCGAGGATGCGGTTGCGCATGATGCCGCGCACCGAGTTGGCGCCACCCAACCCTTCGTAAATCACGCGCTGCATGTAGAGTTGGTTGAGGTATGTGTTGAGGTAGAATGGACAGTCGCCTGCCATGTTGAGTTGTGCGCCGAAGCGGTAGGCCAGTATGAGGCGGTCGGTATAGAGCGAGAGGTATTGCCGGAAGCCGAGGTTGAGTTTGAGGTTGTTGTAGGCCTCCATATCACCCAGTCCAGCATAATAGGTAAGGAAGGCGTCGGCATGTATGCCGCGTGTGGGGTTCTGCTGGCGGTCGCGTGTGTCGTAGGTGACACCTCCGTGCAGGTAGGGATGAAAACCGCCTTGTGCTTCGTCGGCGCGTATGTATCCGTTCTGCACATAGTAGTCGAAGAGGGTCATTGTGTCAGGCAGCCATTTTTCCTCGTTCTTGGTGTAGGAGTTGAGGCGGTCGATATCCACAGAGCCTACGTTGAAGTGCAGCAGGCCGAGGCCGGCATTCCAATACAGATTACGTGCAATCGAGCCTTGCAGGTCGGCGCTGAAGCGGAAGAGGTCACGATGATATTTATAGTATGCGCGCGATATATAGGCCGGATCGTCCTGCGATGAATAGGCTACGTTGTAGTTGCTTTGGTAGCCGTTGAAGCCGTAGAAGTCGCACATCTGGTCGGGCAGGTAGGAGAGGTCGACGCTGAGGCGGTGCTTGGGGATGAGGTACTTCGAGTCGTAGCTGAAGCGGAAGAGACCGAAGTGCTTGGTGGTATAAGCTGCCTCGGCATAAAATGAGTGCAAGTATTCGGGGTAGGTGCTTCCGTCGCCGAAGTAGTAGATGTTGGTCAGCGCGCCATACTGGAAGCCTAAGTCGGCATCGAATGCCACACTGGGCAGCACACCGAATGTCCACCCTTTGCGGACGTGTTTGGCTGTGTCTTGCCCGAGAGAGGCGACGGGACATGCTATAAGCAGGATGGCAAGGATAATGTTGTTTTTCATGTTATTTGCTGTTTTTTGATTTCTTTTTGCGGAAAATAAATATGGCAAACAGAGTCAGCGCCACAACCATGATGCCCATAGTGATGAGCGTGTTGGTGAGGCTCTGCGGGGCGAATCCCATCAGGAGTAGCACCGGAAAACCGAAAGCGAGGGCCGGTATGGTCTGCAGCACAAGGTTGTTTGCGGCGGGCGTTTCGAAGCGCGGGTCTATTTCGCGAAGCAGTATCATGCCGTTGCTTGCGGTACCGGTGAGCATGCCGAACATGGCGAAAAAGCCCTCATACTGATAGTCGGGGTAGAGTTTTTTGCAGCAGCGCAGCACATACCAGAACGTGGCAACGGCGCCGAGAATGCACACCAATATGAGCGGCAGCCAGAGGCCGCGCAGGTTGCCCATGTCGATGGCGGCAGTGCCGGCCACAATCATCACGTCGAAGCATGTGCCGGCAATACGGTCAAGATAGTGGTTGTTGATATATTCGCGCTGCATGATATTGGTCTTTCGCAGACGTCCGATAATCCAACGCATCAGGACACCGATCAGCGTGCCCCAGAGGAAGTTGAATCCCCACACGAGCGGCTTGAGTGTCTTGACTCCGAACTGGCCAAGGTCGAGCTGTTGTACACCGTACATCAGCAGGAATACCAATCCATAAACAAGAAGCACAAGACTCAACTGTACGGTCATTTTGTCGATTGACTCCGAGTGCGGTATCTCACCGTTCGATTCATAGTCGGCCAAGGTGTTGGCTTGGTTTTCTGCGTTGGCTGTAATCTTCAGTTTGCCTTTGCGGCGCAGAATATTCATGTATACCACACCCACAAGGCTGCCTGCGATGAAGCCTATGGCTGCAATGCTGAGTCCGAAGTCGGAGCCGTGGAACACCAGACCCTGCCCCTCGGCCCACGAGGCGAAGGTGACGCCGAAATTCATTGCCTGTCCGGGACCCTGACCGTAGCCCATGGGCAGCAGCAGCCCGGCGGCATAAAAGAAGTCATGGCCTTTCCAGAGCAGGAACAGCGGCACCGTGACAGCCAGTCCCACCAGTCCCTGCAGTATGTAGGTACTTGCGGTGACGGCCCCAGTCTCCACCACTTTCATCGTGGTTGTGGCGCTCTTGATTTTTTTGTTCTTCAAAGCCATGGCCACAAATCCGAGGCCCAGCGCATGGTAGGTGATAATCTCCATGGCGTGTTTGTCGACAAGCGTGTTGAAAATGTCCAGCGGCTTGAGGCAGAGGATAATCAAGCCCGCCAGCAACGCCGATGGCAGCAGGCTTCGTCTGAACAGCGGCACATTACACCGCACCACATTGGCAACAAGCAGTGCCACAGCGATAATGAAAAACTGTATGAGCCATGCCCATGTAGAGAGGTCTGCAAACGAGGTCATATGTTTAATGTGTTATTGCGTTAATGCGTTAGTTAGTGTGTTAATGCTTATTGGTATTATTTTCGTGGAAATAACGCCAATTAATAAATTTTAGTATATTTGCAGTGTGATTATTGATGTGTTTTATGTCCAAAGCGATTAAAAATAAACGTCTTAGGCATATCCAAGACAACAACTGGATTTATAACCTGCTGTCTCCTGTCGTTCAGTATGGTTTTTGTTGCCACTATCGTAGTTTCGTCGTGCGGGGTATAGAAAACCTTCCCACCGACAGTCCGTACATTATAGCCCCATGCCACCAGCAGGCACTGATGGAGCCGCTTGCCGTGCTCTGTTTTGCTCCGAAGCCCCCAGTGTTTTTGGCTCGTGCCGACCTTTTCAATAATCCCACTCTGCGGCGCATATTGACATTTCTAAAGATTATGCCCGTCTATCGCATTCGTGACGGACAGCAGCAACTTGGTCGCAACCAAGAGATTTTCGACCGATGCCGCGATGTGCTGCTCGACGGTTACCCGCTCTGCCTCATGGCCGAAGGACGCCACAACAACCGCCACGCCCTTCTTCCGCTCGTCAAAGGTATGTTCCGCATTGCCTGCCAGACGCAACAGGCCCTCGGCGAGCGTCCATTGTACATAGTGCCCACGGGCATCGACTTCGACGAGTACGAGCGCCCGTATGCCAACCTCGTTGTCAATATCGGCCGCCCCATCGCCGTGCAGCCTTATATGGATACCTACAGTTCAAACGAGCCGTTGGCATTGAATGAGATGCGCGATGCCCTCAGGGGCAGCCTCAGTCCATTGATGCTCGACATACGCACCACACAGGCAGCAGGCATCGCCGACTGCTACAATCGCATCCTCACCCTCTGCAACATGCAGAACCGCGCTCTGCGCCGTCAGCTTCGTTTGCCAAATAATGCCTGGAATCGTTTCATTGTCAGGCAACAAATTGCCCGTCGGCTCGATGCACTGGCCGAAAGCAATCCCGAGGAATTCGCCCGGCAAATGGAAATAAGTGGAAGGTTTCAAGCCATGTGCAGCAGACACGAGATAGGGGAGAAGGTCATTGCCGAACATTGGAGCCTCGCGGCCACACTGACGGCCGCACTGGCCGTTTTGTTTGTGCTGGCGGTGGCCGTCGTCTGGCGTCCACTGCGCCTCGTGGCACTCTTTGCGCTGGTATGCTATCCTCTGCCGTTGATACCCACACACCTGATGGTCAAGCCCCGAGTGGCCGACCCGCAGTTTCGCAGCTCTTTCAACTGGGGGGTGCGTTTCTTTGGGTCGATAGTTTATGCTTTGGTAATCGGTATCGTCATGGCTGCCACCCGGGGTGCCTGGATGGACGCACTGCTGCCGTTCGGCGCATGGTACGGCCTTGTGGCTGTCGCCATAGTCGTTGTTGGCGCCCGCCTCGCAGCTCCGTTTAACTCTTTCTTGCGCGATATCGCCGGCAACCTCCGCTACTGGTTTCTGCGCATCGCACACCCGGAGCTCAGAGTCTATTAGCCAACATTTTTCATCTTGGTACGATTATTTTTCATGCCAATAGTTTGTATTTTAATAGATTATCATTTGTGATCATGTCTAAGATACTGAGTCTTCGGTCTTTGCTCGACCTTCCTTCGGTCTACCTTCGGTCTACCTTCGGTCTTTCTTCGACCGTTGTACGCTTTTATACCGAAGGAAGGTCGAATGAAGACCGAAGGAAGATCGAATGAAGACCGAAGGTAGACCGAACGATTGTCGCGAATGGAGAGCGTGAGTAATATGTGAATGTGTGAATGAGTGAATGAGTGAATGTGTGATTGGTTTAGTGGTTGTCGCAATTAAACAATCAAGCAATCTCTGTAACGGCTGGGTCATTAAATGATGATGACGACGTATTCCGACTGAGTGCCGATACGGTATTTTGCGCCCCAGATGCCGAGGCCTGAACTGATGTAGTATTGGGTGTTGCCCTTGCGCAGGCTGCCCCACGAGCATTCGTACAATGCATCCGTTATCCACGACAACGGCCACACTTGGCCGCGGTGCGTGTGCCCACTCACCTGCAGGTCGATGCCAGTGGCTTCAGCCTCTTCGAGATGGTAGGGCTGGTGGTCGAGGAGTATGGTGAATTGGGTGTCTGAAATCGAATATTTCTCTTTTATTTTTCTGATGCTGAGGCGGCGGCTATTGGAACGGTCGTCGCGGCCGATAATGGTGCCGAAGGGTGTGGCAGCAACCGAGTCGCGCAACAGTGTGATATCGGCGTCTGCAAAGAATCGTTCAACCTCGCCTGGCGTATAGTAGTTGGCGTAGTATTCATGATTGCCCAAGCAGGCGTATACCGGAGCCTCGATGCGGCGCAGCTCGGCGGCCATGTCTTCGGCCAGAAGCGGCCGCAAAGAGCGGTCGACGACATCGCCCGCGATAAGCACGGCGTCTGGGTGTTCGGAGTTGATGATGTCGACCCACCGGGCGAGTTCTTTCCGTCTGTTGTGGTAACCAAGGTGCAAATCGCTTACAGCCACAAGGCGAATTTCCTTCTTTCCGCTTTCTACATTCCACTCTCCACATCCATCTGCACACGTTGTTTGTCGTGATAGTGCAGGCTGCCATAGACAAACACCGCAGTCAGCAGCGTAAGCAGGGCGCCCGAGGTCCACCAGTTGTCGCGCAGTCATGCTGTGGGCAGCACGTGTACAAGCCGCAGCAGGTCGGCCACGACGAAGAACAGCAGCAGGTAGAGCAACACGATGAGCGATTTGTTTCCCACATTGTAGGCAAAGCGAGCCATGCCCATAGGTAGGCAGTCGAGGTAGCGCGTGAGCGACAGCACGGCCAAGCCAATACACAACGCCTCGACCAGCGGCAAAAGCCATCGCAGCCCGATGGCAACAGGGGGCAGCATCCAAAGATGCCACCCCACATATACCGCTGCAATCAGAACAAACAGCAGGGCGGCAATCATAGCACTTCGATGAGCTCGACGTCGAAGATGAGTGCGGCGTAGGGTGGTATGTCGGCACCGGCGCCGTGTTCGCCGTAGGCCAGGTTGTAGGGGATGAAGAAGCGGTACTTGGCGCCCTCCTTCATGAGCTGCACGCCCTCGGTCCAGCCGCTGATGACCTGGCGCAGGCCGAAGTCGGCGGGCACGCCGCGGCGGTAGCTGGAGTCGAAGACTGTGCCGTCGAGCAGGCGGCCCTCGTAGTGGCAGCGCACGGTGTCGCTGGCCTTGGGCTGGCGTCCGTTGCCTTCCTGCAACACGGTGTACTGCAGGCCGCTGGGGGTGGTGGTCACTTCGGGACGCAGTTTGTTGCGCTGCAGGAAGGCTTCGCCGTCGGCACGTGCAGCGCGGCCACGCTCGGCGGCCTCGGCCTGCTGGCGCTCCTCCAGCTCGTTGAAGAAGTGCTGCAGCACCTGCTGCACCTCGGCGGCGCTCATCTGTTCCGGCCGGCCCTCCATCACGTCGCGGATGGCGGCGGCATAATCTTCAATGTTCAGGCTCTTTCCCAAGCCCATACCAATCAGTTGGTGGCCAATGTTGTGGCCCAATGCATAGCTAAGTTTATCCATAATGCCTTCAATAACGGCGTTTGTCGGGTTTTATTGTGGGCGGGACCCTTAAAGCCGTATTTTTGCTCGCTGGCGATATTTTTTTCGGGACAATAAAAACGCGATATTGCCGTTATTCGGGAAAACTGTTAAAAAAATGATGGCGAAAGATTGGAGTGGCTTTTGGCACAAGGTCGTGCCGGGCGTCAATTTGGTGTTGGTTGCAATCTGCATTTGTGGCAACATTGCAAGCAACGCAGGTTTCTGCCGTCCGGTGTTGTGGGCCGCCATTGTGCAGGCGGTCAGCTTCCTGAACGTCATCGGTTTCACAAGGTTGGAGCAGACGCGGATGAGGGGCGTGAATGCCTTGCTGTGCGGCATCAGCACGTGTGTGTACGTCTACTGGTGCCTGTTCCTGGGAGTATGGGTGGTGTGTATGCCTGTGCCGCTTTGGTTCCTGTTCCTGCTGGTGTGGCGCAATTTGGTTCGTCCGATATTTGCTTCCGCAAGGTGGTGGTACCTGGCTGGCATACTGCTCTGTGTCCTGTTCGCCCTCGGCTGCGGCAAAAGCTACAGCTCTGCGTGCAAGGCTTACGATGAAGGCTGCGTGCCCGACGGCAATCCGATGACGGAGCGCATCGCCGGAATGAAGTTCCTTTACCATACGGAATACTGTCTTTACGATGGCTGGCGGCCGCCGCTGCACGACCCGGCCCTGGTGCTCGGACTGAGGCTCAACGACAATCGCGACCCACTCGCGGTCATGGACTTGGAAAGCCGTGTGGCGTTGTATCGGGAGATGTATCCCGACCGTCCCGTCGTCCGCAGGTGTGCCTGCAGCCTGGAGTCGGCACTCAACGGATATTCCACCGACCCATTGTGGGAGGAAAACAATAAAAGCAACTGAAAATGAAAAGGATAATCTATATCACCATAGGATTGATTTGTGTAGGCTTGGGTGTGCTGGGCGTGATTATGCCGGGCCTTCCCACGACGCCGTTCCTGCTGCTGGCGTCGTGGCTTTTCTACCGCTCGTCGCCGCGTCTGCAGCAATGGCTGCTCGACTCCTGGCTGGGCAAGTATATCCGTTCCTACCACAAGCACGGAGGCATGACGGTCACCCAAAAGGCCGGCGCCGTGGGGGTGATGGTGTTTTTCGTGCTCCTCTCGGCATTTGTCTTCATCCCCTCCACCTCGGTGGCGCGGCCCATAGTGCTTGCCGCCGGCGCCGTGGGGGCGCTGACGGTCATCTTCGCGGTCCCCAACGCCAAGAACGACGATTGACAAAAAAGATTACGGGAGGCTCTTGACTACTTATGCAACAAGACAAACTCTGGAATGCGAACTATTGGAAGGTGATGGTGGCCAACTTCACAATGGCCTTCTCGGGCTATCTGCTGACGCCGCTGCTGCCGCTGTACCTCAGCGAGCAGTTTGGCGCCACCAAGGACACCATTGGCCTTGTGCTGGCGGGCTACATCGTGGCGGCGCTGCTGGTGCGTCCCTTCAGCGGCTACCTGGCCGACAGCTTTCCCCGCAAGAAGGTGCTGCTCTTGGCGTTGGCGCTGAATGCCATCATCTTCGGCGGCTACCTGGTGGCGGGAACGCTGCTGATGTTCTTTATCGTACGCACATTGCACGGAGGCCCCTTCGGCGCCTCGTCGGTGGCCAACAGTACCGTGGCCATCGATGTGCTGCCCTCCAGCCGTCGCACCGAGGGCATTGGATACTACGGCCTCAGCAACAACCTTGGCACCGCCATCGCACCCACCATCGGTGTTTATGTCTACACACAAACCCACAGTTTCCAGTTCCTTTTCCTCCTGGCGTTGGCGGTGGCATTGGTGGGCTTCGTTGTCGATGCCACGATAAAACTCCCCGAGCGGCAACTGATGCAGGACAAGAAAAAGCTGTCGCTCGACCGCTTCTTCCTCCTTCGTGGATGGCTGGTGGGCTTGAATGTCGCGGTGTTCGGATTGTGCTATGGTGTGCTGAGCAACTATCTGGCCATCTACAGCAAAGAGACCCTCGGCATCACCACCGGCACGGGCACCTATTTTGCCATCCTCAGCGGTGGCCTGATGCTGTCGCGCATACAGGGTGGCCGTGCCCTGCGGCAGGGTAGGGTGGTGCACAATGCCGCCGAGGGCATCATCATTTCCACCGTGGGCTACCTGCTGTTCGCCACCGTGCACCACCCCGTAGGCTACTACGGTTCGGCACTCCTCATCGGTCTCGGCAACGGACACATGTGGCTGTCGATGCAGAATATGATTGTCGACCTCGCCGAGCACAACGAACGTGGCACAGCCAATAGCACCATTCTCACCGGCTGGGACCTTGGGCTCGGCCTGGGCATCCTGCTAGGCGGCATTGTCGCCGAGCACGTAGGCTATATCGAAGCTTTTGTCGCCGTGGCCATAGTCCATGCCATCGGTGTGGCCCTTTTCTTCGCTGTCACCCGAAAGCATTTCCTTGCCAACCGCTTGCGTTGATTATTCGCTCATGCGCTGGCGGAGGTAGAGGATGGCGTCGATATTGCGCGGTACCTGGAGGTCCAGCGTTCCGCTGACGATGCCGATAACGTGCCCTTTGCGCACAGCGTCGAGGGTGTTGTAGGGCTTCATCGAGCAGAAGGCGGCGCTGTCCTCGCGGCGCACGATGATGTAGTCGGGATTCTCCTGCATCAAGGCTTCGAGGCTGTAGTTCCATCCCTCGACCTCCTCGGCAATGTTGCGGCCTCCAGCCATGCGGATGATGTCGTTGATGAAGGTGTTGCCCCCGGCGGTGAAATTGCCCGTGGGCCCGAAGCCGACGACGTAGTAGACAGATGGTGTCAAATCCTTGTAACGAAGTGTATTGACCAGTTCAGCCCACCTCTCCTTGACTTCGATGTCTTTGAAACTGCGGATGTTTCTGATAGCCTCGTCAAGGGTGGTGTCCAATCCGAGGTAATTAATTCGTCTGCGGAGTGCATTATTCAGCGAGTCGGCCTCCTTTTCCTTGCCCACCAGGCGGCCGATGGCGCGGATGTTGTCGTAGAGGGCTTCGAACCGGGGTTTTTCTATTACGCACACCATCGGGGTGCCCATCTGGTCCATCTGGTCGGTGGCTTTCTTGCCCACCATGGAGCCGCTGATGACCAGGTCGGGATTGAGCGAGAGGATCTTCTCGATGTTCAGGTTGCTGATGCCGCCGACGGTGGGAATCTGCAACGCCTCGGCGGGATACTCGCAGAAGTCGGTGCGTCCCACGAGGAGGCTGTCGGCGCCGAGGGCGTAGATGATTTCCGTCACGGCAGGGGAGAGGCTCACCACGCGCTGCGGGTGGGCGGGGATGACGACGGTGCGGCCGTAGTCGTCGGTGACGGTGTCGGTGGTGGAGGCCTGCTGTTGCGGACCGCCGCAAGCGGCGAACAGCAGGACAACGCCCATGATGATAGGCTTAAAGGGGTTGATGGGTTTGATGGGGTTAATGGGTTTGATGGGCAACGTGTTTCTCAATTTTCAATTTTCAATTTTCAATTCTCATTTCTCAAGCGTCCTCCATGCCCCCGCAGATGGGGAGGACGACGCTGGTGATGTAGGGGCACATGTCGCTGGCCAGGAATACGCAGGCCTGCGCCACCTCGTCGGGGGTGCCGGGGCGTTTCATGGGGATGCGCTGGCACCAGGTCTTCATCAGCTCCTCTGGCACCTCGGCGGTCATCTCGGTCTCCACGAAGCCCGGAGCCACCACGTTGACACGGATGTTGCGGGCCGCGAACTCTTTGGCGCAGCTCTTGCTGAAGCCAATGATGGCGGCCTTGGAGGCGGCATAGTTGGCCTGGTTGTAGTTGCCTGCGATGCCCACCACCGAACCGATGTTGACGATGGAGCCGTAGCCCTGCTTCCACATCGACGGCTGTATGGCCTTGGTCATGCAGAAGACGGAGCCGAGGTTAGTGTGCATCACGCGGTCCATCTGCTCCTCGGTCATGCGCTTGACGGCGCTGTCGTCGGTGATGCCGGCGTTGTTGACCAGGATGTCCACCTTGCCGAAGTCGACCAGCACCTCTTTCACAAACGCCTGTGCCTGTTCCATGTCGGCCACATCGGCCACATAGCCTTTGGCTTTTACGCCGAGGGCCGTGAGTTCCTGCTCCACGGCAATCATCTTCTCGCCGCGCGAGCGGCCGCAGAAAGCCACGTTGCAGCCCTCCTTGGCGAACCGTATAGCAATAGCGCGACCGATGCCACGAGTGGCACCGGTCACGATTGCAGTTTTATTTTCTAACAGCATATCTGGACGTTAGAGAAGTTTGGCCAGTTTAGCGGCGAGGTCACCCACGCGGGTGCTGTAGCCCTTCTCGTTGTCGTACCAGCTGACGATCTTCACGAAGTTGCCGTCCATGACCTGGGTCAGGAGGCTGTCGAAGATGCTGCTGTGGGTGTTGTCGATGATGTCGATGCTCACGATGGGCTCCTCGACATACTGCAGGATGCCCTTCATGGAACCTTCGGCGGCTTCCTTGACGGCGGCGTTGATCTGCTCCTTGGTGACGGTGCAGTTCAGCTCGGCGGTGAGGTCAACAACAGAACCGTCGGGAGTGGGGACGCGCATGGCGAAGCCATCGAGTTTGCCCTTCAGTTCGGGGATCACCAGACCCACGGCCTTGGCGGCGCCGCTGGAGGTGGGGATGATCGAGACGGCGGCGGCACGGGCACGACGGAGGTCGCTGTGCGGCTGGTCGAGGATCTTCTGGTCGTTGGTGTAGCTGTGGACGGTGTTCATCAGACCGCGCTTGATGCCGAACTTGTCGTTCAGGACCTTGGCCACGGGGGCCAGGCAGTTGGTGGTGCAGCTGGCGTTGGAGACGAGCTGCATCTCCTTGGTCAGCACGCTGTCGTTGACGCCCATGACGACGGTGGCGTCGACGTCCTCGGCCTTGCTGGCGGGAACGGTCAGGATGACCTTCTTGGCGCCGGCGTTGATGTGCTTCATCATCTGCTCGCGTTTCTTGAACAGACCGGTGCTCTCCACCACGATGTCCACTCCGAGGTCCTTCCAGGGGAGGTTCTGCGGGTCGCGCTCGGCATAGATTTTCACCTTCTTGCCGTTGACCACGAGGCAGTCGCCTTCGGCATGCACTTCGCCCTCGAAGTTGTCGTGGACGGAATCATATTTGAACAGGTAGGCCAGGGTGTTGGCGTCGGTAAGGTCGTTGATAGCGACAATGTCCAGCTCGGGGTGGGCGAGCATGGCGCGGAAGCTCATTCTTCCGATTCGGCCGAAGCCGTTGATAGCAACTTTTGCCATATTATATTGTTTTTAAATGGGTTATAAATATTTTTGTTGTTTGTTGATTTTTACAAAAGTACTAATATTTTTTAATATAGCAAAAATATTTTGCTTCTCTTGCGCTTTTTTTGAAACCGACGGCAGGATGAGGCAATAAAAAAAAACATTCTGCGTTTAACAAGGCGGAAAACAGAAACGAAAAGCATGGACGACAAGAATCAGCAAACCGAGGCCTCGGGGCGCCGCCGATGGCTCAAGCCGTGGCGCACGCTCTCGTTTTGGCGCCGCGTGAGGCGTGTGGCATGGATGACGGTAGCGGGCCTGTGGCTGATGACGGTGCTGCAGGTGCTGCTGGGCATTGTCTTCAACCCTCCGGTGACGCCGCTGATGCTCCAACGCTTCTGCCAGCAGCTGGGCGACGACCAGCGCGCCGTGCGTTTCAAGTGCGACTACGTGCCCCTCGACGACATATCGCCCAACCTCGTCACCGCCGTCATCCACTCCGAGGACGGCCTTTTCCAGTACCACAACGGCTTCGACGTGAAGCAGATGAAGCAGGCCTACCGCGAGAACAAGAGCGGCAAGCGCTTCCGCGGCGGCAGCACCATCAGCCAGCAGACGGCCAAAAACGCCTTCCTCCCCCACAGCCGCACCCTCCTCCGCAAGGGAGCCGAGGCCTACTACACAATATTGATCGAGACCTTCTGGAGCAAGCGCCGCATCATGGAGGTGTACCTGAATATCATTGAGTTCGGCGACGGCATCTACGGCGCCGAGGCCGCCTCGCAGCACTACTTCGGCCACTCCGCCAAGACCCTCAGCCGCCGCGAGGCCGCCCAGCTCGCCGCCACCCTCCCGTCGCCGCTGAAGCGCAATCCCTCGCATTCCTCGCCCTACTTCCGCCGCCGCACGGCCGACATCCAGAGCCGCTACTCCTGGGGCATGGTGGACCTCGACAACCCCGACCCCAAGAAACAGAAAAAATACGAGGACCAGGAGGGGCTCCTGGATTTCCTTATATGGTACTTGAAGAATTAACAATCAGAAGATTACAACCACAAGCATATCCCCCGAGGCAGTGAACAACATCGAACAGACATGGCAGCGCAACCGGCGCGATTTCGAGGCCTTCCTGCGGCTGGAAAAAGGCCTGGCCGACAACAGCGTGCAGGCCTACCTGCGCGACTTCGACCACCTGGCGCGCTACATGGTGGAGCAGCAGGTGGACAGCGAGCATGTGAGCCTCGAACACCTGCAGCAACTCCTTGCGCAACTGAACGATACCGGCATCGCCCCCACCTCGCAGCGGCGCATGATAGCCGGCTGGCGCATGTTCTTCCACATGATGGTGGTCGAGGACGCCGTCAAGGACAGCCCCGCCGACCTCCTCGACCTGCCCCTGCGCCCCAAGCACCTGCCCGATGTGCTTACCGACGACGACATTGCGAAAATCCAGGACACCTTCGACCTCAGCCTGCCCGACCAATACCGCAACAACGTCATCGTCGAGGTGCTCTACGGCTGCGGCCTCCGCGTGTCGGAACTGGTCAACCTCAAGCTGTCGAACATCTACGAGCAGGAACAGTGCCTCCGCGTCATCGGCAAGGGCGACAAGGAACGCTGGGTGCCCATCAACCCCCGCGCCCTCGAAATGATGCTCACCTATATCCACACCGTCCGCTCCCATGTCGACGTCAAGCCCGGCGAAGAGAAATACGTCTTCCTCAACCGCCGCGGCACCCACCTCTCGCGCAACTTCGTCTTCATGTTCCTCCAGCAAGCCGTGGAACAGGCTGGAATCCAGAAACATGTCAGCCCCCACTCCCTGCGCCACTCCTTCGCCACCGAGCTGGTCGAAAACGGCGCCGACCTCCGTGCCGTGCAGGAAATGCTGGGCCACGAAAGCATCTCCACCACCGAAATCTACACCCACCTCTCCCGCGACATCCTCCGCAACACCATCGACGCTTTCCATCCCCATTACGCAAAAAAATAAATCCCTCGTCCAGACGTTTTCGATATTTCTTTATCGACATGTGTGGTCGGACACGGTGATTTCCCGTTCTGTTTTAGTATCGATTTGCGATAAATTTTAACACTTTTAGACCCTGTTTTGGAACAAAGTGGCTACAAAATAGGGTAACAACTGGTATATCAGAAGCATATACACCCTGCCATCTCCCTACCAACTCCCTACCAACACCCTACCAACTCCCACCCCGATGGGAGATGGCAGGGCGTTGGCAGGAGGATGGTGGCGCCGGGGGTCGGGGAGGGGGCATGAGGAATGTTAATTTGAGGGGTCGGATGGGCGGAATGGATATTTGTTTGGCGAATGGGTTTTTCGCCGAAGGGGCGTTTCGGATTGCGCCGCCGATGCCGTGTTGCCCGCCGGCGGAGGCTGCCGCCAGCGTTGCGGCCGGAGGGACGGGGCCTGTTTTCTTGGCGGTTGTTGAAAAAAATATTTGGCTATGTGACAGCTTTTTCGTATCTTTGCATTTTCTAAAATGAAAAATTTATATTTAATATATTAATAACAAACACATTAAACTAAGATGACAAAGTACGTTTACACTTTCGGAGGCAAAACTGCCGAGGGAAAAGCTGACATGAAGAACCTTTTGGGCGGCAAGGGTGCCAACCTGGCCGAGATGTGCCTGCTGGGTCTGCCGGTGCCTGCCGGACTGACCATTACGACCGAGTGCTGCACGGCCTACTATGCCAACAACTGCCAACTGCCCGCCGGCCTGATGGACGAGGTGTGGAAAGGTGTTGAGAATATCGAGAAGCTCATGGGTATGAAATACGACGATGCCGAGAACCCGCTGCTCGTCAGCTGCCGTTCGGGCGCCCGCTCCTCCATGCCCGGCATGATGGACACCGTCCTCAACATCGGCCTCAGCAGCAAGACCATCCCCGGCATGCTGAAGAAGACCAACAACCCCCGTTTCGTGTATGACTCGTACCGTCGTCTGATCATGATGTATGCCGACGTGGTGATGGAGAAGAGCGAGGGCATCGAGCCCGCCGACGGCAAGGGCATCCGCAAGCAGCTTGACGACATGCTCGACGAGTACAAGGCTGTCAAGGGCTACAAGAGCGACACCGAGCTCACCGCCGAGGACCTGATGAAGCTCTCCGAGGCTTTCAAGGTCCGCGTGAAAGAGGTGCTCGGCACCGAGTTCCCCGACGACGCCCGCGCCCAGATGGAAGGCGGCATCAAGGCCGTGTTCAAGAGCTGGAACGGCAAGAAGGCCGTCAGCTACCGCAAGATTGAGGGCATCCCCGACGACTGGGGCACCGCCGTCAACGTGCAGGCCATGGTCTTCGGCAACATGGGTGACACCTCCGCCACCGGCGTGGCTTTCACCCGCAACCCCGCCACCGGCGACAACCAGTTCTACGGCGAGTGGCTCATCAACGCCCAGGGCGAGGACGTCGTGGCCGGTATCCGCACTCCCAACCCCCTCAACGACGACACCAAGAACGAGCAGAACAAGATGATGCACTCCATGCAGGAGCTCATGCCCGAGACCTACAAGGAGCTCTGCGACATCCGCGATATCCTTGAGAAGAACTACCACGACATGCTCGACATCGAGTTCACCATCCAGGACGGCAAGCTGTACATGCTGCAGTGCCGCGTGGGCAAGCGCACCGGCGTCGCCGCCCTGACCATGGCCATGGACATGCTCAAGGAAGGCCTCATCGACGACAGCGAGGTCGTCATGCGCATAAGCCCCGCTCAGCTCGACGAGCTGCTGCACCCCATCCTCGACGCCAGCGACGAGAAGAAGCACGAGGTGCTGGCCAAAGGTCTGCCCGCCGGCCCCGGCGGTGCCGTGGGTGTCATCGCCCTCACCAGCGAAAAGGCCAAGGAATACCAGGCTGCCGGCATCAAGAACATCCTCGTCCGCGAGGAGACCAACCCCGAGGACGTCGAGGGCATGCGCGCCGCCGACGGTATCCTCACCGCCCGCGGCGGCATGACCAGCCACGCCGCCCTTGTGGCCCGCGGCTGGGGCAAGTGCTGCATCGTGGGTTGCGACGCCGTGAAGATTGAGCTCGAGAAGGCTTCCGTCTCCACCAACGAGTTCGGCAAGAAGAAAGTCAACGTCGAGGAGCACGGCACCGTGACCATCAACGGCAAGGTGTTCCACGAGGGCGACCTGCTGAGCCTCAACGGCTCGAAGGGCTACGTCTACGACGAGGATGTGAAGATGATCAATGCCACCGAGAACCCCCTCTTCCAGCAGTTCATGAAGATCGTCGACAAATACCGCAAGATGGGTGTCCGCACCAATGCCGACAACCCCGCCGACGCCCAGAAGGCCATCGACTTCGGCGCCGAGGGTATCGGTCTGTTCCGCATCGAGCACATGTTCTACGGCGAGAACAGCGAGGTGCCCCTGGAGAAGCTGCGCAACATGATTCTGGCCGACACGCTGGAGGCCCGCAAGGCCGCCCTGGCCGAGCTGGAGCCCTATGTGCGTGAGAGCGCCAAAGGCACGCTGAAGGTGATGGACGGCAAGCCCCTGACCTTCCGCCTGATGGACCCCCCGCTGCATGAGTTCGTCCCCCAGACCGAGGAGAAACAGCGCGAGGTGGCCAAGGCCCGCGGCATCGAGTACGACCAGCTGCATGCACGCATCGAGAGCATGCACGAGGTGAACCCCATGATGGGTCTGCGCGGTGTTCGTCTGGGTATCATCTACCCCGAAATCACCGAGATGCAGTTCCGCGCCCTCTTCAGCGCCACCGTCGAGCTGATGAAGGAAGGCAAGCACCCGATGCTGGAAATCATGGTTCCGCTGACCATCAACGCCGCCGAGCTGAAGCACCAGAAAGCCCTCGCCGACCGCGTGAAGGAAGAGGTCGAGGCCAAGTACGGCATGAAGTTCGACTACAAGTTCGGCACCATGATTGAGATTCCGCGCGCCGCCCTCGTGGCCAACCAGATCGCCGAGGTGGCCGAGTTCTTCAGCTTCGGCACCAACGACCTGACGCAGATGACCTTCGGTTTCAGCCGCGACGACGTCAACGCCATCGTCAAGACCTACGTCGACGAGAAGATTATCCCCGCCGACCCCTTCAACAACTTCGACACCGAGTGCGTCGGCGAGCTGGTGAAGATCGGTATCGAGCGTGGCCGTGGCACCCGCGCCAACCTCAAGTGCGGCGTCTGCGGTGAGCACGGTGGCGACCCGACGGCTGCCGAGTTCTTCTACAAGGCCGGCATGAACTATGTCAGCTGCTCGCCCTTCCGCGTGCCCGTGGCCCGCCTTGCCGCCGCCCAGGCCGCCATCAAGGAAGCCAGAGAGAAGTAAAAACACTTTAAACAACAAATGTCCTATAGGGCTTATACGACCTATAAGTCCTATAGGATTAAACAAAATAAACAGAGACTATGAACGACAAAATCAGAAAAGAACTTGAAGCGCTGGGCATCACCGGCGTGAAGACTATCCACTACAACCCCTCCTACGAGGAACTCTTCAACTTTGAAATGGATCCCGCTCTGACGGGCTACGACAAAGGCCAACTCACCGAACTCGGAGCCGTCAATGTGATGACAGGCATCTATACGGGTCGTTCGCCCAAGGACAAATATATCGTGATGGACGAGAACTCGAAGAACACCGTGTGGTGGACTTCCGAGGAGTACAAGAATGACAACCACCCGATGAGCGAGGCCGTGTGGGCCCAGATGAAAGACCTTGCCAAGAAGGAGCTCTGCAACAAGGAACTCTTTGTGGTCGACGCTTTCTGCGGTGCCAACAAGGACACCCGCATCGCCGTGCGTTTCATCATGGAGGTGGCCTGGCAGGCCCACTTCGTGCGCAACATGTTCATCAAGCCCTCCGACGAGGAGCTGAAGAGATTCACCCCGAGCTTCACGGTCTATACCGCCAGTAAGGCCAAGGTGGAGAACTACAAGGAACTGGGTCTGAACAGCGAGACCTGCGTGGCCTTCAATGTCAGCAGCCGCGAGCAGGTGATTCTTAACACCTGGTACGGTGGCGAGATGAAGAAGGGTATGTTCTCGATGATGAACTACTACCTGCCTCTCAAGGGCATTGCCGCCATGCACTGCTCCGCCAACACCGACATGAAGGGTGAGCACACCGCCATCTTCTTCGGCCTGAGCGGCACCGGCAAGACCACCCTCAGCACCGACCCCAAGCGTCTGCTCATCGGCGACGACGAGCACGGCTGGGACGACGAGGGCGTCTTCAACTTCGAGGGCGGCTGCTACGCTAAGGTCATCAACCTGGATCCCGAGTCCGAGCCCGACATCTACAACGCCATCAAGCGCAACGCTCTGCTGGAGAACGTTACCGTTGATGAAAACGGCAAGTGCGACTTCGCTGACGGCTCCGTCACCGAGAACACCCGTGTTTCCTATCCCATCAACCACATCGAAAAGATCGTTCGCCCTGTTTCCAAGGGCCCCGATGCCAAGAACGTTATCTTCCTGTCCGCTGACGCATTCGGCGTTCTGCCTCCCGTTTCCATCCTGACTCCCGAGCAGACCAAGTACTACTTCCTGTCCGGCTTCACTTCCAAGCTGGCTGGTACCGAGCGCGGTATCACCGAGCCCACCCCCACCTTCTCCGCTTGCTTCGGCGCAGCTTTCCTGGAGCTGCATCCCACCAAGTACGGCGAAGAGCTGGTCAAGAAGATGGAAAAGTCCGGCGCCAAGGCTTACCTGGTCAACACCGGCTGGAACGGCACCGGCAAGCG